>JAAYXD010000042.1 GCA_012516065.1 Clostridiaceae bacterium
AAGCAAAGGAGACTGAGCAAAATGAAAATGTTTAGAAAAATTATTCCGGTGTTAATTGTGGTTGTCTTAATGGTAACATTTTCAGCATGCGGTAAAGATGGTGGTAAGCTTGTAATGGCGACAAACGCAGCTTTCCCCCCGTATGAATATTACGAAAACGAAACCATTGTCGGTATTGACGTTGAAATCGCCCAGGCTATTGCAAAAAAACTGGGAAAAGAACTGGTTATTGAGGACATGGAGTTTAATTCCATTATCGGTGCGGTTCAAACAGGAAAAGCTGATATAGGCGTTGCGGGAATGACAGTAACGGAAGACAGGCTGGTCAGTGTTAATTTCTCAGTGCCTTACACAACCGCTTCCCAGGTCATTATTGTACGGGAAGATTCAGATATTACCGGCCCGGATGATCTGGCCGATAAATCAATCGGGGTGCAGGAAAGCACTACCGGAGACATTTATGTTACCGATGAGCTGCCGGATGCTGATGTCCAGCGGTACAGCAAAGGCGTTGAAGCGGTGCAGGCTTTGATTCAGGGTAAAGTTGATGCGGTTGTTATTGATAATGAACCGGCTAAGGTTTTTGTTCAGCAAAACCCAGGGCTGAAAATCCTTCCGGAAGCGTATACCGTGGAGGAATATGCTATAGCGGTTTCGAAGAAAAACGTAGATTTACTGAATAAAATAAATAAAGCGCTGGAAGAGCTTTCCGAAGACGGAACGCTTCAGAGCATTATTAACAAGTACATATCGGCAGAATAGAAAACCCCATTGGTTGATTGGGCGGTTTATTACCGCCCGTTATCTTCTTAGAACAGGAGTATAGTGTTGGCTGAATGGATAAATGATTTCCGGGTAAAATTTATTAACAACTTTATAACTGATAACCGCTGGAAGTATTTACTTAATGGATTAGGCATTACTCTGGAAGTAACATTCTTTTCTGCTTTAATCGGTATTTTTATCGGTTTCATTATAGCCATAATACGATCAACTCACGACAAAACCGGGAAGATGAAGTTACCGGATGCCCTGTGTAAATTATATGTTACCGTTATTCGCGGGACCCCGGTCGTAGTACAGCTTCTTATTATATACTTTGTCGTTTTCGCTTCTGTTAATGTCAATAAAGTAATAGCGGCAATTATTGCTTTTGGTATTAATTCGGGTGCTTATGTAGCCGAAATTGTCCGCTCTGGCATTATGTCAATTGATACAGGGCAAATGGAAGCCGGGCGAAGTCTCGGGTTAAACTTTTTCCAAACGATGTATTACATCATCCTCCCACAGGCATTCAAAAATGTTTTGCCCGCCCTTGCTAACGAGTTTATTGTTCTTTTAAAAGAAACTTCAATTTCAGGTTATATCGCTTTGCAGGATTTGGCAAAGGGAGGCGATATTATCCGAGGGCGTACATATGATGCTTTTATGCCTTTAATTGCAGTGGCGTTGATATACCTTTTCATGGTTGTGCTGTTGTCTAAGGGAGTGGAGATAATGGAAAGGAGACTTCGCAGCAGTGATCGGTGAAGTATTGATAAAGGTGGAAAATCTATCAAAAAGCTTTGGCAGTATAAAAGCATTAGATGGGGTAGATGCCGAAATACGTAAAGGTGACGTAGCGGTAATCATTGGGCCTTCCGGCAGCGGAAAGTCTACTTTTCTCAGATGTCTTAACCTGCTGGAAGTGCCGACAGGCGGAAAGATATTCTTCGAAGGAACCGATATTACGGATC
Source organism: Clostridiaceae bacterium (assembly GCA_012516065.1). Classification (GTDB taxonomy): domain Bacteria; phylum Bacillota; class Clostridia; order DSM-8532; family DSM-8532; genus DTU069. The sequence goes on from JAAYXD010000042.1 coordinate 1,737, forward strand.
CCAGGGTAGATATCAATAAGCATCGACAAAAGATGGGTATGGTATTTCAGCAGTTTAAATTATTTCCTCATATGACTGTTTTGGATAATATGATTCTCAGCCCCATAAAGGTGCTTAAACAGCCCCGGGAACAAGCCGTCCGTAAAGCTGTGGAACTCCTGGAACGGGTAGGCCTGGCGGATAGAATGAACGCTTACCCTTCACAGTTGTCAGGAGGCCAGAAACAGAGAATTGCGATAGTACGGGCCCTGTGTATGGAACCGGATGTCATGCTGTTTGACGAGCCGACAAGCGCTCTTGATCCGGAAATGGTGGGTGAAGTGCTTGATGTCATGCGTAAGCTTGCCGGCAGCGGAATGACCATGGTGGTAGTGACCCACGAAATGGGATTTGCACGTGAAGTTGGCACAAGGATTATATTTATGGATGAAGGAAAAATAGTGGAAGAAAAATCCCCTTCCGAGTTGTTTTCAAATCCTTCAAGCGACCGCCTGAAGGCATTTCTTGCGAAAGTCCTGTAAAGTAGTGTATGCGCATTTTCTGAGATGGCAGGTACTACAGCGAATTTCCCATTAAATTTGGGGATATAGCTTACTAACCTATTTGCCTGATGAATACCGGAATAATTAATTGGGTGATATTATCACGGAGTAAACACGAAAATAGATTATAAGCTGTTGACAAATAGCTAAAGTGGTAATATAATGTAAGCATACCCCACCCCTGGGGGGAGGGAGAGGAGGCTTTATGAAAAGCAGGAATAAAGCAAATGAACTTATTAATCTTCTTAAAACTGCCAGAGGGCAAATTGACGCGATTATCGAAATGGTCCGTGACGGCAAATATTGCGTTGACATTCTTGTCCAGCTTTCAGCAGTTCAAGGTATAATTAAAAAAAGTACAATAACGATACTTGAAAATCAAATAGAAAAATGCCTGTTCGACAGTACGGAAGATGCTGAGGACAGAGAAAATAAAATAAAAGAAATTATTTTAGCTGTAAAAAACTGTATTAAAGCTTAACCGCCAATTCTTTTTTAACCGGTATGACTGAAAACTGCTTTTTTGTTGCAACATAAAGGTAGTTTATAATTTATCAGCCTCGTTATATGGCGATAGGAAGGAGATGTTTATTAATGAATGATAAGGTATTGACTTTAACAAAGGATAATTTTGACAAAGAGGTATTGGAATCGGATAAACCCGTACTTGTGGATTTTTGGGCGGCATGGTGCGGTCCGTGCAGGATGGTATCGCCCATTATTGATCAACTGGCAATTGATTATGAAGGAAGGGTAAAGGTCGGCAAGGTGAATGTAGATGATGAAAATGAACTTGCCCAAAGATATCGCGTAATGAGCATCCCGACCATAATGGTATTTAAAAACGGGAATATTGCCGAGAGTGTCGTAGGAGCAAGATCAAAAGAGGATTTGTCAAGAATGCTTGATAATCATCTTTAATCCTCCCGTTTCATGAACATTATTTCCGCAGGTCCTGATGCATAGATACCACCAGCTTTGACAAGCGGCGGAACAGGGCGGTATAATTGTTCCGGATTCATTTATGCGGAGGTATTGCTATGGGTTTTGTCATAAAGAATATAACCGTTGTTTCTTACAATGACGAGCTGGAAATCCTCGAAAATGCGAATGTTGTTGTAGACGGCGAAAAAATTGCGTATGTCGGAACCGGAATGCCCGATATATCCGGATATAATGTAATCAATGGAGAAGGCAAAGTTTTACTGCCCGGTCTCGTAAATGCCCATACGCATACCCCGATGACGCTGTTGCGCAGCTATGCCGATGACATGGCTCTTCATACATGGCTCTATGAACATATATTTAAGATAGAAGCGAAAATGAACGCCGAAGACATATACTGGGGTTCACAGTTGGCCATGCTCGAAATGATCGCCGGGGGAACCACATGTTTTGCGGATATGTATTATTTTATGGACAAAGTGGCCGAAGCTACGGCGCAGTCCGGGCTTAAAGCTCTTTTATCGCGCGGGCTGATAAACGGCGCGGTTTTGGATGATTACTCGAAAGATGAAAGGCTGTCCGAAGCTATTGAACTTTTTAAAAACTGGAACGGCGCCGGGGACGGACGTATTAGGGTAGCGTTTTCCCCGCATGCCGTTTATACTTGTTCGCCGCAGTATATAGCTGCAATTCGAGATGTTGCCCAAAAGTTCGGAGCATATATACACATACATGTTGACGAAACGGTTAAGGAACACAACGACTGTGTGCAGCAGTACGGAAAGACCCCTGTGAGACACCTCTGTGATATCGGTTTGTTTGATGTTCCGACGATAGCGGCGCACTGTGTTCATGTTACCGATCAGGATATGGATAAAATGAAACAAAAAAACGTGTCATTTATCCATAACCCGGGCAGCAACCTTAAACTTGCAAGCGGAATAGCGCCTGTTCCCGACGCTCTTAAAAAGGGCATTAATGTCGCGCTCGGCACCGATGGTGCTTCAAGCAACAACAACCTTAACATGTGGGAAGAAATGAACCTTGCGGCGCTTATACACAAGGGTAAGAGCCTTGATCCAACGGCTGTAAAGGCTGAAGAAGCATTCAAAATGGCAACGGTAAACGGCGCCGAAGCGCTTGGTTTTCATAATACCGGCCGTATTAAAGAAGGCTATTATGCGGATATGATTATTGTGAACATATCAAAACCGCATTATCTTCCGAGCCATAAGCTCATTTCAAACCTTGCTTACTCCGCCCAGGCCGCAGATGTTGAAACCGTGTTTGTCAACGGGAGAATGCTTTACGACAAAGGAGATTACAAAACTCTCGACAGGGAGAAGATAATCTATAATGTTAACCGGGTCTGCAGCAGGCTGTTCTGAATCACGGGTATATTAGCGGTGTGTTAATTTATGTCGCTGCCGTTCTCGGGTTTTTCGGGATCAACAATCACGGTATTATAATTTGTATAGATAACCATTCCGGGTTTCGCGCCGGGTGGTTTTTTTACGTATTTTACTCTCGTATAGTCCACTTCGACCCTGGTTGTATTGCGTGCCCTGCTGAACCATGCCGCAAGTCTTGCCGCTTCAATCAGCGACTTGTCGGGTATCGGATCGGGGATACGCGCGATAACATGCGAACCGGGAATATTTTTTGTATGAAGCCACATATCGGTAGGTTTTGCCCGCTTAAGAGTCAATTCGTCATTCTGCACGTTATTTCTGCCTACCCATATAGGATATCCCTCGCTTGATATGAATTTCAGCGGTATTGATTCCGCGGAAGGCTTCCTTCGACTGTTCGTTTTATGAATATATCCCTGGTTACGCAGTTCTTCGCGGATTTGCTCGATAATCTCGGCGGAATCGGCTTCTTCAATACTGAACAGGACATTTTCAAGGTACTCAAGTTCAGATTTTGCCAGTTCCAACTGTTCCATAGCGAAGCTGCGGGTTGTTTTCGCCTTATTGTATTTTTTAAAATACCACTGCGCGTTTTCCTGCGGCGACCGGTTTTCATCTAGTTCTATTTCAACATATTTTTGTTCGGGATCATAATAGTTCATCAGCGAACATTTTTTCATTCCTTTGAAAAGGCTGTGGATATTGGCTGTTATCAATTCGCCGTATAAACGGTATATATCAGGATCCGAATTCTTTTCCAGGGTATCAATATGGATTTGAATTTTCTTTTCGCACCTTTCAATATTCTGGCGCACAATCCGGTTCAGATCGCTGGCTTTTTTACTGATGCTGCTTTTTATTTCCCTGACCCTGTAAAATTTATCTATTGCATCACTGATGGATTCGAAGATTTCGAAAGAACCGTAATGGGTGAGGCTTACGGCATGAAAATCAAGGGGTTTCCCCGTTTTCGCGTCATATACTACACAGGGCGAATAATTACGCTGTTCCCATGATTTTACCATCTGTTTTAATATTTTTACAGCATCGGGCAGTTTAGTCCGGTTGACCGATGCGAAGCCGATGTCGGTGTCAATTCCCGCGCGGTGGCATATTTCACGGCATAAAACCGGACTGAAACCAAGAACCGATGACAGCAATATTTTGTCAAAAGGTTTATCTGTTCCGGATACCGATTCTATAAATTCTTCAAAATCAAGTTCCGACGGTATGATTTTATCCTGTGCCGGCGGCGGGAAATACTGCCTTGCGGGCATTATTTCACGCACGCTGCTCATGCCGTGATCTACGTGTTTTATAGCATCTATAATTTTCCCTTCCGGATTGAGCAGAATGATATTGCTGTGGCGTCCCATTATTTCCGTCACAAGCTTTTTAATATTTTTGTCTCCAAGCTCATCCGTCGCTTCAATATCGATAGTAATGATTCTTTCATAATCATGAAAACGGACATTAACTATTCTGCCGCCCGAAAGGTGCTTTCTCAGGAGCATGCAGAACATGGGCGGGGAATCGGGGTTTTCAAAATCCAGTTCCGTAAGGTGGATTCGCGCCGAATTCGCGTTCGAGCTTATAAAAAGCTTGACATTGCGTTTTCCGGTCCGTATATGAAATACGAGACTGTCATTTTCGGGCTGATATATCTTGAAAATGCGCCCGCCCGATATACTCATATTCAATTCGTCGGCAACAGCTTTTGTAACAACTCCGTCAAATGGCAATAATCTCACACTTCCGTTTCCGCATAATAAAATGAGGCTGCAGAATGCATAATGCCTCGAAATATCGCATAATACGCTGTTTATTTTAACACATTTTATTTTTCCGGGAAATACCGGGCAGTATAACTCTTGCAAATGAAGACATTGATTCCGTTACACGCTCCCCACTTTCCCGTACGCTGCAGGACGTCGCCCTTCGTCACCGAAAACCGATAAT
>JAAYXD010000043.1 GCA_012516065.1 Clostridiaceae bacterium
ATGCGCTCTTTAATTGCAAAAAAATGTTGGAGTACTGAAGTTGTTATCACTTCGACACCCCAACATTTATTATAGAACCCGTATTAATCATTTTTAGTCAATAATAATTACGGAATTACTCTTCTGGCTGTGTAATATGTGTTAGCATAATATCCCGATTCGAGCGTGGATATCCTGACTGTTTTGCCGCTTGATGGAGCATGGACAAATTCGCCGCTGCCGACATATATACCTACATGGTTCACGTTTTTCCCGTCATTTGCGAAAAACACGAGGTCGCCGTAAACCAGATCCGATTTAGGGACATAAGTTCCGGCTTTTGCCTGCGCAGCGGATACCCTCGGCAGCGATATGCCAAGCTTGCCGTAGATGTAATATACAAGGCCTGAACAGTCAAAGCTGTCGGGACCTGCTGCACCCCACTGGTACGGTTTTCCGATTTCTGCTGAGATCAGCCGTTTAAGTGTTTCTATTGTATTGCTCCTTGCGCTGCCCCGTGACAGCATATCGATATCAGGATCGAAAACCTGCGATGGCAGTTCCTCGGGTTCGGATTTTTGAAAAGCTTCATAAATTCTCTTCACCATAATGACCGCTTCTTCCCTGGAAGTTGCGGCGCGCGGGCTGAACGTTTTATTTCCGACGCCCTTTACTACACCCCTGCTGTAAAGGTATTTTACGGCTTCCTGTGCCCACGGCGATATAGCGTTTTGATCGATGAATACATGTTCGTTCAGGCATTTAAAACTATAGTCGGGTTTTGCGGCTTTTATAGCGTTATAAAGCATAACGCTGACTTCTTCCCTCGTTGCCGTGCTATCAGGTAAAAACCTGTTGTTTCCTACGCCTTTAACTATTCCGAGCTTATTCGCGGCGGCAACCGCCGGGTTCTGCGTATCAACAAAAGGATTGTTTGCCGGCGCGTTTGCGGTTTTACCACTTAACGCTTCATATAATTGTACAGCCAATTCGCTGAATTCTTCCCTTGTGATTTTAGCTTGAAAATTACCTTGAGTGTTACCGGTAAGCAAATTTAAATCGTTCGCTTCAACAATATCATTTTTCGCCCAATGGCTTGCGGAATATAGTGCGTTTTCCGATAAAGCATAACAGTCGGCGCCGGGAAAAACGTTAATTAACACAATAGCAGCCAGTAAAACAATGCCGGGGAATTTAAACAGTTTTCCCAATTTCTGTCCTCCTTCCAATAATAAACGCAATTGCATGTCAATTTCTTGCACACGCAAACTCACCGGCGTGTTTACATGTTAACATAATATTGCCCCGGACGAGATTACATTTATTTATCAATTAGGTTACCTGGGACGCACCAGATTTATCCATTGATTTTCCTGGCTTTCGGGTTTGAAAAGACAATTGCACGGCAAAAGGTTTTGATAAAGTTCATAGAAAGTTATCGCTGGCGTTAAAGTGAAAAAGGCTGTTGTCTGATGTGAAATAAGGACGGGCCGGCTATTTTATATGATGCAGTTCGGTATGATAGGCCTGGTTCGAACGTACTCTCGCTTTATAGCACGTCGGCGTGCAGCCGTTAATTGCCTTGAAAATCCTGTTGAATGTTGTTGTATTGTTGAAGCCTACGGCATACGCTGCTTCGGATATTGAAATGTCGGTTTTTTTCAATAGTGTTTCGGCTTTGCGGATACGAAACTCATTTAAATATTCAAGAAATTTTTTACCCGTAACCTCCCTGAACAGCCTTGAAAAATGGTACTCACTGAAACCTGCCGCAGCTGCCGCGTCTTTCAGCGTAATATTGTTTGCGTAATTGTTTTCGAGAAAAGACAGGCCTTTATTAAGGCGTTCAAGGCCGTATATTTTATTTTTTCTGCTTTTGAGGCTATCGGTCATAATATCGACATCCGCACTTGTCGAAAGCAGGAAAAATATATCATAAATCCTTGCCTTTAAATAAAGTGCATAGGACAGTTCTTTTTTATTATGCGCGTCAATTATACCGTCAATCTGTTCCGATATTTTTTTATGAAGCGTACCGTGTTTGGCGCCGGAGAGTTTAAACGTGCTGACCAGCGGATTAAAAGCGCTTATTATTTCGTCAAGCCCGCCAAATGAGGTTATATCAAACTGGATAAAAGCCCGCTTTCCTTTTGCTTCCTGCGCTTTAAACCCGTGTATCTCCCCCGGGCAGATAAAAAGGATATCTTTTTCGTCAAGATGAATATACCTGCTTCCTATCCTGATATCAACACCGTTTTCAATGCAATATACGATTTCTATCGCGTTATGCCAGTGCGCAGGGTAATCAAAATTCTCTGCCGTATTCAGTACTACTCTGATCATATCATTTTCTTTGAATAAGCCTTTTTCGTGCATACCCTCAAGGAACATAAAAAAACCCTCCGGCATAATGATACCATATATTCAGGGTCCGTTGAACAGGTAACAGCCGATTTGCGGCTTTATCCGAACAGCAGCGTTGCCGTCCGGATACACAGCAGTTAAAGCGGCATCCGGACAGCAACCGGTAAGACCCTGGTATGCGGAGGGTGTCATGAAAAGCTTAATTATTAATATTCAAGTTCGGCCGGTTCGCCTGTAACGTTGAATACGGCCTTTTGAACTTTTGTTCCCGTAAGCGCTTCGCTCCTGCTATCGGGCTGGCTGCCCCCGATATATACTTCAAAAACACCGGGTTCAAGAATGCATTTGCCTTCGTCGTTGATCAGTGCCATTTGCCGCGGGGTTATTGTGAAAGAGACTTCCTTTTCTTCGCCGGGCGCGAGATTTACGCGCCTGATTCCCGCGAGCTGCCAGCGCGGCACGACAACGCTTGCCTCAACATCTTTCAAATATAGCTGTACTGTTTCAATAGATTCAACATTTCCTGCATTCCTGACTTTCACCGAGCAGTTGAAATTTTCGCCCGATTGTATCGTGTCTTTTTCAACTTTGATATTGCCATATTCGAACCTGGTATAACTAAGACCGTATCCGAACGGGTAAAGCGCTTCGTTTTCCATATACCTGTACGTTCTGTTCTTCATTGAATAATCCCTGAAATCGGGCAGTTCTTCAACAGTGCGGTAGAATGTCACGGGAAGTTTTCCGGAGGGGCTGTATTCGCCGAAAATAAGCGATGCTATTGCTTTTCCGCCCTCGGCGCCCGGATACCAACCCATTATAATAGCCGGGATATGTTCATCGGCCCACGTTAACGCAAGCGCGCTTCCTGCGAGGATTACGAGTATTATAGGTTTGCCCGTGCGGTAAACTGCTTCAAGGAGCTCCTGCTGCAGGCCGGGCAGATCGAGGTTATGCTTGTCCCCGCTGCTGAAATCCTGGGCGGCAACACCTTCTTCGCCTTCTATCGTTTCGTCAAGACCCAGGCACATTACGACGACATCGGCCATTTCGGCGGCAGCTACTGCTTCCGCGAAGCGATCCCTGGGCTGGGCAAGTTCCTCAACCTTGTCTTTATACAGGTGACATCCTTCGGAATAAAAGACCCTGACATCGTCCCCGACAATGTCCTGGATTCCTTCAAGAACGGTTACATATCTTGACGCAGTACCGTGGTAATTGCCCATCAGAGCCGTGCGGTTGTTCGCGTTCGGACCTATAACGGCAATGGACTTGATTTTATTTTTATCAAGCGGCAGAATATTGTTTTCGTTCTTAAGCAGCACCATAGTCTTTTTGGACACTTCAAGCGCGAATTCGCGGTGTTCCCTGCAGTCATTGACCGAGTACGGGATTTTCGAATAAGGCACATTCTCGGGATTATCAAACATACCGAGTTTCATTCTCGTTATGAAAAGCCTTGTGACAGCTTCATCAATTGCTTCTTCACTAACGAGGCCTTCCTTATGCGCAATTAAAAGGTTCGCGAACATATTTCCGCAGTTAAGATCGCAGGTGTTGTTAACAGCCAGCGCGACCGATTCGGGAGCCGTGCTCGTAACCCCGTGATATTCGTGGAAGTCCTTGATAGCCCAGCAGTCCGAAGTGACATATCCTTTAAATCCCCATTCTTCCCTTAATATTTTCTTAAGAAGGGTTTTACTGCCGCAGCACGGTTCTCCGTTTGTCCTGTTGTATGCGCCCATTACGCCTTCTACATTGGCTTCCTTGACGAGTTCCTTGAATGCCGGCAGATAAGTTTCACGGAGATCTTTTTCCGAAACTACCGCGTTAAAACTGTGACGTTCGCTTTCGGGTCCGCTGTGAACGGCGAAGTGCTTTGCACACGCGGCTGCTTTAAGGTATTTTTTATCGTTTCCCTGGATGCCCTTTACGAAGGCTACACCCAACCGTCCCGTTAAGTACGGGTCTTCTCCGTATGTTTCATGACCCCTGCCCCAGCGGGGATCCCTGAATATATTGATATTTGGGGACCAGAATGTTAAACCTTTGTAAATGTCGCGGTCGTTTTTACGCTGAAACTCATGGTATTTTGCCCGGCCTTCGGTGGATATGACATCGGCTACTTTATAAATAAGATCTTCATCGAAGGTTGCGGCCATGCCTATTGCCTGCGGAAACATAGTCGCAACGCCCGCTCTTGCCACTCCGTGCAGAGCTTCGTTCCACCAGTTATAAGCGGGTATGCCGAGGCGTTCAATCGCAGGAGAGTTATAGAGCATCTGCGTAACTTTTTCTTCAAGAGTCATACGCGATACCAAATCCCTGGCGCGTTCCTCGAAACTTAAACTTTCATCGAGATATTTGGGTTTATCGGACATAAGCTCGAATCCTCCTTTGGCAAATGATTTTCCATATATTATTTTAACTGTTTTAAGCGCATAAATCATTATATTATTTGCTAAGTCCATAACAAAATTTGCTTTTAAATGTGTTAATAAACACCCTGTTTTATTGACATGGGATACCTTTATTCCCGCCTTGTTGTATGGTAAAATAAACTCGGCATCTGTGCTGCGTCGGAGGCGGCAAACAAGTGTAACCTGAACGGATATATTCGGAAAAAAGAAGAATATTGGTTTGGGGGTATTATGTTGAAGAAGAAAAGAGTAAAAAGCTTGTTTGCATTTATTATCTGTATGATAATAACTGCTGTGTCAATCCTTGCCGCCTCTTATATTGAAAGCGATTTCGGGAAGGTCGGCGTAAAACAGATCAGGATACCAATCACAACAAACAATGGAATATCGACTTATATAACCGCAAAGCTTTACATTCCCGACGGAGTGAATAGTTCAAACCCCGCTCCGGCAGTGCTTTGCATGCACGGATACCAGAATGACAAGGATATACATACGCGGCATTTGCGATTGAGCTTGCACGGCGTAAAATCGTCGCGCTGTCGATTGACGAGTTTGGTCACGGTGAGAATCCGATTGGAATGAGAAACAGGGGTTATGATATATCCAAATCCGGTCCGAACCGGTTTAAAATGTTTATGAGTTTTTCAGCAATGAACTTTGACAATGTTGACGGCATAATTGATTCTTCAATGGGAGGTACGGCCGCTTTCAGGTGGCTTCAGTCGCAGGATTATGTACTGGCGGATAAAATCGGAATTACCGGACATTCGATGGGGACATGGAGTTCGTATACCGTTGCAGCCGAGAATCCGGAACATGCCGCAATCGTGATCCAGTGCGGAGAAGTTGAAGGACCCGTCCGGGATGAAAATGGAAACGTGAGGTTCCGCAATGTGCTGCTTCTTCAGGCACAATATGACGAGTTTGACTATTTCAGGGATTATAAGCCAACAACGGAGAATTTGAATAAAACCGAACTCAGGTATAAAATATTCTGCGGCCAGGATGCGCCGGTTGAATGGAATAAAACCTACGGCAGCTTTGCCGATGGCACGGCGAGGCGCATGGAATTGCTGAAAACAGTGCACAGGGGAGTTACACACAATATAAGAGCGATTTCCACCGCGATGGAATGGTTTACGACCGCGCTCGGGGTTGAACCCGATATACCGCCTTCCGATTTGGTATATATGAAGCGGGAACTGCTCATGGGTCTTGCTTTGCTGGTCGCGGTGATTTCGCTGCTGCCGCTTTGTTCATTCCTTCTCACTTTGAAATTCTTTGCCCCGGTCGCGCAGCCGCTTCCTGACAGGTATACGGCCCCCGTGAAAAGCTGGCACAGGATGGCTGTAACAAGCATTTTGTTAAGCGTGGTATTTTATCCGTTTGTGACGCAGTTAGGGCATGGGCTGTTCCCGTATCCCGACGGCGTTTTCAAAACGCTTATGGCGGGAGGGCTGATCCTGTGGCTCGATGTCCTGTTTGTCATCGCGTTTTTGCTGTTCCGCAGGTGGTATAAAAAAGGGGAAGGAAAAGAGCTTGGTGTTACAATGTATGACATGGGCATATCGTTCGACAGGGATAAGACTGTGCTTGACTGGAAAATAATTGGCAAAACCGTTATTATGGCAGTCATTATGTTTGGGCTCCTGTATGTCCTGACAACCGTCGGCTACCGCTGTTTCAACACCGATCTCAGGTTTATATGGCCTTTCCTGCGCCCGTTCACACCGGGCCGTTTCGCGCAGTTCCTGTTGTACCTGCCGTTCTTCCTTGTGTTTTTCCTGTTTAACGGCGGAGTCAGGCTGTTCGGGCAGATGCGCCTCAGGGAATATGATTCGCCTGCGAAAACACAGCTTGTATGGTGGCTGAAAAACATATATGTAATGCTCGGCGGCCTGGTTATTGTTTCGCTTTTTGAATATGTTCCGTTTTTGCTTGGATACGGCACAGGCTGGGCGCTGACCGGCCTTACGATATTCGACGGCCCGTTCATGAGCGCGCTTGTGCTTATTTTCCCTCAGTTTTTCGTACTGTTTTTTGTGGCTACATATTTCTACCGCAAGACAGGAAAAGTATATCTTGGGTCGCTGGTAACCGCTATGATTGTCGCGTGGATTACCTGCGGCGGAGCGGCTTACTTTTAGGATAATATGACAGAGCGTTAACGCATTTCTGCTTTATAAACGGAGGTATATTATGCGGCCGCTGTATTTTGAAAACGGCGTACTAAGGCTGATTGACCAGACAAGACTGCCGGAAGAAACAATCTGGCATGAATGTTCTGCTTATGAACAGGTCGCGAAAGCGATTAAGGATATGATCATACGCGGAGCGCCCGCTATCGGTGCCGCGGCCGCATACGGCATCGTGCTCGGGATGGGTGAGGTAAAGACAAAAGACAGGACTCTCTTCGTTGAAGAAGTCAAACGCATTGCCGAGGAAATAAAAAGTACGAGACCGACAGCCGTTAACCTGTTCTGGGCTGCGGACAGGATTGTAAATAAAGTTATTGAGAACAGCGGGAAAAGCATTGAAGAAATGATGGAAGCTGCGCTCGCGGAAGCACGGCAAATAGACGAAGAAGATGTTACAGGCAACCGTAAAATCGGTGAATTAGGCAGCGAACTGATCCGTTCCGGGGATACGATACTTACTCACTGCAACGCAGGCAGTCTTGCTACATGTGATTACGGCACGGCCTTAGGTATAGTCCGTGCAGCCCATGACGCGGGAAAACAGATCCGCGTGTTCGCGTGTGAAACCCGCCCTTATCTCCAGGGTGCAAGGCTTACGGCATATGAACTGAAAGAGGACGGTATTCCCGTAAACGTGATTTGTGACAATATGGCAGGATATTTTATGTATACCCGGCAGGTTAACTGCTGCATTGTTGGGGCGGACAGGATTGCGTCGAACGGTGATACCGCGAATAAAATCGGCACTTACGGCATCGCCGTGCTTGCGAAAGAAAACAATATTCCGTTTTATATTGCAGCGCCCGTATCGACAATAGATTTCCGGATAAGCTGCGGAACTCAGATACCGATTGAAGAGCGCGACGCACGCGAGGTTACGCATATCCGCGGATTCCGTATTGTTCCTGACGGGGTAAATGTAAGAAACCCCGCTTTTGATGTAACTCCGAACCGTTATATTACAGCCATTATAACCGACATGGGCATACTGTACCCTCCGTTTTCCGAAAGCATCGGGCGGTTGAAGGAAAGGCTTCACGGCGGCGGAGCATGATCAGCGGAGTACGTAATTTGATGCCGATACCACCGGGCCGCTGCACGGGTGACTGATGAAACAAAGATTGGTTAAGGAGGGAATAATATGAACGAATTTGTTTATTACAGTCCGACAAAAGTTATTTTCGGAAAGGGCGCCGAGTCGGCGGCAGGCAGCGAAATTAATAAACTTGGAGCCAAAAAGGTATTAATTCACTACGGCGGCGGAAGCGTTGTCCGTTCAGGCCTGCTTGACCGGGTCCAAAACTCTTTGGCGCAGTCGGGCATATCCTATATTACGCTTTCGGGAGTTAAGCCTAACCCCGTATTAAGCCTTGTACGGAAAGGCATATCGATGTGCAGGGAAGAGAATGTTGATTTAATACTCGCGGTGGGCGGCGGAAGCGTAATTGATTCGGCGAAGGCAATTGCGGTAGGGGCGGCGAACCCCGATACGGATGTCTGGGACTATTTCCTGAGAAAAGCCACGCCGGTCAATCGCCTTCCTGTAGCCGTCATACTGACAATTGCCGCTTCAGGAAGTGAAATGAGCAATTCCTGCGTAATAACGAACGAGGATGGTATGCTTAAGCGCGGTTTCTCGAGCGATGCAAACAGGCCCGTGGTTTCGTTTATGAATCCCGAACTGCTAAAAACCGTTCCCAGGTACCATCGCGGGTGCGGTGTTACCGATATTCTTATGCATACCCTTGACAGATATTTTACATCAAGGCTCGGGAATGAGCTTACTGATCAGTTTGCCGAAGGATTACTGCGGACAGTTATTAAATATGGGGAAAAATATGTGTCTGACCCTTCTGACTATGAAGCCGCGTCTGAGATTATGTGGGCGGGCAGTGTGTCGCATAATGACCTGACCGGTCTTGGAGGGGAAGGCGATTTTGCGACGCATAGGTTAAGCCATGAGCTGTCGGCCATGTTTGATAAGGCGCACGGTGCTGCTTTATCCGCTATCTGGGGTTCGTGGGCGCGTCATGTATATAAAAATAATCCTGCGCGTTTCAAACGTTATGCGCAAAACGTGTGGGGGATTAATAACGGCGATGACGACAGCCTCGCAATACAGGGCATAGAACAGACCGAACTGTATTTCAAGAAAATCGGGATGCCGGTAAATATTGTTGAGCTGATCGGCCGCCCTCTGAGTGAAGACGAATTAAATACGGTGAGTTTAAAATGCACCTGGAATAATACAGTCATGCTCGGTTCGTTTAAAAAACTGGACAGGGATGAATGCCTTGAGATTTATAAAAAGGCAAACAGGGCATAAAATACCTTTACAGGATTGTACGCAAAAAAAAGTTTTATTTTGGCGCGGCAGGCCGGATAGAAGTCATTTTACGAAAAATGTGAGCAATTCTCGCGGGTTTTCCAGTATTGTTTTCGCTCCCGCGCGGATTAGTTCGTCGGGCTTCCTGAAGCCCCATTTTACGCCTACGGGGTACATGCCTGCCGATACTGCCGTTAACATGTCCGTATCGGAATCCCCGACATATAGAAAATATTCGGGTGGTATTTTCATAAGGCCAGAGATTTCAAGAGCGCCCGCGGGATCGGGTTTTTTTGGGACGCCTTCCCTGTCTCCGAAAACGTATTCGAAACAGCCGGCCGGCAAAAACTTTTCGACAACCTTTAACGTGAACTGATGGGGTTTGTTCGACAGCACGGCCATTCTAGCGCCTGCTCCGGAAAGAGCGTTAATCATATCGATTATGCCATCGTATGGCCGTGTTTTTTTATCCCATCTGGCTCCATATTCCTTTGCCATAGCATCGGCATATCTTTTTATATTATCGTCGGTGCGAAGCTCTTCAGGCAGTGCTTTGCGAACGAGATTTCTAATCCCTGTTCCGACAAAATACCTGTAGCTGTCCGTATCGTGGACCGGGAGAGACGCACGTTTCAGTACCGCGTTCATCGAATCGGCGAGGTCATCGATAGTGTCAAGCAGTGTTCCGTCAAGATCAAATATTACGGCTTTGTATTTCATAAATTAACCTCTTCTGAATATAGTTACGAATTTGCATAGTATCTATTATAAATAAAACAATCGGCCGTGTACAGGGGCAGCTTCGTCATCTTCCGCATAAGAAACGGATTTTATGACTTACATATTTCAGAAAAGTTGTATAAAATACATTATAGAAACACCCGGCGAACGGGGGAATTTTTTGTTAAATAATAAATATATGTTATGAGGTTAAAAATGGAAAAAGTAATTATTGAAAGAGAAAAATATACACCCGTCAGACTGGAATGTGATGTGCTTGTCGCAGGCGGGGGGACGGCAGGAACAATTGCCGCCCTGGCGTCGGCAAGAAATGGTGCAAAAACGGTTGTCATTGAGCGGTTCGGCCATCTTGGCGGAAGCATGATTAACGGAGCCGGGCCTCTTCACAGTTTCTTCAACCTGTATAAGGCATTTCCCGGTGCGGAAAAAAAGCAGGTCGTAAAGGGAATCCCGCAGGAAATTATTGACAGGCTCGTTGAAGCAGGCGGAAGTTTCGGCCATGTGGAACAGGAAAAAGGGTATTCTTATGATTCAATGGCTACTTTGATTGACCGGGAGATATACAAGGGCATCATTTTCGATATGATGCGTGAAGCGGGTGTTAAACTGCTCCTGCATACGATGATTGTCGATACGGTAAAAGAGGGCAGCGAAGCAAAAGGGGTAATTATCGAAACAAATCGGGAAGGGAAGCGGTTTTGGCAAAAATAGTCGTTGATACTACCGGTGATGCCGATGTGGCATACAAAGCGGGCGCAAAATGCATTGACACGTATCCTGACGGTCATGTGGGCATGCCTTTCGGAATGGCAAATGTGAATATCAGAAAAGCTGTGAGTTTTTTCGAAGCCAATGGCATGATTACACAAATCGCCTATGCAAAAAAAGGGGATTGTGACGACAATATTGTAAGGATTGGTTTTGACTTGAAGAGAATCCCCGAGATAAAGGAATACATGGAAAAGCACGGCATGTTCGGGCCGTTGACCGTATCCGTTCATGAAAATGATATGTCTTTCATAAACTGTACCAATATAAAACCGCTCGATGCTCTCGATGTTGAAGAAATTACACGGGCTGAAATGGAACTGAGAAAACAGGTTATTGAAATGTCAAGGCTTTTGAAAAAATATATTCCAGGCTTTGAAAACTCTTATATCAGTTGGACGCCGATCCATTTCGGCGTAAGACGGACGAGGATAGTTGAATGCGAACATGATATTACCGTAGATGAAATAATTAATGCCAAAAGGTTCGATGATGAGGTCGCAGTTTATGGTTTCCACGACTGTGCTCCAAGGATTACGATCAAAAACGCGGGAGTTTATGGTATTCCTTACCGCGCATTGCTGCCCAGGGGAGTGGAAAATCTTCTTGTAGCGGGAAGACTGATTAGTACCGACTGGGAAGCGCATATGTCAACAAGGAACACCGTATCCTGCATGGCGCAGGGGCAGGCTGTCGGAACTGCGGCGGCCTTATGTGTAAAAACCGGTGTCAGTCCAAGGACACTTGATGTTAAATTGCTGCAAAAAACACTGAAAGAACAGGGCGTATACCTTGAGTAATACCGGCAGTGAATTACCGTATTACGCTGTACATGTCCTCAGGTATGTTTTTTATATACTCAGGCAGTGTATTCAATGTATATATACCCAACCGGTGCAGCGCACGCGTGCAGACCGTATAGAAAAGGCGCTGTTCCTCCGTGCCTTCGTAGGGATTTGAAAGGTTTAGAACAAGAGCGGCGTCAAATTCAAGCCCTTTTGCAAGGTATGAGGCTATTACGGTTACCCCTGCCGTAAATTCGGAATCTTCCTTTACAACGAGATGACATGCCGTAACCGTTTTTAATAAACGGTAAATGTCCCTTGTTTCCTCGATGTTCTTCCCGATGACTGCAATGGAGTGGTATCCTTCTTCGGTAATTTTCCTTATATCGTCGCTAAGTTTTTCAACGCATTCATTCATGTCCCGGACAATCCTGACATACGGAAGGGGGCCTTTCCGGTCAACAAATTCAATATTTTGTTCAATTGACAGTATTCTGTTGCAAAACCGTGTTATTTCCGCTGTCGAACGGTAGCTTCTGCCCATCTTTATATGAACGGATTTTCCGGGAGAATCAAAAATTTCCGTTAGGGTGGACAAGTTTCCGATATTCGCATACGGGTTCATGCTCTGGTTCAGGTCCCCGACAATTGTAAAACTGCTGTTCGGGAAAAGTTCGCGGATAATCTGCATTTGAACGGGCGTATAGTCCTGGGCTTCATCAATAATTACATGCTTTATCGAAGCGGTATTGGGCATTCCGTTCAATTTGCCCTGCAAATACAACAGGGGAGCCAAATCCTCAAGGTATAACCTTCCCTTGTTTATCTGGCGCAGCGTTATTTTCGATATTTCCGCCAGGGTTTCGGCGGTTTCCTGCTTATCGACCAGCGTTTGCAGGAGATCGACATTTAAAAATAACTCCCTGTAAATATCGATAATTTTCATTTTTCCGATCTGCCGCGCTCTTTCACGCAGAGGTTTGAATTCCTTCAAAACGATGCGGGCTGCCCTGCTCTTCCGCTCTGCCGGTTTTAAGTCGCTCCATTCGGGACGCGATTCATACTGTTTCATAAGCTCGGCAATTCTTTCTTCTTCTCCTTTCTTAATCAGAAAAAGAATGCGGTTCCTGATTTTGATAAGCCTTGGGAGAAACGGAAGGTAGGCATATTCTTTATGAAACAGGTAAGCCTGTTCCGCGGCCGATATGATTGTTTTATTCCGTATTGAGAAATCCTCGAAATTTCCGAGCTTATTGTCAAGCAGGGCCGTATATTTCTTAAGGGCGGATAAAAACCGGACGGACGATTTAAACCGTATCGCTTCAATGATATCGCGGTAGTACAGTGAATCTTTAAATGAAAGTATTAATTCCATCTGGTGGTTTAAGCCGTAAATTTTGAACTTTGTTTTCAGGCTGTTTTTTGCGTATTCCATAAAGGTCGTCCGGCGGACATTTTCTTCACCCAGTTCAGGCAGCACTTCGGATATATAATCGTTAAACATTTCGTTTGGCGAAAATATAACTACATTGGAGCTGTCCAGACTGTCCCGGTAACGGTATAAGAGATATGCTATACGGTGCAGCGCGACGGATGTTTTTCCGCTTCCGGCGGGACCTTCGACAATCAGGAGCCTGTGTCCTTCATCGCGTATTGCGCGGTTTTGCTCCCTCTGGATTGTCGTAACAATGCTTTTCATTTTTTCGTCCTTGCTCTGCCCAAGAATCTCCTGCAGAATTTCGTCATCGATTTTTATGTCCGAATCGAACATATACTCGATCCGGTCGTTTTTTATGCGGTACTGTCTTTTCAGCAGCAGATTGCCCTTAATGATCCCTGAAGGAGACGAATACTGCGCTCTTCCGGGTTCGTAATCGTAAAACATGCTCGATATCGGGGCTCTCCAGTCATATACTAAAATCTCAAGGCTATTTTCGTTTTGAAGGGTTGATATGCCTATATATATCTGTTCAGGCCCGTCTTCGCCGTCTTCCCGGAAGTCGATCCTGCCGAAGTAAGGATTATCGCGCATTTTTTCGAGGTATTTAATCTTGCGTGCCGAGCTTTTAAAAGCGCTTTCCATATTCCGCATGTCATCAAGGTAAAACTTGGCCCTAATCAACTGTTCCGGATCATTCAGGTTTACCGGGGCTCCTTCGACTTCCTCCCACATATTCTTATACGTCTCACGCATATTTTTTTCAAAGGCGAGCTTATCGTTATATTTTACGCGCAGCTGGCGGTTGATTTCATCAAGGGTTTTTTTCAGTCTTGCTTCTTCGGCCGTTCTTTCATTCTGCATTTCTTTTACCTCCCTCCGGAATAGTATATATCTTTTGCTCTTTTATAAGCGGGTATGCCGCTTTTAAAGTAACGGGAGAAATTCGGACGCATGGAGCTGCGCAGCGCATCTTCCGCGGTGTTTTTAAAATAGATTGAGATATTA
>JAAYXD010000298.1 GCA_012516065.1 Clostridiaceae bacterium
AAGAGGTCAATATGGATGACCCGAAACAGGATGAAGATTATCAGATATTAGGCTATAACGGCAGGACATATGTACCGGTTAGATTGATAATGGAATTAGCAGGGTGTGACAGTGAATTGATGTGGTCGGATACAAACCCGACAAAGATATTCCTGAATAACATTGAAATGGAAAAGCTGATGCAAGAGTGTTTTTTGCAAGTACTTTTTCCCGAAAGTTGCAAAATATTTTTCCATAGTATTGCAACAGGAATTTCCACAATGTTGCAAACCGTATTTTGCTAAATTGTTGGTGCATTGCAGGCAATAGCGGTATTTAGTTCATATCATCTCTTTGGTCACGATATCACTAAGGCAATTTGCCCAAGGCAATTCATGACTTTTCCTTTACAATGAAGCGGTTACTGATACTTTATTTAGCAATGATATAAATTTCATAATGCTTGTCCACAGATTTCACCCCCTTTACCATCTGCCATACTGGTAGCTTGTCTTTAAGCATATTGGCGTTCATTTCCCCTCCGGGCCGCGATTGAGCCATATACTCCATTAATACTTGACTCACGAAGTCTGTTGTTCTCACCCGGAAATAGAATCAAATAACAGTGATGTGTGAGTCTCCCTACGAGTGCTGCTGTCATCTGCTCATCATAGAGAACATTGACCCACCGGGAGAATTCAAGATTGGTGTTCAGAATTACAGGTTTCTGTTCATGGATTTCCGAAAGATAATCAAAAAGTAACTGAGCACCGGTTCTGTCATATGGGACATAGCCCCATTCATCAAGTATAATAACAGAAGCTTTATCTAACTTTTTTAGCAGGGCCCCCAATGCTCCCGTTTTATGTGCCTCCGATAGTTGGTTGACCAATGCTGCAGTACGGTAAAACCTAACGGGAATACCTGCCTGGCAGGCAAGAACCCCCAGAGCAATCGAAAGCATAGTCTTACCAGTGCCAGTACGACCGTACATTATGATGTTTTTCTTTTCTTTAATGAAATCCAATGATTTAAGTCTTTCAACGGACAAATCATCAGGAAGCGATACCTCATCGAATCTGAAGGCATCAAAAGTCTTGATGCTATAAAAGCCTGCCCCTTTAACCAGTTTTGCCATACGCCCGACTTCCCGGTTCTTCAGTTCGGCTTCTAACAACTTGCATAAGTATTCCTGATGTGTTTCTCCATCCGTATTCTGTGCCATTTCTGCAAGATTTCTGCTGAGCTTAAGTCTTCTACAGCAGTCAATAATTTTAGCTTCAAGCATTTGCAGCACCACCTTTCTGAAGGAAGACATCATAAGAGATAAGGTTGGCCGACATCTGACCCACGACCGGTATCTCTGAGTTGAGAGACATCGGCGGGAGTTCCGGGACGTCTGAATAAATACGGCGGTAGAGATTCCGTAAACTATCGGAATCAGATGCCCCATAAGCAAGTGCTTGACTGACAGTAGTAAGTGCACTGTCAAATCCGGTCCTATCCGTCAGTTCCGCCAGGACCTTAAGAACTCGCCCTGTTTCGGCATTAGAGCAGCCATTAAGGAACTGCTTCATTTCAGGCGGCATCATATCATAAACACCCGAATACTTAAGAGCACGTGGCCGTATGGAGAGCTGTCTAAGGTATGGCAGCCAGTTCATGCTTTGCTGTTTTGTGTCGCCATAAAGGCGGCGATGCCTCACAATCTCTCGATAGTTTTCGTCCATGACAATGACGAGTGAAGATGTAAGCCTTACATGGATCCGCATGTTTGCATGCCTCGGTGAGGCTGAATATTCATGCATCCCTCTATTCAGAGAAAACTTGCCCCAGTTATTGGTGGTGATACTCCGTCGGCCGGCCAAGTCAAATTCAATTTCCGGTAATGGATGGCAATGCTTCAGGTCTTCTTGAAATAATTCTTCAATTGTTTCATTATGTCGGTAATGCTCCCTGTTGGCATCATCTTCACACATCTCAAGGAGATGGCGATTGTATTCGGTAAGCGACTGAAAACGCGGTATAGGCACAAGAAAGTTTCGCCTCTGATAACCGACTTTGTTTTCAACATTGCCCTTTTCATGCCCTTCATCGGGATTGGTAAACACAGCATTGAAGCGATAATGTTCTTTAAACCGGCTAAACCGTTCGGTAATTTCTCTCCCACCATCCCGGATTATTTTAGTGACGATCGTTTTTGTATTGTCAAACCATATCTCTTCGGGAACAGCACCAATATGCCTGAAAATCGTGTCCAGCCCTTCCAGAAGGCATTCCATGTTCTCACCATGGAATAATTGCAGGTAGCCCTTGTTGCTGTATGGGAATGATACTTCAAGGTATTTTCCGGTAACTCGTGTGCCATTTTCATAAAAATCAGCCGTACCAAAATCAACCTGTGCCTCTCCTGGTCGGTGTACGAGGGGGAGAAATCCTTGTTTGGTGTTTTTAAAAATCTCTTTATGTTTTATAGCATAGTAGGAAGCTACTGTCCTATAGGAACAGTTGAACCCCGAGAACTCCTCTCTTAAACGGTTAAACACTCTCTTTGCGGTATGCCTCTGTTTGCGTGGAGCCTGTTTGTCTTTAATTAGCCATTCATCAATGGTTGATTTGTAGGGATCCAATTTGGGGCATACCTTTTGTTCTTTTGGCTTCTGAGCCGGTTCGTTAAAGTCCTTCTTATCGATGTACTTTTGTACTGTCTTCCAGTCTAAACCCTCTGCTTTTGCTATTTGGGAAATATTCTCCCCTTTCACATAGAAACGGTATCTGATATCATTAATCTTGTCCATTGTTAGCATATTCCTTTCCTCCTTGCATGCTTTAGTCACATACAAGGATATAGGTTATTGAATGTGCCTGCAATGGACTTTTTCATTTTGCAATACTATGGAATTTCCACTTGCAACTTTCTGGACTTTGCATTTGCAACATTCGGTATTTTTATTTTACAACAAATACTACAATAGGATATAAATTCATCAGATAGCTGGAATTGGTCTTTATAATGTTCCATCAGAAAACCAGTCTTCTGATATAAAAACTGCTGATTATATGCATCCAAATACTTGATTAATTCATTCTCACTCAAGTATGGTATAGATTCTATGCAATTTAGCAGTTCTTCAAGACCTCCGACTTTTTCGAAGTCTTTTATACTGTCAACTACTGTACGTTCCAGTGTGGTGACCCGAATTTCGTGTGTATTTCTAGGCTCTATAACTCCACTTGATAATTTCGATGAAACGTATTTGTAAGTTATTCCATTAAATTCAAATTCATCGAAGCGTTTTTCAGAAGAAACATAGATCTCATAAAACACCTGATTTGATATACCCATATATTCAAAAGCTGAATGATGCGAAAGATAAGCAGTATTATTGATGGCACAAGCTATGTGATATTTAGTTGCTACAGGCTGCCCATCGGCAACATTGATACATGTATATAAATTATTTCTGATTTTCTTCACCAAACCTTTTTTTGACAAACGAAGAACAAGGGAAGATGCAGTCTTTTTGTTCCCGACAAGCTTGTATACATCATCCATTCTAAAGGTGTTTAGTTTTACGAGTTGAGTATATCCTACCATTACAAATACCTCTTTAACTTTCGCCATAATTTCTTTAAATATAAAGGAATTTTATCACACTATAAAGTCTATTTTTATTATTTCTTTAATTTTATCGTATTATTCTTCATATGTAAAGAAATTTATTAAAATATTAAAGTGCATATTTATAAAACACTTATGAAAAATGCCCGTTATCTAATCTGTCAACTCAACCCTACCAATTTTTGCGTTCAAATATTACTTCAAAATACCTCATCGATATGTTTCCGTGTACGTATTTTGGCCCTTTATGTTAAGTAGACAACTTGGATGTAATTCCGGAAACCCGCTAAATAAATGCTTACAGCTTTGTTATCAATACTACGCACTCAACATGAAAAGTATGGGGGAACATGTCCACCGGTTGAATCTCTTTGACCTCATAGCCCCGGTTGACAAGGAACTTCAAGTCCCGGGCCAATGTGCTCGGGTTACAACTGACATAGACAATCCGGGGGACCTTTAATTTCGCAAAGGTCTGGAGGACCCGCTCTTCACAGCCGCTGCGCGGCGGATCAACCACGGCCACATCAAAGTCGATCCCGATACTGACCAGTTTCGGCAGGACGTCTTCGGTCGCCCCCATCACAAAGACCACATTATCGACCCGGTTCCGAACGGCGTTCTCCTTGGCGTCTTCGATGGCGGCCGGGATCACTTCGATTCCATATACCTCCTTTGCCTGGCGGGCCAGGAACAAAGTGAGCGTGCCAACCCCGCAGTAGGCGTCGAGGACCCGCTCTTTCCCGGTCAGTCCGGCGTAGACGAGAGCTTTTTTATATAAAATTTCGGTCTGGGCGGGGTTAACTTGAAAAAAGGAGTTGGCCGAGATTTTAAACTCCAGATCCCCAAGACGGTCAATGATTCCGTCGGTCCCGTATAATACCTTGTTTTTATCCCCTAACACCACATTGCCGGCACTGGTATTGATATTATGGACGACGCTCTTCAAGGCGGGGAAATCGGAAGCCAGGAGCCTTCCCAGTTCTTTCCCTTCAGGAAAATCCGGCCCGTTGGTGACCAAAACCACCATCGCTTCGCCGGATTCAAAACCGTTCTTGACCAAGACATAACGGAGAAGGACTTGGCCGG
>JAAYXD010000044.1 GCA_012516065.1 Clostridiaceae bacterium
GTCCCATTGTGTCGATTGTGGATTCGCGCGCCTTTTTCTCAAGGGCGTTTTTTGATATGGAATACGAGACAGTCCCCAATAGTATAACAGGTATTACGGTTAGTATGAAAGCGGATAAAAGTTTGGCGCGAATTGTCTTAAAACTTGATATTTTATCCTTCGAGAGCAAGGATTTATTGTCCGCGTTCAGCTTTTTTGCACTCATTGATGCTTACCCCCCAGGTATCATGAATATATTTTTTTGTATATTTACCAATAAAAAAAGCGGATGAAACCGCTTATTAATTTTATAATGCCCGAATTTTTAATTATCCTGACATGAGAACCATATCGAGAAGTTTCACACCGAGGCTTTCGGCAACCCTTTCGCATTTGGCCCTGAGAAGGAAAAATACTTTACCCCTTGATATGTCTTCATTTTCAAGCGATTCATAATTAGCCTGGCCTTTAGCCAATACAACATCGCTGTTGCGGAATTCTTCAAGGAATTGCTCTGATACCGTCTGCAGGGAAGTGCCCAGGTATCCGCTGCCGTTTGTAATTACTCTCGATACTTTATCAATACCCGTATATACGGCGTCTTCCATTGTCGCATCATTAAGTATCGGCTTTTCCTTTACGACGTAAACAACATCTTTTCCAAGAGTTTTAAGATATTCCGCAAGAACTTTGTCGAAAACGATTTCGCCCGAATTATCCCCTATTATCATAATTTTTTGTACGGCGGATATTTTGTTTTTAAACTCTTCATAATGGTTTATCGTGAAACCGATTCCCATACTGTGCCGCAATGCTTCGGAGATATCGAAATCCCTGTTGATTCCGAGATCAATAACATTCCCCGCTACTGCGATTCTCAATGCGCAGTCGAGCTTGTCTTCCGCCGCGTCCATCATCTGCCGAAGTTTGGGGTACATCCCGAGCGCCAGGTCATTGGACCGGAGCTTAGCAGCCTTGTATGGGTCATAGTTGCCGATAAGTTCGTAAGTTTTCAATAAAGCTAAAGACGAGTTTTCTGCAGGAGTTTTTTCCCTGCTGTAATTTTTAATATCGTCCATAAGCTTATAAAGAACTTCATGCTGCTTGTCTTCGTCAATTCCAGCATGGTTCATGCACGATACAGCCTGTTTAAGATAGCAGTAAACGCAGTCCGCATTAGCCTTCAATTCATAATCACCGTCCGTTTTGGTAATAAAGTCTGTAATAAACTATACCACAAACTGAAAAAGAAGCAATCGCGTTTTTTATTATGCCTGTTATAAAATGTGCGGTATTTTCGCCGAAAATAGAACATTTATAGAGTCTGCCTGATGCCGGCAAAAAAAGTTTCTACAGTCTGGAAAATATGGCAATCATAAAAAAAGAATATATTGCCTGTAAAAGAATTATTGTGGTAATATCGTATTAAAAAGGTTCCCTTTGTTTTCCGCGATTAGGATAAATACCGGAAATACGGCTGAAAAGGTTTGTCAGGAGAAAAGCGGGTATGATAAAAAGATTTGTTTCAGTTATCCTGGTGTTGATGCTCACGGGCTGTTCAGCAGGCTGCGGCAGGAATGACAGGGATAAATATGAATATACGGATATCAGGACAGAAGCTCCGAAATATGCGGATATGCATATTTATTCGCCCGGTTACGGAACAGGCGGGCAGCCTCGCGATAAAGCGGAAATAGATAATATGCTTGCCGAAGTTGCAAAAAACATTTCAGATACAATAAATGCAACTCCGTTTTTTCATTGGATTCCCTATGAGCAGTATGATGAAGAAATAATGAAGCTGATTCAATCGGGGGAAAAGATTGATGCGTTTACGTGTTTTTCTCCTATTGCTTATGTGCAGCAGGATCTGTTGCTTGATATAACGGATTTGTTTCCGCGGTATGCGCCGAAATATTATCATGAACTGACGGAAAATGAGATAGGGAGGGATTACCTGTATTACGGCTCTGTGGACGGTAAGCTGTATCTGATGCCGTATTACGGGTTTAATAACCCGAGATACTGTATAGTAACCAGGAAGGATTACGTTGAAAAATACGCGCCCGGCGGTTTTGAGACAATGGAAGACTATGGGGAATTCCTTAAAATGATATACGAGAATGAAAAGGGCGTTCTTCCCGGCGACGTAAATGCAAGGTATTTTTTTACGGCGTATATGGAAGGAAACGGTTATTACATCGAATTCTCGGATTACTTCCTGTCGAGGTTTGACGAACCGGAAAACATATATGCAATGGAACAGACCTCGGAATTTGTCAATGCGTGGCGTCTGTTATCGCAGTGGCATGCCGCAGGCTATATAAAAAGAGAAGGATACTCTAATACGCTTCTTAACGGGCGATTGGCTTCCGAACTAATGCCAATGAATAATATTGAGAATGTTCTGGGGCAATTGTCTGTTGTCGATGCTCAATTTACGGTTATACCGTTATATATGGGAAGCAAGTTTTTAATCAATACGTCCGGCAGGGGGCTTGTGATTACAAAAACATGTTCCATTCCCGAGCGCGTCGTTTCTTTCGTGGAATGGATTCACGAGTCGCAGGAGAATTATGATTTGTTCAGGTACGGCGTCAAGGACAGGAATTATTCGCTGCAGGGTGACAGAGTGACCTTTCCGCGGTCCGTAAAACCATTGACTACATGGTTTGCGGCCGATTATTTCTTTGATATACGGTATGAACGGCTCACTCCGAACCTTGATGCGGATTTAAAAGAGCTTTATCAGGACGCGAGCTTTAAAAATACCGTAACTTTAAGGCAGCTTTATGGGAGATACGACGATAAAGCGGAGGAAAACCCGGAAGCATTTGAGGAACTGATGAGGGAATATGATCAGATTGCAGGTATGATAGAGGCTTATAATGCGAATATGGAAAAGTTTCTTACTGCCGCCGATGAGGGAAACTTCAATATCTCGCCCGGTGAACTTGCGCAAATGCAGAAAGAATCCGGTGTCGAACAGATTCTGTCTTTATACCGGAAAGCAAAACAATTCATGACGGGGCCGTAGTTACGTGGTATTATTTTTCTGAAACTTTTATTTTATTTGAGTTATTGTCCGATTTGACCGTTATAAGTTTGTTTATGAGTTTTCCATCCGGAAATGTATATTTGTTCATATAATCACGGGGGTCTTTTTTATGAAACCAAAGAGCGGAAGGTTGGCTTTCCATTTAATTATTGCTTTGTTTTTCTGCATGCTGTCCGCATGCGGTTTATTCCCCACCGAGGAAGAAGTTCTAGCGCCGCCTCTCATAGAGCCCGAGGAAATCACGTACAGAACGGCGGAAGCCAGGATAGGTTATATTGAGGACAGCATCACAAGAACAGCATATTTTATACCGGTTATCGACAAAGATCATTTCTTTACGAACCGTAGCGGCCGCCTCAAAGCAATCTACGTCAAACTCGGAGATACCGTTAAAGCGGGGGATTTGATCGCGGAGCTGCTGACCGATGATATTGAGAAGGAAATTGAGTATCAGAGAATTCTTGTTGATTCTTATATCAAATCATGCAGCTACATAGAGCAGAAATCCGCTATAGAAATTATGGCGGCAGAGAGCAATCTTGCTGATCTCGAAAAAAAGCACCGTGAGATGCTCGGAAATGCCGGCGCGCACGCGAGAAACGAAATTGAAAATATCGAAAGGGAAATTAAAAATCAGAAAATTTCCGTCGATAAGCTCAAACTTGATTATTCCAATCAATTGGAAATGAAAAAATACGAACTGGCACTTTCGGAGATGAAGCTTAAACAGCTTGAAGAGGAACTCAGTCAATGCAGGCTTTATGCTTCGGTCGACGGCATTGTCACGTATGTTCTTAACATAAGCGAAGGGGATATCGTTGATATATATAAGACAGTTGCAACGATATCCGATCCTGAGGTCCTGCATCTGGAATACAAGGGCAACTCCGCAGGCGATTTTAAAGTCGGGATGAAAGTGCAGGTAACGGTGGATAAGAAAACCTATTCCGGAGAAGTGGTATTAACGGCCGCAAGCGTACCGTTTGAGGAAATGGAAAAATACAGGGATACGGTGCAGATTAAAATGGAACAAATGCCCGAAGGTGTCAAAATGGGAGACAGGGCTGAAATTAAGCTTGTAAGGGATTTCAAAGAAAATGCGGTGATAATTCCTAAAAATGCGTTAAAATCATATCTTGGGAAGGATGTCATTTATATCCTTGAGGACGGCATCCGCGTGGAACGCTATGTACAGAAGGGAGTGCAGTCCGTCAGCGAAGTCGAGATAACTGAGGGTCTGAAAGCGGGAGAGCAGGTCATCGTAGAATAGGGGGAAGGATATGCTTGAGTTTTTGTATCACAGGATCATTAATAACAAGTGGCTTTTCCTATACCTGCTCATCGGCGCCCTGTCCGCCTGCGGCATTATTTCATCCATACCGCTGTATTCGAACGCAATACTGCAGAAAGTATTAACAAAGGACCTTGAGTATGATCATCTGCAAACCAACCGATCTCCCGGCACTTACACGGTGGAGCTGTCGGAGAGGGGCATTTACGAAAAGCACATAGCCGACCAGGTGAAAAATATTGCACAGACCCAGCTTTCGGCAAGCTTTGATCTTCCTGTCGAGGAGCGGCTTTATTATATCCGGCTGAATTCGTTTAAAATCAGGCGCGAAGGCGACGAGTACTATAACTCGCTCGATCTGAACGGATACCCTATATATCTGTCCGATTATGAAAAGCACATCAGGCTTGTACGCGGACGGATACCGTCAAAAGAACCGGTTAACGGTGTTTATGAGGTGGCGGTATCCCTTGAGGCGATGAACAGGCTCCAGCTTTTACAGGATCAGGAATACTCACTTGAATGGAAAAACTTTTTAACGGAAGAAAAAGAGCAAATAGCAAAGTTCAAGGTAGTCGGCATATTCACGGTGGAAAATCTGAATTCCCTTTACTGGAGCGGAAGCCGGTACAGGTATTTAGGCGATGCGCTCCTGTTTTATGAAGACCATATTGAGGAACTGATAGCCAAGGATGACAGAGTAAAAATAGAAAGAACCGAAAACACGTGGTTTTTTGATTACCGCGCGGTGAAAATCGGTGATGTCGAAAAAATCCTCGATATATTGAAAAACCAGCAGCGTTGGAACGAAAGAAACGGGGGTATGGCTAAAATTACGTTCCGAATGCAGAAGGTGCTTGAGAGATATCAGGGCAGGAAGGAACAACTGCAGATTACCTTGTGGATTCTTACTATTCCGATGATGCTGATTATTTGTTTTTACACAATGATGATTTCGGGCTTAATTGTCAGAAACAGCAGGAATGAAATTGCGGTGCTTAAAAGCAGGGGCGCGGGAAGATTTCAGGTCTTTCTGATATATTTGATCGAAAGCCTCGTTCTTGCGGTCATGTCCTTTGCGGCTGGACCGAGGATCGGATTCTTCATCTGCCGTATTTTGGGTTCATCGAACGGCTTTTTGGAGTTTGTGAACAGGAAAGCCCTTGTTCCCGTTATTACACCTGAAATTTTCGGTTATTCCGCAGCGGCTGCCGTGATTTTCATGCTGTTTATGCTCATTCCCGTCGTAAAGGCGAGCGCCGCGGGAATCGTGGAATACAAAAGAAGCCTTGTTTCCGATACCGGGAAACCGTTCTGGCAAAAATTCTGTCTTGACTTTGTAATTCTCGCGGTCTGTGCTTACGGGTATAATAATTTCCGGAACAGGCAGGATATTCTGGGTCTGACCGGGCTTTCAGGAACGGATTTGAGTATTGATCCACTGCTGTATTTCATTTCTACGTTTTTTATTCTCGGAATCAGTCTTCTTTTCCTGAGACTGTACCCGCTGCTGATACGGCTGATATTCAAGCTTGGCATAAGAATCTGGAGTCCCGTGGCCTACTTTTCGCTTGTCAATGTATCAAGGGCCGACCGGAACCAGCAGTCGATCATGCTGTTTGTTATTTTATCGCTGTCCTTCGGCATTATCAATGCGAACCAGGCAAGGACAATCAACAACAATATCATTGATAAAGTGATGTATGAAAACGCCGCGGACGTGATAATTGAGCCCTACAACAACCTGAAACACCAGCAGCAGGCAGCGAGTGCTTCGGGGGCTCCCGAAGGGGTTACTTCATCTGCCTTCGGTTCACGCGCAGAATACCGTGAACCGCCTTATGAGCAGTACCGCAAAATTGAAGGGTATGAAAGCATCACGAGGGTATTGGTTGACAATAAGGCATCTTTAACGAGCGGAAGGATCTCGGTCAGGAATATCAGGCTTCTGGGAATTACACCGCATGAATTCGGAAAAACCGTCTGGTTCAGAAATGATTTGCTGCCCCATCACATCAACGAATACCTGAATATGATGACGGATGCTCCTACGGCCTGTTTTCTTTCGAGCAGTTTCCGCGAGAAATTCAATATAGAAGCGGGGGATATCGTAACCATCCGCCTGAGCCAGGACCTTGGCCTTCAATGCGTTGTTTACGGGTTCCTCGATTACTTCCCGTCCTGCAACCCTTACGCGGAGATTAAAACGGATATTGATGAAGTGGTTGTAAACAATACCTTTTTTGCGGTAATCAATCACACTTATGTGATGAAAAAACTTCCTGCGGTACCGTATGAAATATGGATGAAAAAGAAGCCCGGCGTTACGGACGGTTTTATCAACGAACAGCTCGAAGCTTTGTCTCTCAGGGTCGAGAGAGTGGATTACGCGTCGCAGAAGATTATAGAAAAGAAAAATGATCCGATGCTTCTCGGAACAAACGGCGTTTTAACGATGTGTTTCATTGTAACGATGTTTATTGCGGCCATCGGTTTCGTGCTTTTCTGGGTACTGTCAATCCGGGACAAAACGCTGAAATTCGGAATATTCCGGGCTATGGGTATGCCAATGGGGAGCGTGACGTTAATCATGCTGTTCGAGCAGTTCCTTGTGTCCGTCGTAGCCATTTTTGCCGGAATCATTTTAGGGACTGTTGCGGGAACAATATTCATTCCGATGCTTGAGATGGTATACTCAGCATATCAGCAGGTGCCGCCGTTCAGGGTAACGGCCGATATCGGCGATTATGTGAAGGTGCTTGGAATCGCCGGTGTTATGCTGTTTGTCGGACTTGTGTTCCTGTATTGGCTCGTCAGAAGCATCAATGTGCACCAGGTGCTGAAAATGGGAGAGGATTCATAATGCATATACTGCAAGCCGAAAACATAAGCCGTTCCTTTAAGGTTGGCAATACGGTTAATGATGTTTTGAAAGGGGTTAATCTCGCGGTCACGAAAGGTACGTTCAACATCCTGATGGGGCCGTCCGGATCTGGGAAGACTACGCTTCTGAATATCCTCGGAGCGCTTGACAGGCCGGACACGGGCAAAGTTATCTTTGACGGGCAGGACATTACCCGCATGTCTGAAAAAAGCAGGGATGCCCTTCGCAGAAGCAAGTTTGGTTTTGTTTTCCAGTCCGTTGCTCTTGTTTCGAATATGACGGCTTATGAAAATGTTGATTTTGCGCTCCGGATTTCAAAATACAATGCGAAGGAAAGGAAAAAAAGGGTCGAAGAATGCCTTGATTTTGTAGGATTGAAAAAAAGAATGAGGCACTATCCCGCGGAAATGTCCGGAGGAGAACAGCAGCGTGTCGCAATCGCAAGAGCTGTCGCACACAGGCCGATGCTGCTGTTCGCGGACGAGCCTACAGCCGAGCTTGATACGAATACCGGGCTGCGGGTTGTGAAACTGTTCAAAGATCTTGTTGTTCGCGAGGGAATAACTATTATAATGTGCACACATGACCCGAGCATGATGGAAATAGCCGACAGGATTTTTACGCTTGAGGATGGGGTGGTAATTGATGTCGCATGAAGATGTGCCGATGATTTTGTGTGACAACCTCGTAAAAATATATAAGACGAAGGAAACCGAAGTCGTTGCGCTGCAAGGGCTTGATCTGACGGTCCGGAAGGGTGAACTTACCGCAATTATCGGCAAAAGCGGAAGCGGTAAATCAACGCTTTTAAATATCATCGCAGGTCTTGACCGGCCTTCGGCCGGCTCCATCCATGTTGACGGGAAAAACCTTCTGAAGTTCAACGACAGGCAACTTATGATGTATAACAGGGAAACAATCGGATTTGTGTGGCAGAACAAGGCAAGAAACCTGCTGCCCTATTTGTCCGCCGAGTTGAACGTGCAGGTGCCGATGATGATTACGGGACTGAAAAATCGCAGGGACAGGGCAAGGGAACTGCTGGATATGGTCGGGCTGAAGAATAAGTACAAAAGCAGGCTGGGGGAACTGTCCGGCGGGGAACAGCAGCGTGTCGCGATAGCGATTGCGCTCGCGAACAATCCGAAACTTATACTTGCCGACGAACCTACCGGTTCTGTCGACACCAAAAACACGTATAAAATAATGGAGTTGTTTGAGAAGCTGAACAGGGAACTCGGTGTGACAATAGTAATTGTCACGCATGATCTGAAAATTTCGTCGATGGTCGATCGCGTGATATCGATCAGCGACGGCATGATTGGCAGTGAAATGCTGAAAAAGGAAGATTACCGGAAAAGACTCTCCGAGCTCGACGATAACGCGCAGCCCGCGGAGTCTCACGATGAATACGCGGTTATAGACAACAAGGGCAGGATTAAAATACCCGAGGAATATATCGAAGACATGAATCTTCGCGGCGGAGAGCGCGTAAAAATCCGGAAAAGCGCGGGCGGGCTTGAAATATATAAAGCCTGACGGCTCATATATACAGGTTTCACTTGAAGATACATATTACAGCATTCATTATTCCGATTTTCCGCGATCGGCATATTAATATTCAGCAGCCTTGTCAAACAGGAAAGAACATGTTATTGTTTTAAAAAAATGCTGCAGCAGTTTTTATTTTTCCTGCGCAGCAATGCACTGTTTTATTATTTTTTGGGTTGGAGAATGGTATGAAAGTAACGCTTTACGACAGCATGCTTATGAGTGTGGAAAAACCGGCGAGATATACGGGCGGGGAATGGAACATGGCAGTAAAAAACCCGGAAAAGGCGGATGTGCGTTTTGCGTTCTGCTTTCCGGATATCTATGAAGTCGGCATGTCTCACCTTGGAATGAAGATATTGTACCATGTCCTGAACCGTAGAGACGATACTTACTGTGAGCGTGTGTTCGCTCCGTGGGTTGACATGGAAAGGTTGATGCGGGAAAAAGGGATACCGCTTTTTGCCCTTGAGACAAAGGAGCCGGTAAAAAACTTCGACATAGTCGGGTTTACGCTCCAGTATGAAATGAGTTATACCAATGTGCTGAATATGCTTGATTTGGCCGGAATCCCGTTATTGTCCGAAGAACGTGACAATTCACACCCGTTTGTATGCGCGGGCGGGCCGTGCGCATGCAATCCCGAACCGCTTGCGGATTTTATTGATTTCTTCGTAATCGGGGAAGGCGAAGAAGTTATCCTCGAAATCATTGATTTATATAAGGAATGGAAGAACTCCGATACAAACCGGAACAGGATGGGATTCCTCGAGAAAGTGTCATCGGTTGACGGTGTTTACGTGCCTTCGCTGTATAAAGTTTCATACAACGATGACTTCACGGTATCGGAAATTAAACCGCGGTTTGCCGGAGCGCCCGAAATAATACGGAAAAGGATAATTAAAAATCTTAATGAAGCCGATTTTCCCGAGGAGATAATAGTGCCCTTTATCGGCACCGTCCATGACAGGATCATGCTTGAACTGTTCCGCGGCTGCATCCGCGGCTGCCGTTTCTGCCAGGCGGGTTTCATATACAGGCCGGTACGCGAAAAAAATCCCGAAACGCTGTATAAACAAGCCGAAGGCTCGATTAATAAAACGGGATATGAGGAGATTTCACTCGTTTCGTTAAGCACGAGCGATTATTCAAGCCTGAAGGAGTTCACCGATGATTTGATTAAACTGACGGAGCAGAAAAAGGTCAATCTGTCACTGCCTTCATTAAGGGTTGATAATTTCTCGCTTGATTTGATGAAAAAAGCGCAGAAGGTAAGAAAAAGCGGTCTGACTTTTGCTCCGGAAGCGGGGACGCAGCGTCTTAGAAATGTGATAAACAAGGGCATTACCGAAGAAGATATTGTTAAGTCCGCAGAATTGGCATTTAACGGCGGATGGAGCAGTATCAAGCTCTATTTTATGATAGGGCTTCCTACCGAAACGATGGATGATATTGAAGGTATCGCTCAGCTTTTGCAAAAAATTATGGACGTTTATAAGAAAATACCGAAAGACAAACGCCCGAAGGGATTTCAACCGACAGTAAGCGCCGCGTGCTTTGTGCCGAAACCTTTTACACCGTTCCAATGGTTCGGGCAGGATACACAGAAAATGCTTTTTGAAAAGCAGGATTTCCTCAGGAAAAAACTCCGGGAAGTATCGAAATCAATCATTTTCAACTGGCATGACGCGCGGCTGAGTTTTCTTGAGGCAGTTCTGGCAAGAGGCGACAGAAGGCTTGGAAAGGTTTTGCTCAATGCCTGGAGGAAAGGATGCCGTTTTGACGGGTGGAATGAGCATTTTGATTACGATTCATGGATGAAGGCATTTAGTGAAGAAAACATTGATCCGTCCTTTTATGCGAACAGGACCAGGGAGTTTAGCGAAAAACTGCCCTGGGATCATATTGATATGGGTGTATCGAAAAAATTTCTCGAGCGCGAGTGCAAAAGGGCATACGAGGAAAAAGTTACCACGAATTGCAGGACGCGGTGTTCTAATTGCGGGATAAACAGTTTTATCGGCGGTATCTGCGGAATATGATACATGTTTTTCAGGTTTTATACAGGTCTGTCCGCCGACAGGCAGGGTGGACATAATGATATGAAAAGCTGTGCAGCACCCGGTTAAAGAAGGCCGGAGATTTAACAAATATCATGCGAGTGAGATAATATGGAAATACGGTTTAGATTCGGAAGAGGAGAAGAATTAAAATTTATAAGCCATCTTGATATACTGCGCCTGTTTGAGCGGGCTTTCAAGCGCGCGGGGATACAGGTTGCCCATTCGGAAGGTTTCAACCCGAGACCGCGCATTGTATTTGCGCAGCCAATGCCGCTCGGACTGACAAGCGAAGGGGAATTTGCCGATGTTGAGCTTGACGGGTATATTGACACTGCCGGTTTCATACAAAGAATGAATTCTTCGCTGCCTGCCGGCATTAACGTAATTGAGGCAAAGGTGAAAAACCGCAAATCGAATCTTATGGGGATTATTGACGCGGCGCATTACAGGATTTCGGTTAAGGCGGTCAATATGCCTGATATCGGATATGCGGTAAGTTCTACTGTTAACAGCAGCGAAATATATGTTATTAAAAAGACCAAGAGCGGAGAGAAGGAAGTCGATATCCGCCCGTTCATATATGAACTTTCGGCGGAAAAAGATGGTCATACGGGCATTTTTAATGTTATTCTCGGAGCCGGACAGGATAATAATATCCGGCCGGAACTCTTCATCGAAGGGGTATCGAAAGCTTCAAACACGCCTTTCAGCATACTCGCAATGCATCGCATAATGCTCTATTGCAGTAAAAAGAAAGCGGATCCGGCTCCTCTTACAGCCGGGAAAGTTTGGATTACTCCAATGGACGATTCGCTTTTGTAGAATAATATACAAGTTTCCGTTAGCGCACATTGGTTTAAGCAGTGGAGCCTGTGCCGAAATAGTACCGGAAACTGGGGAAAAATATATGGTTAAAGAAATAATTATTGATGTGGGAATGCTGCAGACAAGGGCAGCTTTACTCGAGGACGGGGAACCGGCCGAAATATTCATTGAAGGAAGCCACCCCAAAAGGCTTGTCGGGAACATATACCGCGGGATTGTCAGGGAGGTTCTTCCCGGAATGCAGGCTGCTTTTGTTGATATCGGTGTGGAAAAAAACGCTTATCTTTATGTGTCCGAAGCTGTTCCGTACGGAAAACCGGGGACGGGCGGCTCCGTAACAGGCCGTGACGGCGCGGGAGCTCAGAAACCCCGGATCGAACATATCGTAAAACCCGGCCAGGAAATTACAGTCCAGGTTATAAAGGAACCGGTTGAAGGCAAGGGAGCGAGAATAACGACCAATATTACACTCCCCGGTAAATACGCGGTATTGGTTTGCAATAAAAATACGGCCGTTGTTTCGGGAAAAATTAAAAACGAGTCTGAAAGGGAACGCCTCAGGAATATTGCGTCAAGATTTTGCGGCGACGACAGCGGGATTATTATCAGGACCGCGTCCGAAGGAATGAAAGACAGTGAGATTGAAAATGATATCCTTATGCTTTTCCGGCTGCGCGACAGTATCGTTAAAAAAGAAGAAAAAGGCAAGGTTCCGAGAATACTGCATCAGGAAGCGGGATTGCACGTTAAGCTTGCGAGGGAGTATCTGGGTAAAGATGTTAAACGTTTTGTAATAAACGACAGGGAAAAATATAATGAACTGCTTGAATATCTTGACAAAGTTTCACCGGATTTAAAGAACAAAATAGAATTTTTCAATAAGGAATATAATTTATTCGAATACTACAATATAGAACCGGCCATTCGCGAGGCGCTCTCGCGCAAAGTGTGGCTGAAGTGCGGCGGATACCTTGTATTTGACGAAACTGAAGCGCTCACCGTTATTGATGTCAACACAGGCAAATATACGGGAAGAAACGAACAGGAAAATACTATTTTACAGACAAATCTTGAAGCCGCCGCCGCGATTGGAAGACAAATAAGGCTTAGGAATATCGAAGGAATAATTCTTGTCGATTTTATAGATATGA
>JAAYXD010000045.1 GCA_012516065.1 Clostridiaceae bacterium
GATGGGTATCGGTCAAACGTAAGTTTTCATTCCTGACGATATTTATACTTGAAATGTTTGTGTGTTTTGTTTGTGGGTAATTATTAGCCTGGCACACAAGTAATAATATAAAAGGCAATTATTTCTTTTATTCAAAATATTACAAAACGATAGAAAATTAAAAAATGGAATAAGGCGGTGTATCATGGAAGACAGAGATAAACTGCTGGGTAAGAGCCTGGAAGATTTAAGGTATATTGCCAAAGTAATGGGTATAAAGAGTATAACCCGTTATAGAAAGCAGGAACTTATTGAAAAAATTTTATCTGCCGGTGCAGAGGGAGAAAAGTCCCAGCCGGACCAAAAACCGGCTGCAAAAAGGCCCGGACGGCCAAGAAAACGTATAGAGACTGAAAGCAAAGAAACGGCGGATAATACGCTTAAACAGGACGAATACGATAAGGAAACGGTTTCTGCCGATACAGAAAAAAGTATTGAGATCGAAAGTCCCCCCTCCGCGGAAAAAGAAGAAGATAATAAGACAGATGACCAAGGCACGGCCGGCATGCAGGACTCAGCCCAAAATGAAGGAAAACCTGTCAGCGTGGAAAACGAGGCTAAACTTCAGGAGGATGCCGAGCCGCAGACAGGTATCGAAGGGCAGGAGCAGCAGATCGATAAGTATGACGGCGCGAAAGAACAACCATACACTAATAACAGGTTCTACGGGAAAGATTTTTCAAAACTTGAAAGTGACGAACCGGTCAGCGGAATACTTGAAGTTCTGCCTGACGGATATGGTTTTTTAAGAGGGCAGAATTACTTGTCAGGACCTAGGGATATATATGTTTCTCCATCCCAAATACGCAGACTGAATTTAAAAACAGGGGATAAAATCGTAGGCAAAGGCAGAATTCAAAAGGAAGGCGAAAAATTCCAGGCGCTTTTATACGTTTTGTCGGTAAATAATGAACCACCGGAAGCGGCTCAGCGCAGAAAGCCTTTTGATCAGCTGACGCCTATTTATCCTGATCAGAGGATTACTCTCGAAACCGAACCAAAGGAATTATCAACCCGTTTGATTGATTTAATCGCACCCATCGGGAAAGGCCAAAGGGGTCTGATTGTTTCGCCGCCGAAAGCGGGTAAAACAATACTTCTTAAAAAGATTGCGAATGCGATAACCTTGAGATATCCCGATATTGAATTAATTGTGCTGCTGATAGATGAAAGGCCCGAGGAAGTCACGGACATGCAGCGCTCTATTAAAGGTGAGGTTATATACAGTACTTTTGACGAGCTTCCCGAACATCATATAAAAGTGGCCGAAATGGTATTGGAAAGAGCACAGAGGCTTGTTGAACACAAAAAAGACGTTGTGATTCTCCTTGACAGCATTACGCGCCTGGCGAGGGCGTACAACCTTACGATTCCCCCGACGGGAAGAACGTTATCCGGCGGTCTTGATCCCGGAGCTCTGCATAAACCAAAACGGTTTTTCGGCTCAGCAAGAAATATTGAAAACGGCGGGAGCCTGACAATAATAGCGACCGCGCTGATTGACACCGGAAGCCGTATGGATGACGTAATATACGAGGAGTTCAAGGGAACCGGCAATATGGAGCTTCATCTTGACAGGAAGCTTTCGGAAAAACGCATATTCCCGGCCATTGATATAAACAGATCGGGTACGAGACGTGAAGAATTGCTGTTAACCCAGCGTGAGCTTGAAGCCATCTGGGCTATCCGCAAGGCAATGAGCAATATGGGAACCGCTGAGGTTACGGAAATGATAATTAACAGGCTTGTGCAGACAAAAACAAACGAAGAGTTTATAAACGGAATAAATGTTGCGTTTATTCAAAAAGAGAAAAACAGTTATGACCTGATTTACAAATAGTTTAAATAATACAGGAAATTAAGTGGTAGTTTCCATTACCTAATAACTGCATGGGCTTTTTTATAATATTAGGTCAACATGTTGGATAGTGCCTGGTGAACCATTTTCAAACAGAAAGATCCCGGTTTGCCGTATTATCCCTTCGGTATTGTTATTATTATCCGTCAGTGAGAAAGGGCTGGCGACGTGTCCGAGATAAATAGCCCCAACGCCTGCTTGCCCCAGAGCAAGAAGTTTCGGTTCACCGTCGTCCTCTCTTATCCAGATGGATAGATTATTGTATATTTCATCATTTTCGTCAATCCATCCGTTACCGTCGTCATCATATTGCACTAATTCAAGAAACCCGTTTCCGGAGGAAGGGCCAAAAAGTTCCGAACCGTTATCTACTATACCGTTTTTGTTTTTGTCATATGCGAGGAAACCGCTGCCCTTGTTTACAAAAGAAATACTGTCCTTAATTCCGTCGGCATTGAGATCAAATTCATATTTTTCAGCGCTAAGTGAAGCATACGGACGATCAAGGTTTATAACAAGAGGATCAACCAGAGCATCACCCGCCGCAAACGATATATCTATGTGAGAAGTGAAGGAACGGTTCATATTCAGGTTCAAACCAATATTGATCTCCCTGCCGTCTGCGGTTTTTACCACTCCGTTTGCCTGAAATGCCAAATGCTCTTCCTCATGGGTGGTTTGTGTAAAACGGTATGATATCCCCCACCCGTTACGGGTGTTTTCCGGCGAAGAGTTATTTTCTCCGGACGCTTTTGTCATACTGTTTGTCCTAATCCTTGGGACATAGAATTTCAGCCTTTTTCCCGTTAATATGTAAATGAAATCAGACAACAGCTGAATCTTTTCCCTGTCCTCTTCGGATAATTCAATAAATAATTCGTCCTGGGTTTTAACTTCCTGAGTGGTTTGGGCAAGTTTCTTTCCCTGATCGGAAAGTTCAATCAGAACTCCTTCGAAAGGGCTGCTGCCGGATGTCAATTCAGCATCCGACCACATTCTCATGGACTCAACCGTAGACTGCGTCTTTGAATAAGTGGAAACAGAGCTCATCTGAACAGAAGAACCAATAATTTTCATAGTTTTTGCCTCCCTGCAAAAATATCGTCCGTGAATTATTTTTAAAAGTGTTTGGGTTTTATATTTTCCCTTATTTTATTTATCGGCATAATATAAAAATTCAGACAGCCAAACAAGAGAAAAACCACTAAATAACCATTACAGAATGATATACATTAGGTGTATTTTAATCAACGTGTTTTTGTGATACGATATAAAAGGCAGGAGATGTTTCCCGGCTGTAAATGCCGGAACAGCAACGCCGAAACCATACTGGAAGAAAAAACATCCGTTCTTATCAGGTGCTGAAATGAAAGCTAAAGCCGCTTGGGACGAATTTGTACGAGCATGCAAAAACTGTACGGGATGCGGACTGGCCAAAAACCGCACTAATGTTGTAATCGGGCGGGGAACAAACCTTAATGCGAAAATCATGCTTATCGGAGAGGGGCCGGGTGAACAGGAGGATCTTACCGGTCTGGCTTTTGTCGGGAGAGCCGGAAAGCTTCTCGATTTGTTATTGGATGCTTTGATGTTTGATCCTGATGATTATTACATCTGTAATATTGTAAAATGCCGCCCTCCCGGCAACAGGGAGCCCTTTAAAGAAGAGGCTGTTGCCTGTC
Source organism: Clostridiaceae bacterium (assembly GCA_012516065.1). Taxonomy (GTDB): domain Bacteria; phylum Bacillota; class Clostridia; order DSM-8532; family DSM-8532; genus DTU069. The sequence continues at coordinate 3,580 of JAAYXD010000045.1, forward strand.
TTCCGTGGCTGAGATATCAGGTTAGGTACATAAAGCCTGAAATTATTGTATGTTTGGGATCAACCGCACTAAAATATATAGTCGGAGAGGATGTAAAGATAACAAAGGTCAGAGGAAACTGGATAGAAAGACCCGGTTTTTTCAGGATTATGCCTACATATCATCCTTCGGCGGCGTTAAGGGATCCGGGCAAAAAAGAAGAAATGTACCATGATATGAAAAAAGTAAGAGAGTATCTGAAAGAACTGAAACAGGAAATAAAAATTGGTTCATAATAAGCTTGTTCACTCATAAAA
>JAAYXD010000252.1 GCA_012516065.1 Clostridiaceae bacterium
CCACTTACCGGAATAAAATCAGGCCACCAATTCATAAAAAATCAGGCATTATTTGCCTGCTTGGAAAGAGCCTGCTTAAACCTGTAGCTTTCACCATTGATGTTCAGTATGTGTGCATTATGGGTCAGGCGGTCAAGCAGGATAAAGTATAATATTTTTCGCAAAATCATAAAAGTCCAATAAAAATGACATGGACGTAACCGTTTGGTAGAATTAAGTTACCACACAAAATATACCAAAGGGGGTTACGAACCATGTCAGATAAAATTATACAGCTTAATGAAGGAGTAATAAAGCAGGAATTAAAAGAATTAGTCCGAAGCAGTGTAGAGGAAACGTTGAATAATCTACTGGAGCAAGAAGCAGCCGAGCTAACAAAAGCTGAACGCTATGAACGGACCCAGGAAAGGCAAGGCTACAGATCCGGACATTATGAGAGGAACTTGACCACGACCTCAGGTAATGTAAAGTTAAAGATACCAAAACTAAAAGGGATAGCCTTTGAGACTGCGATAATCGAGCGATATCGCCGGAGAGAGAGTTCTGTAGAAGAAGCATTAATCGAAATGTACTTGGCCGGAGTATCAGTACGGAGAGTCGAGGATATCACTGAAGCTTTGTGGGGGACAAGAGTTTCTCCTGGTACCATAAGTGAGCTTAACAAGAAGGTATATGTACATATAGACGCATGGCGTAATAGGCCATTAAAGAGCAGATATCCGTATGTTTACCTGGATGGGATCTACTTAAAACGCAACTGGGGTGGCGAATATGAGAATGTATCTATACTCATAGCTATGGCAGTTAATGAAGAAGGTTACAGAGAAGTGATTGGTGCATCAGAAGGAATGAAAGAAGACAAGGCAAGCTGGCTGGCCTTTTTGCAAAGCTTAAAGGAACGAGGGCTATCCGGAGTCCAGTTATTTATTGGCGATAAGTGTCTGGGGCTTTTAGAGGCAATTAATGAGGTTTATCCGACTGCAAGATACCAGCGTTGCACAGTACATTTCTATCGCAATGTTTTCACAGTTACGCCTCGATCCAAGATTAAAGAAGTCGCTGCAATGCTTAAAGCTATACATGCTCAGGAAAATAAAGCAGCAGCAAGACAAAAAGCCCAAAGCGTAATTCAAAAGCTGCGAGAAATGAAGCTAAAAGAAGCAGCTGAAAAAATAGAGAAGGGGATCGAGGAAACGCTGACATATATGGAATTTCCATATGCCCATTGGAGTAAATTGCGGAGTAATAATGTTCTCGAGAGACTTAACAGGGAAGTCCGGCGCAGAACCAGGGTTGTTGGTACATTTCCTGATGGAAATTCAGCACTAATGCTGGTTTGCGCAAGATTACGGCATGTAGCAAGCAAAGATTGGGGTACCAAGCGTTATATGTGTATGAGACATCTTGATGAAATGTATGATTCACAAATAACTGCTGGCTAACTGATGTCTACCAAGCGGGATATGAATTTGCGAAAAAATCTTGACGGTACCTCAAGCAGGGCAGCTGTCTGTTTTTGGTACAATAAAAACCGAGCGTTCCGGAACTTAAAAATCCCTGCATAAATTGGAAACTCCATTGCGGGCACCCCTGAAAAATAATACCCTTTAAGTTGTCCATACTTGAAGGGGGTAAAGAAAGGATGCTAAC
>JAAYXD010000272.1 GCA_012516065.1 Clostridiaceae bacterium
CTTTTTTTCTCCACTTGATTTAGCACATGCTTTAAGAGGTGAGGCAATTTATACTGATTTTTATGATAATCCCGATGAAGTTCATCGATTTATGAATTTTTGTGCGGAGGCATCGATTAAGTTTGCTGAAGATTTGAAAAATAAAGTATATAAATATTTGGGGGATACCGAATACGGAACGTATTTTTTCCGGGAAGGCATTAATATGTCCGAGGATATTGCATGCATGATATCTCCACAGCTTTACAGAGAATTTGGAGCACCCTACACACAGAAGGTAATAGATTATTTTGGGAGGGGGTATCTCCACTGCCATTCAAGGGCATTATATATAGTTCCCGAATTATGCAGCTTAAGAAATGTAAAAAACATATGGATTGCTACCGATCCTAATCAGACAGAGCCTATAACCGTCCTGAAAGATTTAATAGCCAAATCTAATAATGTTTGCCTTTCCATTGATTGTGAATCCTTTGAAATGGTTGAAAAGAACATAGATATAGCAAAGGACGGAAATGTTGCCTTTTGCACGCCCGCAAAAAGCATAGAGGAGGCGAATTACAACACTGATTTCATAAGAAAACATTCAAGGTGCTGACAAAAATTAAATATCTTCAAATAGCCACATTACTCCATTTTATATGTAGCTATTTGAAGAAAATAATAATTTATGGGATGGGAGGGTGATACGGAATGTTTAGAAAAATTTTAAGTGTTACCTTGGTTTTGGTGTTAGTGTTCGTACTTTTTAGCGGCTGTGCAAGCGGGCAAAAGACCACAGAAACTCAAGAAGAACAGCCGGAGCAAGAAGAGCAGTCGACTCAAGAAGAATTAGCACAAGAAGAGGCTGAAGAAGAAGGAACAAAAGAAGAGCTAAATCCGGAAGCTCAGCTGAAGATATGGTTTAGCCTAATTCCTGAAGAAAACGAGGAGTTGCAGTCCATAGCAAATGAATTTACAGAAGAAACAGGTGTCAAAATAGAGGTGCTGGACAACAACTTCTTTGAGGTAAGACAAAAGTATGTTGTTGTAGCAGCTTCAGCAGATGCCCCCGATCTTGTATTGGCTCAGGCAGCTGATCTCGGTGTCCTTGTTGAAGCGGATACTTTAAGGCCTATTGAGTTTGTTGATGAGGAATTTGCTGATAGATTTGCTTCCGTTGCCATAGATGCGTTCAGATATAAGGGAGAGCTCTATGGTGTGGGCTATTCTGCTGATGCATATGGTATCATCTATAACAAAGAACTTATAGAGGAACCCCCAAAAACATGGAGCGAATTTTTCAAAATGGCCGAGGAATTGACTGTAAGGGATTCAAGTGGTAGTATTACCCAGTACGGTTTTTTCACCAATCCTACTAATTATTGGTTTATCTATCCCCTTATAGAAAGGCATGGAGGATATTATTTTGGTAGAAATTCCGATGGTTCTTTCAATCCCGATGATATCGGAGTGGCCAATGAAGGTTCCATTAAAGCTTTTGAAGAATTGCTGGAATTGAAGGAAAAAGGTCTTACTACACAAACTCCCGAAGAAGATGAGAGCATAGTCAGCCAGCGGTTTGCAGAAGGAAAAGTAGCTATGATTATTTATTCATTGTGGTATGCACAGACTTATAAAGATAATAACATAGATTATGGATATGTGCCTCTTCCAAACAACGATGATGGTACACCCAGCAAACCTTTGGGAAGCGTGCTGGGGATAGTAGCTAACAAGAATTCTAAATATCCCAAAGAGGCTGATGCTTTCTTCAAATATATGATGAAGGATGAAAACTTACAGAGGCTGTATGAGGCAGCAAACGGAGGAGAAGCTAAGAACGGGCAGAGAAATACATTAAACAAAAGTGTTTATAACAGTGAGTATGTA
>JAAYXD010000046.1 GCA_012516065.1 Clostridiaceae bacterium
AAGCAGTACCGCGAGCTTGCCGTATATATTGTTCTTCTTGCGGCAGGAACCTTTTTCGGGTTTATGAAATTTTCGGGAAAGACCGTTCCGAACCCGTCAGATCTTATGCAATGGATTTTTTTGCCCCTTAAGGGTGTTATACAAATCTTGCTGGAGTAGGTGACAATATGGAAAAAACAAAGGTAACAGACCGACAAATGTGTTTTCTCACTTTCGGCGTATCGCTCGGAGGATCCGTACTAGTAGTTGCGGCGTTAATGGCAAGCATCGCAAAGCAGGATGCATGGCTTGGAGCTGTCGCAACAGTAGTTTTGGGTTTTCCGGTTATTTGGGCTCTCGTATTCCTCGGACGCCGCTTTCCGGATAAAAATTACATAGAGTGTCTTCAAACCGTCTGGGGACGTCCGATTGGTTACGTTGTGTCGGGATTGTCGGTATATTTATGGATAATGCTTTCTTATCATATTCCGTGGTATGTGGGAGATTTCATGACGTCACAGTCGATGCCCGAAACACCCGCTTATGTTATCAACCTCGTGTTTATCGCCGCAGTCGCCATTGCGGTAAAGTACGGCCTTCAGGCATTTTCCCGGGCTTTTGAGATTTTCATCCTTATTTCCGCTTCGCTGTTCCTTCTTGCGACTGTCCTCATCCTGCCTAATGCCAAAATTGAAAATCTGCAGCCTTTTCTTGAAAACGGCTTATCCCCGGTTTTTAAAAGCGCCTTTTTTTTGTTTGCTTTTATAGGCTGCCCCGTATATACGATGATGATGATCTATCCCACTGAAGCCGAAAATCCGAAATCTGCCGGAAAAAGCATACTGACAGGCTACCTTTTTTCAGGCGTTATTTCGTTTCTTGCCATTATTCTGTCAATATTGGTTCTGGGATGGCAAATAACAGCCAATACACGGTATCCTGCTTATCGTCTTGCGAAAGAAATTGAGTTGGGTACGATTTTTACGAGGATTGAATTTATTATCTTCTTTTCGTGGATACTCACGCAGTTCATTATAAATACGATGCTCTTTTACTCCGCGGTAAAAGGAATCGCCCAATTATTCAGGCTCAAAGATCATAATAAACTCATCCTCCCTTTTGCCCTCGTTGTCTTTGTTATGTCCGGCATCGTCTTCCCGGATGTGTTTTACCAGGAGAACTGGATTACGTTTGTGTGGGCGCCGTTTGCTTTTATCATCGGAGCCGTTATTCCGCTTCTTACATTTATTCTTTACTTTGTAAGGGGAGGAAAGAAAAAATTTTCAAATTCTCATTTGTCTTGACAGCACATGCAAAACACATTAGAATAGAATATGCCGATACGGGTGATTAGCTCAGCTGGTTAGAGTACCACGTTGACATCGTGGGGGTCGATGGTTCGAGTCCATTATCACCCACCAGGTAAAAAGGCTTTCGGGTATTTTATCCGAAAGCCTTTCTTAATGTGTTACAGCAGGATCTGATCTTCAATAATGTTCAGCATTTTCATTGTGGCCTTTATCGCCGACGCGGTCTGATCGGAATCGAGTCCTTTTGTTTTGTGTTCCTTGTTGTCGTAAGACCATGTAATCGTTGTCTCAACGAGCGCGTTCGTCTGGCCGCCGGGAGGTATCGTCACGATATAATCGGTCAGATGCGGCATTGGTTTTCCAATTTTATTGTATATCTTCGTAATGGCTTTCATGAACGCGTCGTACTGTCCGTCCCCGTTTGAAGTTTCTTCGTAAACCTGCCCGTCAATTTCGAGGCTCACGGTGGAAACCGGTTTCAGGTTCTGCGCATGGCAAATGTAATAATTCAAAAGTTTTATTTTTTCCTCGGAGGTTTTCGTATGGAGCACATCAGAAATGATGTAAGGAAGATCGTCGGTCGTTATGTATTCCTTTTTGTCCCCCAGTTCTACAATCCTTTCGGTGACTTTTTTTATCGAATCCTTGTCAAGCTCAATGCCGAGCTCTTCGAGGTTTTTCATTATGCTCGCCTTGCCCGATGTCTTGCCGAGGGCGTATTTCCGCGTGCGCCCGAAACGCTCGGGGATAAGATCGTTGCAGTACAGGTTGCCCTTATTGTCCCCGTCCGCATGGATACCGCTTGTCTGCGTAAACACGTTTTCGCCTATTATCGGCTTATTCGTCGGAATGCGGATGCCTGAAAACGCTTCAACAATCTTGCTTATCTTCGTCAGTTTCGTTTCATCAACAGAAAGGGTTTTATCCTTGCAAAAATCATTAATTACGCCAATTACGCTTGAAAGAGGAGCATTCCCGGTTCTTTCGCCCAAACCGTTAACGGTGGTATGCACGCCGTGCACTCCCGCTTTGACGGCCATAAACGTGTTGGCAACCGCAAGGTCATAATCGTTGTGCGCGTGGAAATCAAAACGTTTATCGGGATATCTTTCAATCATCATTTTCACATACTTATAAGTCTGCTCGGGTTCCAAAATGCCCAATGTATCGGGAAGCATTATCCTGTCAATCTCTTCGTCCTTCAGCGAATCAATAAGGGTGAAGACATATTCGCCGGATGTCCTGATGCCGTTCGACCAGTCTTCGAGATATAAGTTTACCGCGATTCCCCTGCTGCGCGCAAAACGTATTACATCCCTTACATCGCGTATATGCTCCTCGGGCGTCTTCTTCAACTGCTGCGTGACATGTTTCAGGGAGCCCTTGCACAATAAGTTCAATACTCTTGCGCCGGCTTCCTCAATCCATCTGACCGAAAGTTCCCCATCGACAAACCCGAGCACTTCGAGGCGATCGAGGTACCCTTTAGACGCGCACCAATTCGATACCGTCTTTACGGCTTCCATTTCCCCTTTCGAAACCCTTGCCGATGCGATTTCAACTCTATCCACCTTTACTTCTTCAAGAAGCATTCTTACTATATTGAATTTCTCAGTGCTCGTAAACGAGACACCGGGAGTTTGCTCACCATCCCTTAACGTTGTATCCATTATCTCCAGCTTCATAAACTCCCTCCTCTATATAAACCCGAAAGAGATAAATTTATACTATTTTACAATAAAAGCAATTCCCCGTAAAGGGGAATTATTCAATATCCTGAACCGTATTAGGTATTCAAATGAAAGAGGATGAATATTATTCGACAAGGTTGTTCTTAATAGCGTACACGGCGGCCTGTGTCCTGTCAGAAACTTTAAGCTTTCTGAATATGTTAGATATATGGTTCTTTACCGTTTTTTCACTGATATAAAGAGTTTTCGCAATCTCCTTGTTAAGCATGCCTTTCGCTATTAACCTTAATACCTCCAGTTCCCTGTCGCTTAATGCGCTGCCGTTTTTTTGACTTGACACGGAATCCGACGTATAGCGTTTGAATTCGGTAATCAGTTCCTTTGCCATAGTCGGCTGGATATACGCCTCGCCCTGGTGTACCTTGCGTATTGCCTCGACTAATACGGAAGCGTCCGCGTCTTTTAATACATAACCGCTTGCGCCGTGCTTAAGAGCCTGAAAAAGGTATTCGCGGTCCTGGTGTATCGTAAGCATGATAACCCTCGCGTTCGGATTTATCTGCCTGATCATCTCCAAAGCCTGAAGTCCGTTTTGTTTCGGCATGTTGATATCCATCAGCACGACATCGGGCCTTTCTATGTTGTAGTAATCTACCGCCTGTATTCCGTCGGCGGCCTCGACCACTACCTTAATATCATTTTCAAGCTCGATAAGCTGTTTCAAACCCTGCCTTACCATTGAGTGATCCTCGGCAAGCATTACACGAATACGTTCCATTTCGTTACCCTCCTTTATCCTTCCGAAAGCGGCAGGAGTACTTTAATAACCGTTCCTTTTCCTATTTTCGAATGTACGTCCAATGTCCCGTTCAGAAGTTCAATCCGCTCCTTCATGCTGAATATGCCGAATCCGCCGCTGTCGGCATCCTTCTCGACTTTCAGCAGATTAGTATCAAACCCTTTACCCTTGTCCGATATTCTAACGGCTATATTTGCCGGGGTGAATTCCACTTTGACATCCGCTGTTTTCGCATTCGAATGTTTCCGTATATTATTAAGTGATTCCTGTACCACCCTGAATATCGTAAGGTTGATGTTCTTGTCATAGTTCGCGCTGTCCGTGCCGAGACATTGAAACTTCACATCGATGCCCGATTCCAAAGAGAATTTTTCTATATATTTCTGTAAAGTGGGTATAAGCCCCAGGTCTTCGAGCGACATCGGCTTTAAATCATATATTATCCTGCGGACATCCTTGAGCGAGTCCCTAACCGCATTCTTCAGGTTTTTAAGCTCGGCACGCGCCTTTTCAATGTCAACGTCAATGAGTTTTTCACATATTTCAGCTTTCAGCACAACGTTCGACATCATCTGGGCCGGCCCGTCATGGATTTCCCGTGCAACGCGGTTCCTCTCTTCTTCCTGCGCCTTAATTATCCTGATTGCGAGATACTTTCTTTTTTCCGTATCCTCAAGATGAATATCGAGATTGCTCAAATCACCGGACAAATAATCCATTACCATTCCGACCTGGTTAACCAGCTGCTCGGCCTTCTCTACGGTCCCGTACGCTTCTTTGAGACGCCTTTCGAGATCGTTCCGTCTGACTATCGCGAATTTCTCGCGCTCCCTGTTCACGGCAAGCTCTATCCGTATTTTGTCGGCGCTCTCATATGCCTGTCGTATGTCATCCTGCGTGTATTTGTCGAAATTCTTGCTTATCAGCGCAAGCCTCATCCGGCTTTGTTTCAATTGCTGTTCAAGTTCTTCCCCGCGGATGATAATTCTTTCGACTTCAACCTTAAGCTGCTGCAGTTCTCCTTCGAGCCTGCTGCATTCGCGTCGGGCGCCTTCCGCAATGTCATATATGGCTTCCCGGCTTTTATCGATCATGTTGATTGTATTTTTTACAATGCGCTTTAACCGGGTAATGTCAAAACTTGCCATCCTTCATCATCCTTATGTATGATTATCCTTTGTCAGGCTTGTTTTCTTTAATTATTTTCTGCAGTTCGTCCATGAAAGTGTTTATATCCTTAAACTGACGGTAGACGGAAGCAAAACGGACATACGCAACTTCATCGAGTTTGCGAAGTTCCTCCATAACCTTCTCGCCTATAACGGTGCTTGTTACTTCGCGTTCAAGCGTGCTGTACAACTGGGCCTCGATATTGTCGATCATGCTGTTTATCCGATCAATCGAAACGGGGCGCTTCTCGCATGCACGCAGTATTCCGTTCATAAGCTTTTCCCTGCTGTAAGGCTGGCGGGACTTGTCCTTCTTAATTACCATAAGAGGCATATATTCAACTTTTTCGTAGGTTGTATACCTTTTCTGGCATCCAAGGCATTCACGTCTTCTCCTGATGGTTGCACCATCATCCGTCGGACGCGAATCAATAACCCTATCCTCCAGGTGCGAGCAATACGGACATTTCATGTTTTCCCCTCCTCTTTTGTGTATTCGGCCGCTATAAATCGGAAGAAAGCCGGATACAGATCGGATCTGCATTTTTCTTATAATAGATATCGGATAATTTTAATTCATTCTTAAAGCAAACAATTATTAAAGAGCCTGTTTTATTAAACATCGCGTATGTCGACGAGAATTATCTCTTCGCCGATTTTCCGCACATCTTTCCATGGTATTACCAGTTCGGTCTCCCTGCCGAATAAACGAAAAAAGGAATACGGGCCGGGCAGCACAATCGACAGTATCCTGCCCGTTTCAAGGCTGAATTCCGCATCCTTTACAAAACCAAGCCTTCTCCCGTCCGAAATATTAATCACTTCTTTCTGCCTTAACTCCGCAATACGCGCCACATTCGAATTCGGCAGCTGTATGCCGATCCGATCCTGATTTTTCATATCGCGCTGAAGCATATTTCCCCCAAAAAGATTGTTTCAATACAGTCTATTCCGGATACGGGCAAGTAATGAAATTAAAATATCATTCAAACATACTTGCGCATATGCTTTAATGCGGCTTTTTCGAGTCTCGATACCTGCGCCTGCGATATGCCTATTTCTTCGGCCACCTCCATTTGAGTCCTCCCGCGGAAGAACCTCAGATCTATAATCATTCTTTCCCTTTCCGATAAACGTGATATCGCTTCATTTATAGAAATATTTTCAAGCCAGCTTTCATCGTTATTCTTTTCGTCGCTGACCTGGTCCATCACATAAATAGCGTCGCCGCCGTCATGATAAACCGACTCGAACAAAGAGATCGGATCCTGTATCGCATCAAGCGCCAAAATAACATCTTCCCTCGGAATGTTCATCTCTTCCGCGATTTCGGACACGGAAGGGTCGCGGGACAGCTTGTTCGTCAGTTTTTCTTTTGCCTGAAGCGCTTTATACGCGGTATCCTTAAGCGACCGGCTCACGCGGATTGAATTGTTGTCCCTTAAATACCTTCTTATTTCACCTATAATCATCGGGACCGCATATGTCGAAAACTTGACGTTCTGCGACAGATCAAAGTTGTCTATCGCCTTGATTAAGCCTATGCAGCCTACCTGGAACAGGTCGTCGACATGCTCTCCCCTGTTGTTGAACCTTTGTATAACGCTTAATACGAGCCGGAGGTTTCCCCTTATAAATTCTTCCCTCGCTGATTTATCCCCGTTTTTTATTCTCTTGAACAATTCATCTTTCTGCGTATTTGTCAGGATAGGAAGTTTTGATGTGTTTACTCCGCAAATCTCAACCTTGTTGACCAAAACTGACACCTCCTGGTTCAGCGGGTTTTTTATCTTTTTTTTGTTTAACCATACTATCATTTTTTCCTTGGAGGTGCCAAATATACTGTTTCCGATGCCTGAAAATATCTTCACAACCCCTTGACAAACAGGCTGAATGAGAGCTTAAAAGCAACACAGGGCATAAAAAATTTTTATTCCATTCTTTTCAGGAAATAAAAACTGAGGGCAATTTTTCTTTTGTTTTTTTCATGCTAAAGCATACGGGTTATTTCCTTTTTAAGGCGGCCGAGAATCCTTTTTTCGAGCCTTGAAATGTAAGACTGGGATATACCGAGCATGTCGGCTACTTCCTTCTGGGTTTTTTCACTCTGGTTATTAAGGCCGAAACGCATTTCCATTATTCTTTTTTCCCTGCGGCTTAACTTCATCATCGCCGCGCCGAGAAGTTCCCTGTCGATTTCATCATCGAGGTTTTTTTGTATCAAATCCCCTTCTGTCCCCAAGATATCGGAAAGAAGAAGTTCATTGCCGTCCCAGTCAACATTGAGCGGTTCGTCTATCGACACTTCCGAACGGAGCCTGCTGTTTTTTCTCAGGAACATTAGGATTTCGTTTTCAATGCATCTCGACGCGTAAGTCGCAAGCTTGATGTTCCTTGACGGGTTATACGTGTTAATTGCTTTAATCAGGCCGATTGTTCCTATAGAAGTCAGGTCTTCGATATCCATCCCCGTATTTTCAAACTTCCGGGCAATATATACGACGAGTCTCAGGTTCCGTTCAATAAGCGTTTTCTTTACCGCGTAATCATGCCTTGACAGCTTGTCGAGCAGCGCCGTTTCCTCTTCAACTGTCAGCGGCGGGGGCAGCGCTTCGCTCCCGCCTACATAATGGATATCGCCGCAGCCCAATCCGAATATGTTCCGAATCCACAACCGTATATTAAATATTATCTTTTTCAAGCGCATATACATTTATTATCCCTTCCCCGGTTTACAGTTAATAATGAAACAAGACAAAAGAACTCATGCCGAGACCATTTCCGGGCTTATTATCGCGCGGTAACGGTTACCTGACGAAAGCCTGTTTTTGCATACACATACGACTACCTCGGTATTTTCAAAACAGTATTCCTCCTTTTCTACCGAAATCCTGTCGGGTTTGAATCCCGGCAAAACACCGCTCGTGTTCCCGATTGAATTAAACGGTATCAGCCTTATCCTCCTCATCCATTCCAGGTCATTTTCAAGACTGATTTCCGCCTTATCGGTCTGCGACCAGTTTTTTACCCATTCAATCATTTTAGGGGGCAGAATCTCTTTCAGCCCGTCAAGTTCGGCCACCATTACAGGGCACCTTGTAACCGGATCCAAAAGATTATTCCCCGTATCTATAAGCGCGGGCATCGACACCGATTTGCCGTCAATGATAATGCATGTATTTACAATGTAAGATTCTCTTTCTATTCTCTTCCTGAACAAATCGGTAAACGCACGCACAAGCAGAAATCCGAAGCATATCGTAAGTATAAGCAGCAGTGCATCGCTTCTGAACCCGTTGTAAAATACCCCGTTTTTATGATATATCACCTGGCCGGTCAGGCTCATAAGCGCATATCCGGCTCCGGCAAATATAAACGAAGTGATGTAGAACGAGAGCAGCACTTTAAAAAGATTTTTTACTTTTCTTAACGGGAACGCCGCGACCACCATCAGAACCGAAAGAACAATCTTGCCTCCGATAGTGTACAGGCTTCGGATTGAGGGACAGGACAGCATGATAACAAGATAAACGGTTCCGATAGCCGCGGAAATAAGTTTGCGCCATGCAGCAGACGCCATGCCCGACAGCTTCTCGGTAACCGACAGTATGCCGTAATTTACAAGTATGTTTTCAAGGGATAATAAATCTATATATACGTACATAGTATCACTCCATATCAGCGGGCGGGACGGGCACGAAAAAAAGCATAGCTTCTCCACTATCAACCTATATGCATATCTTCCTCCGTTTATGCCTTTAAAAATAACGAAAAACACAGCTTTCAAATTTCATTGCCTTCATACCGCATCCGAAAAACAGAACCCCCAAAAATAAAAGATATGATAGTATTATACTTGACGGAGCATATAATATTTGTCAAAAAAAAATA
>JAAYXD010000047.1 GCA_012516065.1 Clostridiaceae bacterium
AAACGCCTGAAATGCATTTTTAAACTAAAAACCGAAGGATTAAACATAAAGGCAGAAATATGTTACAATAAAGAAAAAATAGGTAATATATTAGATAGCATTATTAAGGACATTGAAATAAAGCCGGAGAACGCTGCCGTCAGGATTGTAAACGGAAAAACAGAAGTAACGCCGCACAGGAACGGTTTGCTTGCCGACAGGGAACTGACGCTTTATAAAATATACAGTTCGCTTGAAAGCGGAAACCTCGATGATGTTGTAATAAGCATGGAAAGCACAAGACCCGACATAACTACGGAGATGGTAAAGGATATAGCTTTCAAGCTCGGAGAATATCAGACGGTTTTTAACCCGGAGAATGAGTCAAGGTCGCATAACATAAAAACGGCATGCATGAAAATCAACGGTAAACTTATTTTACCGGACCAGGTATTCTCGATGGACGAAATGCTCGGTGAGCGTACCGAAAAAAATGGCTACCGTACCGCAAAAGTAATTGTGGGCAGTGAACTTGTCGACGGGCTCGGCGGCGGGATATGCCAGGTAACATCGACACTGTACAACGCCGTTTTGTTATCGGGACTTGAGATTGTAGAGCGGAGGAATCATTCAATTCCCCTGTCATACATTGAAATGGGGCGCGATGCGACGATATCATACGGGTATATTGATTTTAAGTTCAAAAACAACAGCGCATACGCGGTTTATATAGAAGCGGAAGCGTCGGGCGGCCGTGTTCATACTGCAATATGGGGTAAGCGTCCTGAAGTGCTGCGGACAGTTAAAATCAGGACGAAAATAATTGAGACGATACAGCCCGAAGGTGTGGAAACCAAAGAGGATGATACACTTTCCCCTGGCGACAGCGTAGTTGTCAGGGAGGCGGTACCAGGCTATATTGTCGAGGTATACAGGGATATATACGATGTTCATGGAAACCTCGCCAAAACCGAAAAAATATCGGTCGACACATACCAGCCGCAGAAAAAGGTAATACGTGTCGCTCCGTAAAACGGAAATAAAAATACGCATAACATCATATATTTAGGAGCATTTATATATGGCAGATTTGAACCCTATTTACAACTCAACATTGACTTGTCCGGTTTGCGACAATAAAATCGAAGTTTCCAAAGTACGTTCAAGGTTTGTAAAATTAAAAAGCCAGGACGAAGATTTCTGTCCGTACTATGAATCGTACAACCCGGTTTTCTATGAAGCGTGGGTATGCAAATACTGCGGTTACGCAGCGCACAGCACCGTATTCCCCGAAGTCAACAGGAACGACTGCAAACAGGTACTGGACAAAATCAAACCGAAATGGACAAGCCGTGATTTTACGGGAGAGAGGGATATAAATAAAGCCCTCGAAGCTTTTAAAATTGTGCTGTATAATCTGCAGGTCAGGGGAGCGCCATTTTCGGAATTCGGGAAAATATGTTTAAGGATTGCATGGCTGTACCGGTACAAAGGTGAGTATGTTAATGAGCATAAATTTTTGAAATATTCGTATGATTACTACAAAAATGCGTTCAGCAAAGAAAACCTGTCACACCGGAAACTTGATGAATATACGCTTATGTACATACTCGGCGAACTGGCAAGAAGACTCGAATTATATGACGAGGCACTGCAGTGGTTCGGAAAACTTATATCTGTTTCCGCGAATCCAAAGGAAAAATCGAAGATACAGCCGCGCCTAATTGAAATGACAAAGGATCAGATACATATAACGAGAGAAAAAATGAAGAATGATGAAAAAGAAAGCGCGGCGATAAACGAATAAGGTGAAAATACTATGGAATTAGGAAAACTCCCTAATGATATTTTGCAGTCGCTTATACTTGATAAATTACAAAACACCCGAAAAGAAGTAATTGTTAAGCCGGCAGTCGGCGAAGACTGCGGAGCCGTTGACTTCGGGCACGAATTAACCGTTATTTCAACCGATCCCGTGACGGGAACCGACAGCGAGATAGGAACGATCGCTGTTCATGTTGCCTGCAACGATATAGCCGCAAGCGGGGCCGAACCCGTCGGAATTATGGTTACGATTCTCGCGCCGGAATATGCTTCAATTGAAGACATTGAGACAATTATGAAGCAGATCGCCGATACGGCGTTATTACTGAACGTTGATGTTATCGGCGGGCATACGGAAGTTACGGATGCTGTCAGCCGGTTTGTAATAACGGTAACTGCGATTGGCAAATCAACAGGCAAAAAAATTTTAACAACGTCGGGCGCAAAACCGGGCGACGACATTATATTAACTAAGTTCGCCGGGCTTGAGGGAACAGCGATACTCGCGTTCGACCACGAGAAGGAACTTGCCGCCGAATTCGGAAGCGACGTTGTTAATAACGCTAAAAATCTGATAAACGGGATCAGTGTCGTAAGAGAAGGTATTATTGCGTCAAAACACGAAGGTGTAAACGCGATGCACGACGTTACCGAAGGCGGCGTGCTCGGAGCCGTATGGGAAATGTGCGAGGCTTCCGGATGCGGGGCGGAAATTATAAAAAGCAGTATACCGGTGCTTCCTGAGACAGCCAAAATATGCGGTTATTTCAAAATCAACCCGTTAAGACTCATTTCAAGCGGATGCATGCTGATTTCGGCAAGCAGCGGTTCCAATCTTGTTGACAGGCTCTTAAGCGAAGGGATACAAGCCGCTGTTATCGGTAAAATGACCGGAAAAAACAGCCGGATTATGCTGACCGAAACAGGGAGCCTAATAATCGACGCGCCAAAATCCGATGAACTATATAAAGTTAAAAAAAGGTTTGATTGACGGAATGCTGCAATAAATCCGTGAATCAAAACCGGGAGCGAGTGATTTTGTGCAAACAGCCGTTATTTTTTTAATATTCATAACAGGCCTTGTGCTTGGCTCTTTTTTCAATGTCGTAATCTGCCGGGTTCCTGAAAAAAAATCAATTGTAAAGCCGCGTTCTGCATGTCCTTGCTGCGGAACTGTTTTAAAGCCCAGGGATCTCATCCCCGTGTTCAGTTTCCTGTTACAAAAAGGCAGATGCAGGTACTGCAAAAGCCCGATTTCGCTGCAATACCCGATTGTAGAACTATCATCAGGGTTAGTGTTCACCGCAGTTTATCTCAAATACGGCATTTCACCCGAGTTCTTTTTCCTTTGCTACCTTATGTCGATACTTATAATTGTTTTCTTTATTGATTTAAAGCATATGATTATCCCTAACGGCCTTGTTCTCGCAGGCATTGCCGGCGGGCTCGCATTTTTCGCATTGAGATTCTTTTACAATGACGCAGTTACAGGCGACGAACCGTGGTATTCACCTCTTTTGGGCATCGCGGCAGTTTCAGGTTTCCTGCTCCTCGTAGCAGTAATTGGCATGATTGTTTACGGATCGGACGCCCTCGGAATGGGTGATGTTAAAATTTTTATCCCTATATCGCTGTTTCTCGGTTTCAAGCTTTCGGTCCTCGCGCTTTTTCTAACCATCTTTTCGGGCGGGATAACAGGATTATTCCTTATTATCACAAAACTGAAAAATCGAAGAAGCCAAATCCCGTTTGGTCCGTTCATTGTTATCGGTACCTTTATTTCACTGCTTTTCGGGAACAGCATAATTGAATGGTATCTGAGGATACTGTAAACATATCATCAAATAGTCTTTTCATTTTTATTACACTTATTTATCTATGTTACGCGGATTTGTCAATTAAATAACATCTCACGATCGATCCCAATTTTTAGCGGAATGCTGTTCGTATATATTTTACGAAAGCATTTTTCCTGTTTTTACTTTTTCCGCGTAGGAGGGATTAAATCAAAGTTTTTGAGATACTATTCTGTAAATTGACTGAAACAAAATTTTAACAAATCCACCAAATACTTTATGCAACTGTACATATAATAAAACGGAAATCATTTGAAACCGGCAAGTAAAATGATAACTTAAGAATAAGTAAATTTTAGGAGGTTTACCATGAAAAGGTCAAGAATTTTTTCACTGTTTCTCGTTGTTTGTCTTGCTGTGGGCTTTATACCGACAGCCGCGGTTGCCGAAACTTCATATTCGGTGCTCAGCGGCGTGTTATCGCTCCCCAATGGTGATACGGCGCCGTCCGGCGGCGTAAAGATAACACTTAACGTATATACCGACAATACAACGCCATCAAACGAAAACGACGATGTTTCATTTACACGTACATTTACAATACCAAAGGGCGAAAAATCGTTAAGCTACAGCGTGATGGTTCCCAAAAGCACAAAAAAAGACGCACTTTTCAGCGTATCATACACCGTTGAAAATGGTTATGCGCCGTTCGGCTATTACTCATCAAACGGCACGACTGCAATAAAAGCCGAGCAGACACTTTTAAAACTTAACACAGGCGACAAGAGCGGAATAAATATCGAACTCCTTGCCGGAAAATCAATATCGGGCAAAATCATACTTGGAAATACTAAAACCGCCCCTTCCGAAGATATGCTTTTTACCGTTACCGCCGTCCAGGAAGGTAAAAACGCAAGATCAACAGATGATGATGTAATAATATCAAAGGAAGTAAAAGTTAAAAAAGGCAAAACGCAGGCCGAATATATATTAACAGTGCCTCTTAATAAAGCGGGCAGCGGCTATAAGGTTTACTACACTTACAAAGACGGAACGTACAACGAAACAGGTTATTATCATAAAAACGGAACAACGAGGAATGAGAATAGGGTAACACTAATAGACGTAGGCAATACAGTTACCGGAATAAACCTCACAACTCTTCCGTTTACGAATATAAGCGGGAAGGTTATTCTTCCGGATAAAGACAAAGCTCCGAAAGACGGGATTAAAGTTGAAGTCAAAGCGCATAACAACGGTGTGTTAACCGACGCTTCCGATGACTTTTATATAGCAAGAACGGTATTGATTGAAAAGGATGCTTCTTCAAAATCCTATACAATGACAGTACCGGTAAAAGATACTGGCTATATAATTTCGTACGAAGTCGATAAAAAAACGGCTTACATCACAACAGGATATTACAACAAAAACGGTACGCAGTCATCAAAAAACAGGGCTACCGCAGTAGATACAGGTGAAAACAATGTAACCGGAATAGACCTCACGCTTCTTAAAACCGCAAAACCGACACCAACGCCGACGCCGAAGCCTACACCTACGCCAAAACCGAAGCCTACACCGAAACCCAAGCCCAATCCGGACGATAAATATGATATTAACGGTGACGGAAGCATCGATGTATATGATTTGATTGAGCTTGCAAGGGCGATAGTCAGACAGTACGATAAAGACGATTACTGGGAGAATCTCAGGAAAAACAGGAAATGGGGAGACCTCAAGGAAAAGGATCTCGAGATAATTAAGGATGCGTTCAAACCGTTTGACAACAACAGGTATAACATGAAGTGGTTCAATAATATAAACCAATGGTATAAAAACTGGAACTTTAATTGGAACTGGCCGAATAATAATTGGTTTATTAATAACAACTGGACCAGCTTCGACTGGGATGATTTCGACTGGGATGCCTGGAATACCTGGTACAACAATTATTGGCTTAAAAATAAAAACAAGAATAAAAAGTAATCACGGGTAAAGCAAAACAATGCTATATCTACC
>JAAYXD010000048.1 GCA_012516065.1 Clostridiaceae bacterium
ATACCTTATATATTATTATTACAGCATGAATTTGAACCTGCTTTGGTACAAGCCGCTTCCTTTTTTTCCGACTCACACAGTTCTGCCAATTTTTTTGCTGCGTTTCGCAGAGAATCGCGGTCAATATAATAGTGCGTGAAATATCCTCTTTTCTCGCCTTTGACTATCCCTGCGTTTCTTAGGATTTTTAAGTGCTGTGAAACTGCGGATTCGGATATACCAAGCTGTTTGGCAAGCGCGCCTACGCAAAAATCATACTGCAGAAGGAGTTTAACCATTCGGTATCTTGATTCATCGCCCAATGCTTTAAAAATATCAAATAACTCGGACAAAGACATCACCTGTCATAATTAAGTGTATACTAAAACATATTATAAAATACTTAAATAAATACGTCAAATATACGCTATAATTCCTCACGAAACGCGGATTGTGCAACTGCAGCCGACATGGTAAGATAGAGTCGATATCTTTCTTAAGTTTAATAATGCCTGAGGGTAGCCTATACGTTTGTAATGAATTGAAGAGAAATTGCAGAATTTCCTTATAACTTCTCCGGAGAATTGCATTATGGAGTATGAAAACATAAAGCCGGCTAAATTTATATCCCGATTGAACCGGTTTATCGCCAATATAGAAATTGACGGCGAAGCTGAAATATGCCATGTTAAAAATACGGGAAGATTAAAAGAATTGCTGGTGCCTGGCGCGAGAGTGTTTGTGCAGGAGTCTTTCAACAGCAGCCGCAGGACCAGGTACGACCTGATATCGGTATATAAAGGCGAAAGGCTTGTTAATATAGACAGCCAGGTACCGAACAAAGTATTTTATGAATGGATAACTGACAATAATTTGTTCGGGGATATAGTTTTTATAAAGCCCGAATGCAAATATAAAGACTCGCGTTTTGATTTTTACATGGAAACCGCCGCAAGAAAAATATTCATTGAAGTTAAGGGCGTTACACTTGAGGAAAACGGCGTCGCTATGTTCCCCGATGCTCCGACCGAACGAGGGGTAAAGCACATCGACGGTCTTATCCGGTGTGTTAAGGATGGATATAAAGCATACGTAATATTTATCATACAAATGAAGGGTGTGCTTTACTTCACGCCTAACGTCAGGACTCATAAGGCCTTTGCGGATGCGCTCATTCGTGCGGAAAACCAGGGAGTAAAAATCCTGGCTGTTGACTGTGTGGTTGGGAAAAACGCTATACGGGCGAATAACTTTGTTGATGTCAGATTATAAAATGTCATCCTCTTTTTTCGTCAGGTTTTCGATTGCCTGTTTATCCGCGGAAGACAATTTATCAATCAAATGGTTGGAATCCTTACGCTGCATATTTTCATACTCCTGTTTTAAGGCGAGGCATGCCTGTTCAATTTCCGCTTTAAGTTCCCTGGCGGATAAAAGTGAGCAGCCCGCTCCCATGATGATGATCTGTTGCAGCGCGTCTGATGTGGCAACGGTTATGTCATATTTTTCGTGGTTGTCATGGGCGAATTTCTCGATAAACTGGTCTGCGGTCTGCGCTTCCTTCGTATATACGACGCGGATATTATGATAGTCGAATATCTCCTCTACATGCCGCTGAACGCGGTATGCGTCAAATACAACCATTAATCTGCATTTCCGGATTCCCTGGTAATTGCTCAGGATATCAAGCAATTTAATCCTGGCGTTTTCCATATTTTCATCCGCGAGTTGTTTCAGTTCGGGCCACGCATGGATAACATTATATCCGTCGACAAGCAGATACTCTTCTTTTATTTCCTTCGGTCTTCCGATATAAGGAGCGGAATTATAATCATTATTACGATACGCTCTGCGTTTTTTCCATGCAGACTTCTTTCCGGTATTTGCAAAAAACGTTTGCTGAAAAATCCTCTCTATCTCCTCGAGGCTTATTGCTCTTTCTGTTGTGACCGAAGCCCGGTTTTTTACCGCATCTTCCGGTTGGTTCCCGTTTATCTGAAGACAGCTCGGAACATGCATATGGTTTTTGACTTCATACCAATCAACAAAAAAGCCCGTTCCGCGAGCGAAAAATATCGAACCTGTCGGATTTTCAGGGTCTCTTTCCGAGTCATACCCGATTTTTTCAATTACCTCTTCCGTATTATGGCATGGTTCATATCCTTTGACAGTGTAAAACAAACGCCCAAGACCTTTCGTATATGCGATAACTTCTTTCTGGTAATTCCGCATTGCTGCGACAGGAGCGCTGCCTGTAAGAACCGCCGTTTCGCTGCTTGTTTGCGATACTTCGCATGTGCCGTGCATTTTCTCTATATCGCTAATCGCCCTGCCTACCGTATTTCTTGGGATCTCAAGATGAAAAGCGTAATACGGCTCGAGAAGGATTGATTCCGCTTCCTTTAGTCCCTGGCGCACGGCGCGGTAAGCAGCCTCCCTGAAGTCGCCGCTTTTCGTGTGCTTTTTATGCGCCTTGCCTCCGATCAAAGTTATTTTCATATCTGTAATTGCCGAGCCGGTTAAAACGCCTTTATGCTCTTTTTCCTGCAGATAAGAAAGAACAAGTCTCTGCCACCGTTTGTCGAGCATGTCTTCATCGCAATCCGTATCGAAATGCAAACCGCTTCCGCGTTCCGCGGGTTCCAAAAGAACGTGGACTTCCGCGTAATGCCCCAAAGGTTCGAAGTGGCCTACCCCTTCCACTGCGTTCGCAATTGTTTCTTTATAAAGAATCCTTCCTTCACCGAATGTTACATCAAAACCGAAGCGGTCTTTTATAAGGCTCTGAATTATTTCAATCTGCACTTCGCCCATGACCTGGGCATGGATCTCCTGGAGTTGTTCATTCCAGTCAATATGAAGCGCGGGCTCTTCTTCCTCAAGCTCGCGCAGCATCGGGACAATCGCTCTCGGATCGCAGTCTTCCGGAAGGAGGATGCGGTAATACAGGACAGGTTCCAATACCGGTTTATAGGAATCATTTTCAATCCCAAGACCTTCTCCCGGCCTGGTTTTCGTAAGACCTGTCACTGCGCATACCGAACCGGCATCAGCTTCACTTACGGCAGTATATTTCTGCCCGGAATATACGCGGATTTGATTGACTTTCTCCTCCCATGCGCCGTTTGTCAGGACGTTCCTCACCTTCAGTTTCCCACCCGTAATTTTCATGTGAGTCAGGCGGTTCCCATTCTCATCCCTTGTTATTTTGAAGATTTTAGCCCCGAATTCCGCCGGGTAGGAAGGAGGGACGGCGTATTTTACAATACCGTGCATGAATTGTTCAATTCCAATCAGTTTCAGCGCCGAACCGAAAAAACACGGGAATACCCTGCGCTTTCTGATCGCATTCCTGATAAGCCCAATTTTTATATCTCCTGTATTCAGTAAGGATTCCATCATTGATTCGTCGCACATCGCAAGTTGTTCATAAAAGTTCTCATTTGATACTTCCGAAAAATCGATACAGCCTTCGCTAAACTGGTTTTTCAGTTCATTCATTATTTTTTCCCTGTTTGCTTTATCCTGATCCATTTTGTTGATAAAAATAAAAACGGGGATCCGGTATATCGAAAGCAGGTGCCACAGGGTTTTTGTATGGCCCTGTATGCCGTCCGATCCGCTTACCAGCAAAATGGCGTAATCCAATACGTTGAGCGTCCTTTCCATTTCAGACGAAAAGTCTACGTGGCCCGGGGTATCCAGCAGCGTGATTTGCATATCGCCGACAGTAAAAACTGCCTGTTTCGAGAAAATCGTTATGCCCCTTGCTCTTTCAAGATCAAAGTTATCAAGGTAGGCATTCTTTTTGTCCACCCTGCCGAGTTTTTTTATCTTTCCGCTCAAATAAAGCAGTGCTTCCGATAATGTTGTCTTTCCGGCGTCAACATGAGCCAGTATTCCAATAACCAACTTTTTCATAACCGGTTTGTTTCCTTTACTGTCCATACGTATATAATACCAGTTAGACGGAATTCTAACAAACTGTATTGAACCTTTCCTGTTTTTTGATCGTCAAAATTATATAAAAATAAAATATCGCAAAACGTTTATGCGTATTCAATCGTATTATCGGTGAAGGGGGAAGCAGATTGCGGAATTCTTTGTTTCGTACTGAAGAAGAACTGATACGGATATATAACCGCCATGTGGATACAGTCTACAGGGTTTGTTTCATGTTTATGAAAAACAGGTCAAATACTGAGGATATGGTTCAAAACACGTTTATCCGTCTTATGAAAGATAAAACCGTTTTTCAGAGTGAAGAACATGAGAAAGCGTGGCTTATAAGAACGGCTGTAAATTTGTGCAAGGACTATTTCAAACATTGGTGGTCAAAAACGGTAAGCATCGGTGAAGCAGCGGATATACCGGCGGAAATCCCCCTTAACACGGACAGTGTTCTTGAAAAGGTTATGGCGCTTCCCGCCAAATACAAAACTGCCGTTTACTTATATTACTATGAAGGCTATTCCACCGTGGAGATAGGCAGAATACTTAAAAAGGACCCGTCCACGGTCAGGGGATACCTTCATAAGGGCAGAAAGCTGTTGAAGATGGAAATGGAAGGTGATGTTGAGTGAAAAAAGAAGACTTGATAGTTTCTTTTGATAATATAAAGCCAACTGAATCCGCAAGAAAAAGGATGCTGGATAATATTTTGAATAATTCAAAAAGAAAGAAGGGAAGTTCAATGAAATTAATAAATTATAAAAAGACCGTTCCGGCGCTGGCCTTTGTGGCTGTAATAACGGCCGGCCTGCTGTTATACAATGTGATGAAAGAAAATTTTAATACCGGTTTGCAGCCGGGAAACATAATAGCCGATGACGCCGTTACCGGAAGGGAAGACTTTGCCGCTCCAGTTGTTAACCAGTTCCGGATTGACGGCAGGCATTATATTATTTTGTCAGATGAATTGAAAAAGGAATTCGGACTGCCCGATTCTGTTAATGAAAGCGATATCGGTCCGAAAATAGCGGATGTAACTGTAAGCCCGGATAAAGGCCTTATAGGAAGCGAAGTGTACAGGTATATTCCGGCAGGCGGGGAAGCTGTTGTTGCGGTTAAGAAGGATAATGAATACAGGCTTTTCCGGTTCTTTACCTTTGAGAGTTATAATAACAACCAGGATGAAGATGCGGCCGAGTACCTGAAGCTTTATGGAATCGGGAAGGCGGATGATATCGCAAAAATACTGTTCATAAGGCATTCCGAACAGACCAAGCTGCAGGGCATAACGGACATTGCGGCAGAAATAACGGACAGGGAAGAAATTGCAGCGTTTTATGGCTATTATTCCGTACTTAAAAATTCGAGCGACAAATATTTCGATAGGCTGTTTAATTTCGGCAGCGGTTCCGGTAATAAAGGCGTTGAAACAGATTCGGCGGCGCCGGACAGGGCCGGCTCGACCGGCGGTGCTGAAAACGGTATGACAGCGCCCGATTATATCGGTAATGCGGAAGACCTGCCGCTGCAAACAGTGCCGGATAAGGTTGATACTGCGGAAGATATGCCGCTAATAGTAACAGACAATGTTGAAAGCGATTCATTTTCAAGCGGCGGCGATACCCCGGTATCAAGCGGTAATTCAGAAACATCCGGGTCATCCCGCGGCATGATGGATATGGGCAATGCCGGAGCGGGTACGGTGGAAGGCTTCCGGGGCTCTGTCGGCGATGCGCTCGCGGACCCTGTGACTATCAGGATATATAATAAAAGCGGGATATATTACGATTCGGTATACTATAAAAACATAGGATTTATTTCAAGGTATGAATTAAGCAAAGAATTCGCCGATTTCATCAACGGATATTTAGACAAGTAACTTTATATGCTCATTCGCCTGCTCCACAGCTGCCGGTACGCAGCAGGGCGCTGGAGCATGTCGCCCGGCGTCACCGAAAGCACCCGAGCCAGAGCCGCGTACCCGCCGGAACGCGGCAGCAATGCCTCGACCTGTTAACCACCCGCTGTCTTTTCGGCGTAACTCTCACGGGCTACTCGGAAGAACTATTGTACAATAACGGAAACTATAGCGGAATGAAGCATAGAGATATACAGTCAGAGCGAGGATAAGCAAGTCGACTGTCTGAGCAAAAATGCTTCCTGCAAGAAATATTTCAAAGCATTTTTACGAGTTTCGACTTGCCCGAGCTGAACTGTATAGCTCTTGCAAATGAAGCTCCTTGTTGACGTTATTGTACAATAGTTCAATAAGCAGTGTATGAACACTATTCCCGCGGGTCCTGGCTCGGGTGTTTCATTTCCTCGGTCGACAAAGCAATGTCTTGGCCCTTCATCTTCAAATAGAAAGCAAAAAGTGATACAATAGTTCCATAAAATAACGTACCGTTAGCCCAAAACGTGTCGAAGGGGTTTGAATCTGTTGAAAAAGAAACCGTTCATCGTATTTTTGATCTTGATTCCGATTTTGGCTGTCACCGCTGTTTATCTTATTAATACGCAGGATATTCCCGTATTTAGAGAGCAATCCGGGGATATTGCCGAAATCGGGGAAAACGGTGAAGAAAGCATCCCGGAAGCGGCGGTTACCCCGACGCCGGTTCCCCCTGCGACGATTAAAGAACTGCTGACGGAACTGGAAACAGGCATGCAGGCCGTAGAAGAAGAAAAAATAATAGTGCTGGTAAACGAAGAAAGCGCTTTGGGATATTATTCGAACCTCGTTCTTGCAAACCGTTATGAAAGAGCGGGTAAAGACGCATCTGCGCATTATCGTGCCGCTCTTTCGCTGTATTATACAAAAGATGTTCATTTCAGGCTCGCGTCACACCTTTTGGCAACCGGCAAAACCGGGGAAGCGGAAAACGAATATCTGGAGTTATTACCCGATGATGAAGCACTGCAGGCGCTGACAGAACTGAATACGAGCCCCGAAAGGATAGGAGAGGCATATATTAGCAAAAAGGAATGGAAAGCGGCTGAAGAAGTTTTAAAACCTGTTGTCGAGAATAATTCCGGCGGCGCTCCCGATGTAGAGATTATAAAATACTACGCCCAGGCCCTGGTTGAACAAAATGCCCTGAAGCGTGCGCTGCCTTTTTACAGGCAGTTATACGAACTGGAGCCGGAAAACACGGGTATTGCGTGGTGGTACGCGCGTTGCCTTGAGTCAGCCGGCCAGACAAGCGCTGCCGTGAATATATATTCGTCTATCGGCGAAAAAGGAGCGTACCGGCGCGGTATTATTCTTCAGAACAGCGGAAAAACGCTGGAAGCGGCTGATGTTTTCAGCACAGGCAATGAAGCGGCTGCTCTGTGGCAGGCCGCACGCATCTGGGATATTGCGGGGATGTGGGGAGAGGCTGTCAAAACATATGCACGTCTGGCGGAAACAGCAAGTACCTACCAGGATGACGCGGCATACAGGGCATATATTTTATCAAAACGTTCCGGAAATGCTGATACGGATAAGCTGGTTGAAGTTCTTTCAAATTATCCCGCATGGATGGTGAGAATCGGTGAAGAACCCGTATATCCACAAGTTGTTAACATTGATTACGACATGCCCGACTATTTAAAAAGAGCTGCGCAGTATGAAAAGGACGGGTATCCGGATGCTGCGGCGATAGAAGTGGCAATAGGGTCGAAAGAAACCGATCTTGCGGAAAAATTGGCTCTAGGGGACTGGTTCATCGAAAAAGGAGAGTACCATAATTCAATTTTATGGGGGATAAGATCACTTAATGACAAACCTACAAGAAGGGGATATGAGCTTGCCTATCCGAGAGGGTTCGAAGAACTTGTACGTGAAGCTTCCGAAAAGTACGACCTGGAACCGGCATTGATATTTGCCGTAATAAGAGAAGAAAGCCATTTCAGGCCTGATGCCGTTTCAAGCGCGGGCGCAATAGGACTTATGCAGATAATGCCTCCTACCGGAAAGGATATTGCGGCGCGCCTGGGATTAACGATTACGGAAGATGATCTGCTAAATCCCGGGATTAATATAAGATTCGGTTCGTTCTATGTCCGTTCCATGCTTAATATGTTCGACGGGGATATCGATAAAGCGCTGGCGGCATATAACGGCGGCGCAGGGAATGTTAAAAAATGGATGACAAGCAGTATCGGTACGCTCGATGAAGATTTCCCGACTGCGATTGCTTTCCGTGAGACGCAGGAGTACATTACGAAAGTAAGAAACTCGTATTATTTCTATAAATGGCTTTACGGACAGAGGTAACGGATATACGGGAAATTTCAGCTTTGCCGGAATAATAAGAACAAAAATAACAATATTTGAACTTTTTTTAAACATATTCGTTCTATTCACAGGCGAAGAACCCCATATAATAGTTATTATTGGTATATTAAATTATTATGGGGGTTTTGTTATGTATAAGAAAGTTGTTACGCTTTTTGTTATTTGTGCTTTACTGACTATGTTTTTGCCGGCATATGCGCAGGAAGAGGAAAGACCTGCTCTTGAAAAGCCGGAAAGCTTTACCGCACGTATCGACGAGTATGGGCATATCGTGCTCCGGCTGAAGCATTCGGACAGGATCATGCAGTTAATAAAGGACAGAGTGGGTATCTTATGCGAATTTGACTGGAAGATCAATGACGGGCCGTGGCAATTTGATAACAAATGGGATGGTTTTAACGAACAGGGGTTATTCGAATATTATGAGTCCCAGGATGCGTACTGGGCTGTCAAAATATTGGGCGACTACCATCATGAGGCGGAAAATGCGTTAGATATATGGGTATATCCCGAAAGCCTTCAGCTTGAAGAATTTGACTTTCAAAACAATACCTATTACTTCCGCTACCGCTATTTGTATGAATACAGTGTCTATGATGAAGCTGCCGATGTATGGGGTTACCGGGTTGAGGCCTACCCATATTCCGATATAGCCGCTGTCGGGAAAGATGCAGAGGTCGCATTGCCGGACAGCATCCGGGAATCGGGAACGCTGAGGGGCGAACTGAAAAATCGTGAAGACACCGGCCTGCCGTATTTCTACTTTACCTGCGATATACCGGAAAGCATAAAGGAACTGAACAAAAAAACGAAAGTATGGAACGAGATAGACTGGAAAATCGGAAATGACAAATGGGCGTCTGAAAAAGGCGAATTACTGGTAATGACAGGTGTTCAGGATCTTTGGGATAATATTGATTTTGATCCAATTGATGAAGGCAGATGGGGTGAGATAGATATTAAAGAAAACACGTACTATTTCCGCATGCGTTTTTGTTTCCAGAATCCGAATGGTTCAATAGTCTATTCACCCTTTTCAAATGTGGTTCAGATCGGCGTTGCGGCTTTTTATCAAAAAGCCAGCGAATGGGCGGAAGGGGAACTTAAGGACGCCTATGAAAAAGACCTTATTCCCGATATCCTGATCGGCGCGGATATGACGCAGCCGATTACGCGTGAGGAGTTTGCCGAGCTTGCGGTACGTTTGTGTGAAAAGACAATCGATGAAGATATTTTGCCCGCGTCTCCGAACCCGTTTACCGACACAACTAACCCGCAGATTTTAAAGGCATACAAGCTCGGGATAACGACAGGTACATCAAAAACGGCCTTCTCTCCGAATCTGCTGATTAACCGTGAGCAGTGCGCGACGATGCTTTACCGCGCGATCAAGGCAATTGCCCCGGACGCGGACTACAGCATCGAAGGCGTTAAAGACTTCCCCGATCAGAAAGATATATCCGACTGGGCTGTCGAGGGAACGAAATACATGTTTAAACTGGGAATTATAAAGGGAGACAGCAACGGCAATTTCATGCCGAAGGCCGTAACGACTGCGCAGGAAGCGGCTGGATACGGCATGGCTACGCGTGAGGCGGCAATACTGATGACTGTAAGGACGTTCGACAAGCTGCCCGAAATAGAACTGACTACGGCGCAGCCAACCGCGACGCCGACACCGCAGCCGACAGCAGCCCCGACACCGGAACCGAATACAGCCCCGACGCCTGCCCCGCAGTCTTCTTCCGGCGGCATGGAACTGAGCGCGCTTGAAGCAAAGAGCAGCAAAATAAACCAGCTTTATTATGAGTGGACGCAGTATGTAGATGGCGAGAAATATAATGAAGGCAAGGTGTGGATGAAGGGAAGCAAGGTTAAAAAGGAGGATCCGCTCAGTACAGGCGGTACGATGATATATATTTATGACATGGAAAAAGGGTTATGCACTTCATATTCGGTGGGAGGAGACACAGCCCACCGTTGGGATTATGATCTGAATGATCCCGGCGTTTTGGAAAAACCTACCGGTATCAGATCGTGGTTTGTTCCCGAAGATGTGATATTTAAACCGGCGGGCACCGAGACTATGAACGGACAGGTGTGTACAGTGCTTGTCGGAGAGTCGGAGGGAATGGAAGTTATCAGGATATGGGTCTCTGAAGAAACAGGGCTTAAGCTTCGCGAAGATTATGTTTTAGGGCCGGATGCTCCAAGAGCCTTGATAGAATATAATTACATAATAGTAGACGACGTCCCGATTGACGATTCCGTTTTTGAGATTCCGGCAGGTATGACAATAGAAGAAATGGACTTTTAATAAAGAAAGATCAGTGAAGGGGACGTTTTGTCCGAAACCGGGCAAAACGTCCCTTATTTTTTTAAACGTAACAATTTTCAGAAATCCATAATGCTTTTCGTTTCTTTTTCTTTCGCCCGGCTGTTAGTGACCATAGAAATAAAGTACGGAGAAATAAGCAAGGATGAGGCGTTAAGCCTTTTAAACGGATAATAATATGATAAAACGGAGGTTTTAATGATGAAAAATATATCTGAAGAAAGAATGCAAATTTTGAAAATGATCGAAGAAGGCAAGCTGAGTGCCGCGGAAGCAATGGACCTTATGAATGCTCTCGAGAAGGACGCCGCCGATGAAGAGCTTGCGCCGAAAAAGCCCGCAAAATGGCTGAAGATCAGGGTAAAGACTATGGAAGACAAGACCAAGGTAAAACTTAATATTCCGATCTCTCCTGTCGATGTCGGCCTCAGGCTGAGGGCTGCCTATGTCACGGAATTAAAGGAAGCAGGGCTCGATCAAATTGATATGAAAGAGGTTATTGAAGCGGTCAAAAATGGGGCCGAAGGAAAAATCGTCGATATTGAGGATGAGGAAAGCCAGACAAAGATAGAAGTTTACGTTGAATAGGGAAACCGTAAAGGCGGTTTGTACAAATCATTTATTCGGCATACCGGAAACGTTCGGCGATGCTGTGAGATGGCATGACCAAGTACTGTCATTTCCCTGACCTACTGCCATAGGTCGGGGTTATTTTTTCCCCGGTTTATAGTTGAACCTTTTTGGATCAATCCTTCCGTGCTCATTCCCGAGGTTTCGCCTCTATGGCTTACTACTGCGCAATATTATAAAGACCGTGAGGTGTAAAAAATGGAATATGAAAAGCTGAATTTTCCGGACCAATGGGATTAGCATTTTTAGAATTTTTTATACCAGGCAGGCTGCGTGAAAGAAACCGGTTATTAACATAAAGTCTTGAAATGAAGAATAAATAATATTGATAATGCC
>JAAYXD010000324.1 GCA_012516065.1 Clostridiaceae bacterium
ATATACTTCTCCAGCAAGAGAATGATCTACAACCGCAGGCACAAAAGGTAACTCAGTGATCAGTTTCAGCTTCATTTCTTTAATTATGTCCCTGTCAAATCTCAAGCCCACAGCATTATTTATAATAATATTTGAAAATTTGGCCACCCCGATGTTAATCGAGCTGTAAAATGCCATGAGTTTGCTTGTGTTTAAAGCACAATCCACCCGTTCGTTCCATACTATAAACCCCATATCACAGTTTTTTACCGATACATAACAGGTTTCAAGGGGAGGATTGTTCGGTATCGAAACCAAAACCAAATCAAACATATCCTTAAGGATAAGCAAAACCCTCTCAAAATCCTGCTGCCGAATGTCCAGATAATCTTCTATAGGATCCATGAAACTCGGTGACATAATATAAACATTTTTATATTTCGTTTTTAATATTTCATCCCTAAAATCCATTTTATCGCTTCTAAGAACGCTCAACAATCCTCTTCCCCTTGGTTTTGATTCACAACCAAACAACTTGTATAGGCAGGGATAGAATACATCAGCATCCAGAAGACATACATTATAACCCATTTCCGCCAGATATACTCCTAAATTTGAAACCATAATGGGAACATCCGCTGAATCGCAAGCCGGAATAAAACCAATGACATTTTCTAATATCTTCCTGCTCTCCAACTCTTCGAATATCTTTTCTTTTGGAGATAATTTCCCCAACTCCCCGATTATGTCTAGTTTCCTTGTTGAATCCATGATTCAACCTCCTTTTCTATTGTGGGCAGTTGATCCATTATATTTTGATTGTTTTTTCTGCTCAGAATAGTTATGGTAAACCGCGCTTCTCCATCATCGGAAAACTTGGCATATTTATCTGCCTGCTACTTTGTTCCTTCGAGAATTAATGCCTTGGGAAGTATATTTTCCATAAATTCATTGCTTTTCATTACCTTTTGCCTTTGTTCTTCGCTCAGCTTTAAAACTTCTTTATATACTTCATAGATTGAATGCCCCTTGCCGTTAAGCAAGTCCCTTACAGTAATTTTATCAAACAGCACTTCCAACTTCCTTTGCTCCTCTTGGGCGGCAAAACCGGGATAATCATCTGTGCTCCCAGTAACCGTCACATTATAAGCCACCCTTATTCTTACCACATCACCGGGAGTAAGTATATCTCCACCACAATTGAGGTAGTTATAAGGAAGCGTCAGTACCTCGTTTTTTTCATCAAGCTCGTATAACCACTCGTTTTTTAAAGGTTTCTCTGTTGTCAACTGATCTGCAAATACGGGTGATTTTCCTCGCAAATAATAAAGAGTGTATTTATTCAAAACTTCATCTCTTCTGTCATATGTAACCATGTCTTCATTGTATTCTTTTTGGATTATGGAATACTTTTCAATCATGTTTTCAGTCACCAAGGTATTTGCAGATATACCTTCCGACGGTCTTACTCTGATTATATCGATAGTGTCTTTTGCTGCATTATCTGCGTTGCTGAGTACCACAAAGGCTGCAATAATTATTGTAATGCTAATGACAACTGCAAAAAATCTTTTCGGGAAGCGCCGACCCGTGCCTATATCCTTTATACTGTTTATTTTCATGTTAATTCCCCCTATTTTATGATACTGTTATTGACCCCTTGCAATTCTTCGCATATTCAAAATTAACCGGAATTACTTGAATAAACCATTCAGTATATTAACATAAACCCCTTTATATCCGTCATTAACCGTACACAGTTTTTTCCCTGTGTCAATTTGCTGATCAAAATCCGGAAAGTATGGAATTTCTCCCACACACTCAGGAGTTCGGCTAAATACATCACCGCTCAGCTCCGATAAAATATCACAGGTCACTTTTGATGTTAGAGGCTTCTTGTCATAAAGATTTCTTTCATTGTAATTTGTAACAACAACCTTAGATTTTAAAGCCATAATGCCCAAAGAACTCCTTTCAAACTTGCTCATACTGCATACGGTATTTATAACAGAATGAAGACTGTTATTAATGCACAAAGCTACTGAATCTATATGTATCAATAAATCGTCATACTGCCTTAGGATGTCAATTGGAATATCCAATACAACAAGATTAAATCTGGTCTTTAGAACCGATGCCAGAGTTATAAGACGCTTTGCATTAATAAGCTGCATCATTTTATCATTGCTGTCTATGGAATAAGCCAGAGTTGTCAATAATAAATTCCCATTGATTCTACAGCAGTTCATCTCATAAGACTCGGGCTTTATAAGACATTTAATCAATGAATTATAAAGTTCCGGATTAAGATTGACCTCTTCTCCGAATTTGCTGAAATATAAATTCATAGCCTTGTAATCAAGGTCAAAGTCAATTATTATTGTCTTTAATCCCTGAACACTTGCTTCCACTGCCAAATTTGCCGCAGTACTCGTTACCCCGGATCCCCGATGCCCCGTAACTGCAATAAAACGATTAATGTTAGTGGAGGTCAATGATAAATTAACCGGCTTGTTATCAAAATTTGGATAATTAGGTTTGCTTTGACCCATCATCCCTGAGAATTCTTTCGAACTTTTGTCAACATTGTTTCCCAGCAACATCGTCGATTCAATGGCTGTTTTTTCCTTTGGGGACTCTTCAATATTTTGTATATTATTTTCAGACAGCAACACTGTTGATTGCAGATTTGAATTTTGGCTTGAAACATCTTCAGTCCTATTTAAATTTAAACTTTGGCTTGAAATATCTTCAGTCCTGTTTAAGATGTCTTTCTGCCTTGGCTCCTCTTTATAGGAACTGTCATCAGGTTTTTTCTTTCTTCTTAAAATGCCCCAAAAACTATTTGAAGCTTTTTTCTCTTTTCTATCTGAATTACTCAATCCCTTATCTTCATAACCGCTGTCGTTTGATTCATTATCGGTTCTGTCCTTATATTGACAAATCTCTACAATTAAAGATGTGGGAATTTTAATTTTGTCGACAAAATAGATAAAAAACCTGCTGTCACCATCTACAGCCTGCTCAAAAACATTTTTATACTGGGGTTCTTTTGTTATATACCTAAATACAGTATCCGGATAGATTTCATTCATCAGTCCCCTAAAGTCATTTAATAACCTTCCAAAAGTTGACATGGAACAATTGATCCCTTGATCCACAAGAAATATTATGTCAATCTCTTCTTTATTGTCTCTTAAGTAAAAGAAAGCTTCTTCAATAGTTCTTTCATAACGTACAACAGTAATGTTTCCTCGCTTTTCAAGAATTTGCTTCAAAGCTTGCCCGTTTGCCCCTGCAATTAGATATACCTTCATACCTTCCCCCTGCTTTCACCTTGCTATATATGCATAGTTGATAACGGTAAATTACCAAATGTCCTTTTTATAG
>JAAYXD010000049.1 GCA_012516065.1 Clostridiaceae bacterium
GTTGTATGTAAGAATAGGTTGAATATGATTAAAATTAGTATGAAAAATCTTGTATTAAAAAACGAGGCGGGAGATTCGGCCCGCGCCTCGTTTTGTCAGACTCCCGCCAGTCATGAAGGTGCGGCGGGACTTATCTTCCTTTCCGTTTAATTAATATTTCTGTCAGTCCGCTTCACTTGCTCTTTTTCGAAACGCGGAAGGGGAAAGACCTGTTTTCTCTTTGAATAACCTGGCGTAATGGCCGTTATAATCCATATTGCAGGCCGCAAAAGCCTGGGCAATCGTAAGGTTGGTATCCAGGAGCTTCTCCTTCACTTTGTTTATTTTGTAATTGATATAATATTCATGGGAAGTAATACCGGTATGTTTTTTAAACAGCTTTGTGAAATGGGCTTTACTGAGGCACGCAGCCTTTGCCGTCTCTTCCAGGTTAAAAGGTTCCCGCCAATGTGTTTCTATGTACTGCTTGCCCCGGGCTATTTCTTCTTTTCCCCTGTAAATGTTTTTAACGATAAAGACGGCCGCAAAGTATTCTATATCGCCATCAGCGTTGACCAAAGGGAAACAGGTAATGTCACAGCTTATCGCCTGGATATCCCTGTCAACTACATAAAAATGCCGGACCATTTCCTGATAGTCCGCAGTGAAATCGGTTATATGTACGATCTTGCCGGTTAATACCTGTTTAACCTGCTCCGTAACGCTGAGCTTGCGTACGACGGGATCCTTGAAAACATTGTATTTTCCCACATGGCCTTCAACACTTCTTATGCCGATTACGTCCAACGCCGCTTTATTAACCATTCTCGACGTTCCGTCAAGGGAAAAAATCTGAATCGGATAGGGAAAGCATTCGATGACCCTGACAAACAGCTCTTCTTTTCCAAATAGTGATTGAAACGACTTCATAATATCGTTCTGCCTGTCTTCTACTTTATTCCCAATCATATTCATCTCCGCTTTATAACCGCCATTATAAGGCATTTTCGTATTACCTGGGGTTCAGCCGTATAATGCCGATTTACCGCGCCCCATTAATACGCCCATCCGATACAGTACGAAGCCATCATCCCCGCTGCCAATACCCTATTTTTTCTTATTGTCAGAAAAATATGGCACGATATCTTATAAATGTATTTTTAATTATAATACATATTCCAAGTATTGTAAACATTTTAAATGCTGCGGGTATTTTCTTCAAGCCAGGTTATTTCCTCCTCATCCAGGTAAGGGGACAAAGTTTCAAAAACATTTCTGTGATATGTGTTAAGCCATTTCTTTTCCTGCTCCGTAAGCATGTCCGGGTTAATGCCTTTCAGGCTGATAGGACACAGCGTAATCGGTTCAAACCTCATATACTGTCCAAATTCGGTTTTTTCATCCTCGACAACAAGAACCATGTTTTCAATCCTTACGCCGTGTTTGCCCTCCCGGTAAATACCCGGTTCAATAGTAACAATCATTCCCTTTTCGAGCTTAATGTTATTTGGTCTGGGACTTATTGACTGGGGGCCTTCATGCACACTAAGACAATAGCCTACTCCATGTCCGGTTCCGCACTTATAATCCAGGCCCAGTTCCCATAAAGGCTTTCTTGCAAGTACATCAAGATTTGAACCCGTTGCCCCGTAAAGGAATTTTGTTGAAGCGAGCGCTATATGGGCTTTCAGAACAAGCGTAAAATCAGTTTTTTCCTCTTCGGTGATATCATTAAAAACAATGGTCCTTGTGATATCCGTTGTGCCATTCAGATACTGCCCTCCGGAATCAAGCACCATAATTCCCCTGTCTTCGAGCATGTACTTAGTTTCTTCCGTAGCGGAGTAATGCATCATCGCCCCGTGATCTTTATATCCCGCTATAGTTTCAAAGCTTATACCGATATTGCCGGGCTGCTCGGATCTTAACTGTTTAAGTTTCTCCGAAACCGTAATTTCGCTTATTTCCTGCCTGCCGATATTTTTATCAAGCCACAGAAGGAATTTAATCATCGCAATTCCGTCGTTTATCTGGCATTTTTTAATATTCTCAATCTCCGTTTCGTTTTTTACGGCTTTTAATGTCGCGGTTATTTCATCAACTTCTATCTTCCTGCAACCGGAAGGTATGGAATCGTACAGCCAGCAGTTGGTTCTCTTTATATCAAAAGCAATGCTTTGTTTATTATCCAGTTTCTCAAGCTTTTCCTTTACGGCATCATAATCCAGGATCTCAATTTCATTATCTTCAAGGGTTCTCCTTACATCATCCGCAATCTTTTCAGGGTTGATAAACAGATATGCCTTATCCGTTGATATCAGCGCATAGGCTATTGCCACGCAAATGTACGGGATATCACCGCCCCGGATATTAAAAAGCCATGCTATATCGTCAAGGCTGCTGATAAGGTAATTATCCGTGTTTACCTTTTTCATTTCTTCCCTTACTTTTTCAATTTTCTCTTTCGCCGACATGCCCGTATATTTTATATCATGGCTGAAAACCGTACAAGAAGGTATCTGCGGCCTGTCTTCCCATATGTCCGCAATAATGTCATGGCTTTTGTTGATCCGTATTCCTTTTAAGGATAACTTTTTCTCCATTTCCCTGAAGCTGTGGACCGAAAGAGTTTTTCCGTCAAAACCGACACATTCCCCGCTTTTCAATTTATGAGCAATCCATTCCGTATATGACGGAACTCCCTGATTGCCCATTTTAAATAATTCAATTTCAGAGCCTGCCAATTGCCTTTCGGCCTGGATGAAATACCTGCCGTCGGTCCACAGGCCGCTTTCTTCCATTGTAGCGGCAAATGTGCCTGCCGAGCCCGTAAAACCGGATATCCACGCTCTTGCTTTCCAGTGATCGGCAACATACTCGCTTAAATGCGGATCCGAGCTTGGAACAATATACGCATCCAGCCCGTATTTTTTCATATGACTGCGCAGTAATTGAATCTTTTCATTTGCGTTCATTTTGATGCTCCTTACAGTTTTCGTTTGATAAAGTCCGCTATTTCCGCAAGCAGCTCGCGGCTCCAGAAAGAATGCTCATGGGGAGCGTTTTCAACACGAATCATTTCCGCTTCATTACCGTTATCAATCAAAGCTTTATACATGTTAAGGCTTTCATCGTACGGGACAAGTTCGTCGGCATCGCCGTGCAGTATGAGAATCGGTGGGTATTTTTTGTTTTTCCGGATGATCCGCAGCGGACTTATTTCTTCCAAAAGCTCCATATGTTCGGACAGCTTTCCGCCGACAAGCCCTTCAAGCAATGAAGAATTCCCCGTTGCCTCGGCAAGTTTCGAAAGCCTTACCAAATCCGTAGGTCCAAAACAGTCAATGGCCACTGAAACGCTGTCGGAGTACTCCGCATACTCATCAGTTTTGTATTTCGGATCATCCCCTGTCAGCGCGACAAGCAGCGATGTATTTCCTCCGGATGATGTTCCCCAAAAACATACACGTTCCGTATCAATACCGTACTCTTCGGCGTTTTTGCGAAGGTACCGGATTGCCGTTTTTGCATCCTGCAAAAAAGCAGGAGCCGGATATCCGTCATTAAAATTTCGGTGTGTTATCGTCGCGACAACATAACCCATTCTTGCAAATTCCGAAAGCTGCGGGATTTGATAATAAACATTCGGGAAAGTCCAGGCACTGCCCTGCAGGAACACAATCAAAGGGCTTTTTTGTTTCGGTAAGGCGCTGTTCTCATCTTTCCACGGCCTGATAATTTGCATTTTCAGTTCCGCTCCCGCTGCGTTTGAAAAAACAACATCGGGAACAAGAGCCGCCATTCCTTCAAGTGTCGGGTTATTTTTTATTGTTTTTATACTATACCCGGTCATTTCGCGATCATCCTCCGCAACAAAAAAATCCGGTTCCGATACAGCCGGTGAAAATTGTTTTTTTCGTTATTATTACAAAACTTTCTACAAGTATCATTATATATTGTTCGCAAACCACAATCAATCGGCAAAACAACAAAAGAAACTGAATTGGTACGTTTCCGTTCAAACCGTCAATAGTTTCAACTGATGTGAATGATATTAATCATATACACGAAACAGGCAGGTGAGAATTATCTCACCTGCCTGTTTCAGTTGTGTCGTTAACTAATACGTACGAGTATTGAAGAGCATTTCTGCTGCCGTACCGGTTGACATGCGAAACGCTGATCAATAGAATAAGGGAGGAAATTATCGCAAGCAGTAAAACCATCGCTCATCATCCTTACTGTACATCTATTTTTACTTTTTTCTTTTTATCCGGCTTCGCCTTCGGAAGAACTATCGAAAGTATGCCATCCTTGTATGATGCCTTAATTTCATCTTCCTTAACGTCTTCTACATAAAAGCTTTTCTTGTAATTCCCGTAAGCTCTTTCACGGCGAATGTAGTTTTCGTTTTCTTCGTTTACCTCCTTTTTCTGTTCAACAGAAATTGTAAGCAGACCGTCGTTTAATTCGATTTGGATATCTTTCTTATCCACTCCCGGCAGTTCAGCATCTATAAGCCACTCATTTTCAGTTTCACGGATGTCCGCTCTGACGGGTGTATTAACCCATCTGCCGAAGAATGAATCGTTGAAGAAATCGTCAAACAGCCTGTCAATGTTCCAGATGTCATCCCTTCTTGCCAAACCTGTATTTCTTCTGATATAAGGTATCAATCCGAACATTATCAACACCTCCAGTTAATATTTTTTACTTTGACTAACTTTGACCTTTCGCCTTTATTTTAAAAGAATTAATTACCAAGTTCAAACTTTGATTTTGACTTTCTTTGACTATAACGGATTATTATGCTTAATTAAGAGGGAATAACTCCTGATTCCTTTTATTATCTTCAGATTTCATCGTATATCATTTTTCGGGGACAGTTAAAGAGTCCGGTTCCGTTTAATCGCAAAACCCATAACCTGCATTACGTTTCATAAGTTCTGAGTAAAAGATTTTATGAAATCTTCTCCAATTCCTTATTCTTTTTGTTCCAATAACGGCCGAACCGGTTCTTTGAAGGCATTCTCCAATCTTTTCCGCTCAGAAATTCGGATACTATCCTTTCTTCCTTTTCGGACGCTTCGGCAGAAAACTGTTTCAGTTCCCGAATATCCGGATTTGCATTATTAAGCAGTTCCCTTTCGCGGGATACAAAATCATTTTCAAGTTCGCTGAACCGGCTGCGAAGAACATCCGGACTGACAATGCCCGCCAGGACGCTTCGATGAATCGCCTCCCGCTTCAGCCAGTATTTTTTGGCTTCGGTTTCATCATTGAAAACCGGGGAGCCTGAATCAATTTCCACAAATACAGGTTTGAAACAGGAAATACATGGAGTGGAAGAGCCTGTAACCCAAAGCGTTGAAGGCTTATTTTCACGCAGTACCGCGACAAGGCTCCCGGTAGTATGATCACCGACAAGCCCGCCTGCGTGCATGCAGACGCTTCGTACGCTGCCGCGCCTGAATACATTCGGATGATCTTTCGGGTAATGCTTTCTTAATGCTTCCATCATTAATGCCGCATCCATGTTCTTTTGAATTGACGAATACGAACACTGAAGCCTTTTTTTCGAACCCGAAAAAAATGTATATACCGGATTGGTCAGCCTGCCGGCAAAATCAAAACCTTCAGCCACTCCGCCGCGGTAAATATGCTCATTACGGATACTCAACCGGTTGGATATCGCATGTTTTTCCGAAACTTTCACAGCCACCCATCGTTTGCCCGCCGTTTCAATAACATATCCTTCTTTCGGATCGACAACAAGAAAACTGTTATCATAATAGAATTCATGATCAAATCCGCAGTTTCCGCCCTGTCCGTATTTCTCAAGCAGGGAAGTAATCAGTTCGACTGCTTTCCTTGCGGTATCGCATCTTTCAAGAGCCAGGCACACCAGGTCCATGCCGGTTAATGCCTCCGGACCGCGTTTTACCCTCGTAAATACCGCTTCGTTTCCTATTGCGACGGACGCAGAGTTTACACCCATTTCAGCGCCCCATATCCATGAAGGCTTGCACAATACTGCCGCGTATGTATATTCAACCTGCGGAATTGTGATGTACGTAAGTTTTAACGGACTGCCGGCAGTATGCTTTTTCTCGGGAATACGTACTACCAGATGAGGCTCATTGGGACTACGGTCACTGTTTTTTGCAAAAAGAACCGTACCCTGTTCGGTATATGGAGGAAAAACGCACAAAGTATCACACATATCGGTTTACCTCAACTTCAATTACTGAAATTTCTATTTTTAATTATATCAGACAATACGAAAGCTGCAATCGGCATTCCTTAAGGGGTATAGCAGGTCCGTTCTTTTGCTATAATTTTCTGAACTTATCAATATGTAACGGCAGCATATGGCGTATGTCCTTTAAGTCGAAAACCCCCAGCAGTATAAGCATGACAATCATGAGCATTCCTGTGATCCCTGCTGAAATGAACAGGACCGGAACAGGGGATACAATAATTGATAAAGACAGCATTTTTACCGCGGGAGCAAGAACTATGCCCGAAATACACGCGATAAGAGGTTTTATCAGCCAATCGCCTCTTTCAATAGCCATGCCTGTTGTTTTAATTGTCGTATGTATATTCAGCGAAACACTGATAAAGTTGCTTATTACAATCGCGGCAATATATGCTTCAAGACCGAACAGCGGAATTGCAAACCATATAAAGCCGATCCTTATAACACTGCTCAGCATTGAATGTTTCAATGTTTCGGTTTCTCTCCCCAGACCGTTCAAAATTCCCAAAAGTGTCTGCTGCAGATAGAAAAAAACGCCCGTAAATGAAAGAAGATACAGCATTCGCCCGACATTCTGACCCGGATATACTATATTTGATATTTCATTTGAAAATGAGATAAAAAGGCTTGTGAAGAAAAAACCAAGGACAAGCGTTACACGTATTGAACGCGAAATCTGTCTGTTTGCCGCGGATACCCTGTTTCTCGCAACGGATTCCGCTATAGCGGGTACAAGGGCTATCGCGAGCGCAGATGTCAGCATCGACGGGAACGAAATGACCGGTGATGCCATCCCTGTTAATTTACCGTACTCAATTAACGCTTCATTAGGAGTCAGGCCGTAAATTGCGAGACGCTGCGGAATCAGTAAAAACTCTACCGTTCCCAGAAGAGAAAGAATTAAACGGTTAGCGGTGATGGGAAGTGATATTTTCAAAATAACTTTTCCTATATCCCTTTTGCGCATGAGCCTCTTATCCGATTCTGCCGTTTTCTTTATCCTCCGGATACGGAATGCCGCATACACAACCAATACATTTGCAAGCTCCCCGGCAATCATGCCTAATGTGGCAAAAAGGCATTTTCTTTCATAATCCCCGTATATAAACCGATCCGCTATCAAATATATTACGAGCATCTTTACCGCCTGTTCAACGACCTGCGATATCGCGTTCGGTATCATTTCCTGTTTTCCGTAAAAATACCCTTTCAGCGCAGTAATTCCGGCAATAACCGGGATTGACGGCAGAAGCCAGTATAACGCGCTTTTCGTCCGTATATCGCCTACGAGGTAATTAACGACAAAATCCAGGTTAAAAAGCAGGATCGACACTATAAAAACAGCCGAAATAAAAACCATTATTCCGGCTACAACCGCAATGCGAATTGAGTTCCTGTGTTTTCCCCTCGCTGTTTCCTCAGCAACAAGTCTTGATACGGCGACCCCGACGCCCGCCGTTAAACCAAGCAGTACCAGGTTGTACACCGGCAGAACAAGCTGAAAAAGACCCATGCCCTCGGCGCCGATTGTATTTGCAATATAAATTCGGTAGAAAAAGCCGATAATTTTGACAAAAAAACCTGATATGGTTAATATAAGCGTGTTCCGTTTCAATGAATTCTTTTTCATAAAACCTCTTCATCAAAACAGGCACGGATGAGTTATCCGGATAATACCGCTTTATATCCGGCCGGTTTTGAGCAAAACGGAAAAATACATGCTTATATATATGGCCGTGCTCCCATTAACATTCATAGAAAAAGAAAAAGCCTGCCCGCGGCAGGCTCACATTGTCGCGCCGTCCTGCGGCGTATCCGACGAACCGTATTTCAGAACTTCTTCGAGCGCCTGTCTGCCTTCATACGGCTCATCTCCTTCCGTATCATGCAGGAAATCCCCGCGCATAACCTTCTCGAGTACATCCTCTTCAACGGGCCTGTGCTTTGACTTGCTTATTTCATCAAGTCTTTTTTCGCGTTCCCTGACTGTTTCACAGTCAATACAATTCCTTGCGTACGGCAGCACTTCAAGCCGTTTTCTGTCTATATGCCTGCCGCAGAGCTCGCAAATCCCGTAAGTGCCGTCTTTAATTCTGTTCAGCGCGTCGTCAATTTCCCTGACGGTAAATTCTTCACTTTCTTTCAGTGCCGCATTATGCTCGGTATCGAAAAGTTCGGTCGCGACATCGGCCGGATGGTTGTCGTAACGCGAAAGTTCGCTGTCTTCATGCGACCGGTACCCATGAGGCGCGCCCTGCAGCATATCATTGATTACATCCATATGCTCCTGCCTGAGCTGCTCAAGCAGATAACGGAAATGCCCGTACTGGTTCTTATTCATAATGTCGCCTCCAAATGTCCGAATACACCGTTTTTTGCCCGCACAT
The DNA here is from genome assembly GCA_012516065.1 of Clostridiaceae bacterium. Lineage (GTDB taxonomy): Bacteria > Bacillota > Clostridia > DSM-8532 > DSM-8532 > DTU069. Next base: position 8,629 of record JAAYXD010000049.1, read on the forward strand.
AACAATGAGGTTAATTTCGGCTTATTTTAGTATCTCCGAAATATTAAAATCTTTATTAAATATTTCTGCCAAATTTCAATGGAATACTATCGGTA
>JAAYXD010000278.1 GCA_012516065.1 Clostridiaceae bacterium
ATTAAGGGATATTAATATTATTTAGAATATGAAATCTTATAAAGAAATATCGAAATCTTATAATGAATGTCCCCGTAGGGACATCTGAGTTTACGAATTCATTATCGGATTTGACACAGGAGGATCTTATTTATCTTATCATCGTTCAGCAACTTTGGCAGAAATAACGGAATATTTATCATAAGGCCGTTCATATTAATCTATCATTTTTACCAGATCGGCTTTCATCCGTCCGTCGCTGCAGTCATCTAAAAACGTTTTCAAGCCCTCGACTCTTACTCTCCTGGAAAATTCATTATTCTCAGCTTCTATGTCCTTAATGCTGTCAACAAGTTCATTATAATACTGCTCCAGGATTTTATCGCACTGCTTTGTTATATCAGCATTTTCATGTACGAAAAGAGGTGTTCCCAGTTCATCGGCGGGATACCCGGAAATGAAGACGCCGTTTTTATCGTCCCATTCATATTCCGTTTGTATTTTCGTACTGATTACTACATGCCCATGGTCGTCCGATATGTTCAGATCAAGCGGATAACGCTTCTCTAACAAAAAATCCACCGCAATTTTCATATTATCACCGGCAGCAATCTTTATCTTTTCAGCCTTCAGGATATATCCGCCCATGTATTCAACCATATATTCGTCATAAGGAAAGCTCAGGACAAGCCTTACGCCGTTATCCGTCAGTTCGTACCATTCGTGATAATACCTTGATTCTCCGGTCCCATGGCCTCCGGACCTGTTTCCTGTTATCCATGTATGCCCGTTCCAGGTTTCAATCCCGTATTCGGCGGCCGCGCCTCTGCCGCCAAATGTAATATAGCCAATATACCGCCAGGGCTGCCCGTTTCCGCCCTTGTAAATCAGCAGCATAACTTCAAAAGGAGTGTAGAAAGAAACTGCAGTATAAGGATCGTTAGGTACACCCGATTCCACCGTTGTTATCTCAAGCCTTTCGGGCGGCCTTTCGGTCCATTTTGTCACACCGAGGTTCTTGCATACATATTCCATGTAAATTGGTTTATTTTCCTCATACAGGGTTTTTAAGTCATCGGGTGTAAGGCTGCGGGATACGCGCCTGTTCTCTTCGAAGATGCTTTTAAACCCGGCAGCAAAATCACTTCCCGTTTCTATTTCAAATTCCATATTGCCCGTTATCATTCTATAAACTCCCGGCTTTTCGGGAATTTCCGAAAGATAAATGGCGTCGATCTTTGCGAATTGTTTAACGGGGCTGTCCGAATATATCTCAAGAGCTGATTCGAGACCGCTCGTATAAACGATAATGCTTTGGCTGTTCTGCCTTGCGTCGGTAATTGCTTTTTCTAATTCGCCATAGCTGAAATATCTTCTGCTTTTGAGTATGTTGAACTTCTTACCCGCAAAGAATTGTTCGAGAAAATTATAAATCGCGGTATTGACTTCGTAACTGTTTACCTTCGTGTTCCCTTTATCGGATATCTCCTGGTATATGAATTCCTTCGGCGTTTTTAACCCTGCAGGATACCCCAAACAGGCAGGATCAAGGATCTGCCCTTCGTAGAACTTTATCATGTGTTCATAAATCCACTGCTCCGTTTCATAAAGCCCTTTTTTCAGGATAACACCGTTGATTTTTATGTCCCTGTCAAAGGATACGGCTCTGCCGCTTGTCGTTATTGATAACGCTAAATCTCCGCGGGTGTCAATAAAATCAACCCGGTAATAAGGTTCCCATTCTGTTTCAGGTTCATAATATTTAAGACTCCCAAGCAAAGCGCATAACTCTTTTATTAAACCGACTTCGCTATACTCAACTTTGTTATTTTGCTGAAGATCGGTAATTACAACCCTTTTGAGGACCGATGCGTCAAGCTCTGCAGCACCGTTTCCATACCCGGTGTTTTCCGGATCGGTGACGGGTTTATTATCCGCGTTTATTAAATCGGTGTTGGAATCTCGAGTGCTGTCTGCATCATTTCCGTGGTTTACAGGATTTGCGCCCGAACCATGCGTATTGTCAATAATATCACTGTTTCCCGTTTTTCCGCACGATGTATTCAATAATTTATCTGTTACAATAAAAGTATATCACATTGCAAGTTATTCCACAATCTGTTATTCTAATATATTTTTTACTGAAACAACGGGAAAACCGCTTAACAGACAATGATATAAAAAGCGCTGATGAGTGAAAAGCTGTTTATATAATAAAATTAAATATTTACCGCAGCTTCGGGCTCATCAAACCGCGGTAATTTGCGCTTATAGATCGTAAACCAAATAAACATCGCTAAACCGCGAAGTATCGCCGAAACCGTAACACCCAGCCACAACCCGTTTAACCCCATCCATTGGGCAAGCAGCCAGCAAATAAGCGGGCGGAGAACATTTGATGCAATACTGCACAGGCTCGGCGGCAAGGTCCGGCCCATACCCCTGAAAGTACCTGAACATGCACCCTCAAGCGCCATAAAAATCTGGCACACGGCAAGTATGCGCAGGTAAGTTTCTCCCATGTCCAGAATTTCGGGAGGTTCCCGAAGGAAAAGCGAGAAAAGGAACCGCCCGCCAAATATCAGCAATATAGTCACAAGTCCTTCCCAAACCAGCAAAGTGGTAAGCGAAATATTATAGCCCTTTCTGATGCGTTCCCATTTACGCGCACCGTAGTTCTGGCCTGCAAAAGATGTAACGGCCGAAGAAAACCCGCCTCCAATGAGCCACGATAACGATTCTATCTGGCTGCCTACACGCTGCACCGCCACGGCGGTTTCCCCATACCACGCTGACACCATTCCCGTAACAACCATTGCAAGCAATGTAAAAGCGCCGCTCTCTGCCGCTATGGGCAGGCTCCATTTCATGATCTGCCGCGTTCTTGCCATGTCTGTTCGTCCCAGAATGCGATAATGTTCAAATGGCCTGTTCGGATGACGTTTTACGAACAATACAAAAAGCGAGCAAACCGTAACCTGGGCAATAACCGTCGCGACAGCCGCGCCCTTAACATTCCACCCCAATACGAGGATCATAAGCGGATCGAGTATCATGTTCACAACAAGCCCTATGGCGTTTGCCCGGAAGCTTAAACGAGAGTTGCCCGCGCCGTTGAACGCACCCGTTATTGCGGCGGACAGATAAGTAAAGGGTACGCCGATACCTACAATTCGAAGATATGCGCAGGTATTGTCAAACACGTTCCGCTCACTGACCCGAAACAGCAATACAAGCGGCTCAGCAAATACAATCAGCACAGATCCGTATAAAATTCCGAAAAGCAAAGCTATCCGCGCGGAATCCTGCGCGTAGCCCAGAGCAGACGCGATATCTCTCCTGCCCAGATTCTGTGATGTACCTATTTCCGATCCCATGCGCCCAATCATCAAAAGCGCCATACCGAGCCACATGTACATGCCCGCCAGCCCGCTTGCCGCCACGGATATCACAGCCTGCTCCGTACGGCCGAGCCAGAACATATCGGTAAGGTTATACGTCATCTGCATTAGCGTTGTACCCATAATGGGCACCGCTACCTGCAGCAGCTTTTTCAGAATGCCTCCACGGGTTAAATCATGTTTATCCAAAGCCATAGTAATAATCATTCTTTCCCTGTATATCCATTCCATTATGCATTTCTATATAGACCATGTCAAGTATAATAGATTTTGCAGGAAAAGGAACCGCGGCAATATGGTAAAATAACTTTTGGAACTATAAACAGACAGACAGGTAAAAAACCTGATTAACTGCGGGAGTATAGTTTTCAATGCGGAAAAAACTGATAATATCTGCGATACTTGTTCTTACTGCTATTACGTTTATATTTGCGTTTCGTACGGATTTGAAAGTGAAGCGGTATAAAATTTTATACTCGATATTACTGGCACACCGTCCCGAGCATATAGACCGGTACCTGGACTATGGCTTTGATCTGGTTTAGTATCCTTTGAATCTTTCTTTGCAAGGAAGCATTCGCACCGGGCATCGACGCAAAACAGGCCTGGAGGACAAACAGCCCGCAGATGATATATATGCTTAATAACAAGGATAGAATGCAAGCCGGTTTATTTCCGTGATAAAGAGTCCGCATAACCTTACCTCCTGAAATATTCCATAAGACAATGCTTACCGCTTTTAATGGCAGAAGGCCGGTAAATCGAAACCGGCCTTTTAAAGGGGGGAAACTATTGCGGCCAAACCTTCGGAACGCGGTAAATGCGTACCGCTTGCGTTCCAGGGTATCCCTGAAAACACCATTCGTACCGGTAATTTTTCTAATCTGGCGGTTGTTGGGAGCGTAGGCTACCTGAATAAAGCCTTTTCCGTGCGTAACATTGTCTTTAAACTCAACAGCCACTTCGCCCGTTTCGTAGTTTATCGTTCCGCCTTTAATGTTCTTATAGTTATGCAGCGGCCGATTTTTCCTTCCCCATTGTCATACCCGTAGATTAATGCGCCGTTTTGTCCGGTGCAGCCGGGTATTCTTTGCCGGTCCACCTGTCAATCAGTTTTTCCGGTGTTCCGTCGGCAACGCTTCCGACCGCTGCTATTAAAACGCTGCCCGGTGAGTAAAAAGGCATAAAACGATACAGCGGAATAATACCTGGAAGAGCTGTAATTTATTACATGCGCTTTAAAAAATATCATATTTCCATTGTTAGTGTCAATTAGAATTTATTACTAAAAAAAGAGGACTATCGGACTATTGAAAATATTACATATCCTTTCCGGCGTTGACTTGCTTGTAATATGGTGATATATTTTAAAAAGCAAAGACAAACTCCCTGTTTTCTTGAGTTAACAAAAGAATATGTATATAAAAAATGTTCATTTCGGTAAGGAGCGCTTAACTTCAGGCCGTTTAGCCTTCAGTAAAGCACTTCAAATTTTTTATGAAAAACATCTGTACATCTGATAAAAGTTTTAAGTCGCAATAAATTGAAAATTTTTAGCACTGCCTAGGCAAAGATAAGGGTGATATCAATGAAAAAAAACAAAATCAAAAACACCTTTAATGACATCATAAATTCATTATGTTCACTATTGCGAACAAGGAATGTATCAACGAGACTTAAAATCGGGTTTGTACTGATAACAGTGCTTCCTGTACTGGCGGTAGGTTATTTTTCTTATATGCAGGGAAGCAATGCAATATATAATAAAATGAGGCATTCCGTTTCTGAAACAATCGATCAGGTGGGTATCAACCTGGGTTCCAAACTGCAGGCTATTATTAATGACGCGACTGAAATAGCATATCATGATTTGGTCCAGAAGACTTTAACAAATTACGATAATTTAAGCAGGTATGAACTGAATAAAATTGAGGACGAGCTTTCTGATTATATAAACAAAAAATATATATTCAGCTATAATGTTGCCGAAATCATTATTTACACAACCGACCTTAACAGAATTAACGCATACGGCGAGAGCAATTTCTGGTTTATGCCGAAAACAGAGAACCTTGAACTTCTCGTTGAACGTGCCAGGGATTTGGACGGATTGTCTCTTTGGATGCCGGTAAATTCAGATTATGAACAAGGGCTGGCTAAGAAAGTATTCGGGGATCGGGAAAGCATTATACTTATCAGAGCGGTAAAATCCTTGGAGACCGGTAATCAAATAGGATATATCTTAATGCGTGTTGATGAATCGAAAATTTCGAGTACGTTCAGGGGCATTGATATCGGCGCCGGTTCCCAGTTATTCGTTTTAAATTCGGACAACATAGTTGTTTCAACCGCCGGAGACTACGCGCAGGTTGCCCTGCCGTACCATGAGCCGGATATCCTGAATGAGATCAATAAAGCATCAGATGACAGAAGTTTTAAATGCAAAATAGGCGGCGACTCATACCTTGCCACATTTACGAAGATCCAGCAGGCCGACTGGTATATTGTGGCGCTTATTCGGTTTGATTACCTTTACTCGGAGTCGGTGCATTTACTCTATAATATATTTATTATCGGAATCTGCTTTCTTTTGTTCGCCCTATTCCTTAACTATATAATGTCAAGAAGCATTGTAACCCCTATAAGACAGCTTGTTCACGGAATCAACAGCTTTAAAAACGGTGAGCTCGATATTTCTATAGAGGATAAAAACAACGATGAATTCAGTGAACTGAACAGATGCTTCAATGAAATGACAACCGAAATAAAGAGATTGATACAGGATATAAAAAGACAGGAAACGCAGAAAAAGGAGCTTGAAATCAGGGCGCTCCAGGCCCAGATAAATCCTCATTTCCTGTCAAACGTCTTAAATACGGTATCCTATATCGCATCCGTAAAGAAAGAAGATAATATTGTAAAGTTGGTTGATTCCATAGTGAACCTGTTGAACGGCTGCATGAAAAATGATAACAGCCAGATTACGGTTGAAGAAGAAATTTCATTACTGAAAAGCTATATTACAATGCAGGAATATCGCTTATTCGGCCGTTTTTCCGTCGAGTTCAACATAGATTCTTCCGTTCTTTCCTGTCTTGTACCCAGGTTCCTGCTGCAGCCCATATTGGAAAACGCACTCATACACGGCATTGAGCCTTCATGCAAAAAAGGATTGATTGTCATTAAAGGCTTCAGGCAGGATGACAGGCTGTACTTCTCCATAACGGACAATGGGATTGGCATGTCCCAGGAACAGATAGACCTGCTGCTGCAATCCGATGATCACAACCGGAATTCCAGGCTCCATGGAATCGGAATCTCAAATACGCAGGATCGGATTAAACTGTTATACGGACCTAAGTACGGTCTTGAAATAAACAGTGTAAAGGGCGTATTTACAACGGTTAATATCTGTCTGCCGTTCATAACCGTTAATAAAGGGGGGGAATAAATTGTATTCAATCCTGATCGTTGACGATGATACGGTATTCAGAACCAGAATGAAAAGTTTACTGGATTGGGAAAAAGCAGGTTATACCATTATAGACGAGGCGCGTAACGGCAAGGAGGCCATAGAAAAAATAGAAGCCTTTGAACCCGATATAGTTATCACCGATATCAGCATGCCGATAATCAACGGAGTTGAACTGATTGACTATGTTAAAAGATTTAAAAAAAATACGAGTATCATTGCGTTAAGCGGATATAACGATTTTCATTATGTGCGGAGCAGTTTGAAGAACGGTGCGGAAGATTACCTGCTGAAAAACCAGTTGAGTACGGACAAGCTGCTCGATGTTTTAAATTCGGCAGTAAAAAGACTTGCTCCAAAAGCAAAGGACAAGCCCGCCCAGGCTATCGCCAGCACAGACAATCTGATACAGGAGTTTCTGCTGCTGCTGATTTCCGGCTGCGCGGGCAGCAGAGAGGACGTTGAGTTACGCTTAAAGCGGCTGCATATGGATGATTTGCTGCAAGGTTTAATTGTCGCGGTTGCGGAACCTGATAATAACGAATTAATTAATAATCTCAATGAAAGCGATTATTATAAATTTCTTTATTCAGTCTGCAGCATTATGAAAGAATCCGTAAGTTCCGATTACGGGATTGTCGTAACTATCATCGGGCGCAACAGGATCCTGGTTTTAATCCCCGCAATTAAAAACAACCTCAGCCTGTTTAAGGAGAATTATCACCGGATATTGTCCCAAATGAACAACAATGTGATGAGGTTCCTCAATGAACCGGTTTCTTTCGGAGTAAGCGATATCTGTACTGATATCATGGAGATCTCACATTATTACGAGCAAGCCGTGAAGGCTCTGGTTGAAAACCGGTTCCGGGGAAAATCCAGCTTTATAGCGGAAGCAGGCGATAAACCCGAAGCAGATAAAATATTGACTTTAGACATTTCCGATGAAAAAGCTCTTGTAGATTCATTAAGGGGAAAAGGCGGATTCACACCTGACGCGGTCATAAACAGGATATTCGATAAATTCAGTAATTGCAGCAGCGAAGATATTCAACTGGTGCTTGCTGAATTAATCAATATACTTATCAGGGAAACACGGGCAAATGATTTATCCCTCGATAAAGCTTTTCAGCAGAGCGATCTTAACTATCAGAAAGAGATTAAATCCATGAATATCACAGCGCTTAAAGACTGGTTTGCAAAAAGATACTGCGAATTATACGAGTGCATGCAGCGCATTCAAACTTACAGGCAATATAACGAAAATACGCGCAAAGCAATATACTATATCGAAGAGAACTACGACCGGAACATTTCGTTAAGCGATATAGCCGAGGCAATTAACGTCAACAGTTCATATTTATCGAGGTTGTTCAAGAATGACACCGGGCAGAACATAATCGATTATCTCAACAAAATCCGGATGGATAAAGCCGCATCGTTAATTAATGAAGGTAAATACTCACTGAAGGAAATCTCATATAAAGTCGGTATCCAGAACTATAACTATTTCTTTAAATTATACAAAAAATACATTGGGATTACGCCCCTTGAACACAAAAAGAAAGACAGCAATCAGGCATAGACGGGATATCAGGTAAAAAAGGTGCAGTCTTATGTAAAAATCGTTAATTGTTTCTAAAAATACTGGTTTATATAATTTTATACAGGGTTATTATGTTTAGGCGCCGAAACATCAATAACTAATTACTGTCTATAGGAGGGGAAACTAAATGAAAAAGTATCTGACATTAGTGTTATGCGTAATGATGCTGGTCGTACCGCTTGCGGCATGCAGCACCGGCAATACGGGTAACACAGGCACTCCGACCGATAAAAAACCTGCAGAAGCAACCGCGTTAACTTTCTGGACATACGTTGAACAGCATACCGAATTTTTTAATGACGCGGCAAACAGATGGAACACAAATAATCCGAACGAGACAATTAACTTAAGCTGCGAAACTTATCCGGTAGAAGATATGCATAACAAGCTGCTTATCACTCTTCAGTCAGGCCAGGGAGCCCCTGATATAGTAGATGTCAACGTAGCAAAGTTCAGCAACTTCATGAAGGGTAATAATGTAGGCTTTGTACCGCTGAATGATATTATTGAAGCCGAAAAGAGCAGTTTCCTCGAGGCTGTTCTGGACATCTATAAAAAGGGCGACACATATTACGGCATTGAATATCATGTTGGCGCTCCGGTCATATACTACAATACCGAAATCTTAGACCAGGCCGGTGTTAAAGTAGAAGACTTAAAATATTGGGATGATTTGCGCAACGCGGGCAAATTAGTTCTTGAGAAAACAGGGAAACCGATTATTACTTTCGAGATAAGCGATTCATGGTGCTATTACATTATGATCACAGAGCAGAAATCCGATTATTTTGACAGAAACGGCGAATGCATCATAGATAACGACATTAATGTAAAAACACTTCAGTTTATGCTTGACATGCTCGAAGAAGGAACAGCAATAACAACACCGGGTGGAAACTTCCACACCGAAGAATATTTCGGGTTCATGGCAAAGGGCGGCGCCGCGTCTATGTTGTTGCCTCTTTGGTATATGGGAAGATTTACCGACTATATGCCCGAGCTTAAAGGCAAGGTACAAATCGCTCCGATACCGAAGTGGACCGACAACGATGTTGCGCCTGTTTTCGGCGGTACAGGGACATGTGTTACCGTTCAGTGCAAAAACCCGGATCTTGCGAAGAGATTTTTGTTTGACGCCAAAGTCAGCCCCGAGGGCGCAGCCCAGATTTGGAACGTGTTAGGTTTTGACCCTCTGCGCTGGGATATCTGGGAGACCGACGTAATGAAGGTGCCGAACAAATATACCGACTACTTCGGGCCCGATATATTCGAAATAATCATGAAAATGAAAGACGAATTCTATCCGACGTACATCACCCACGAACAGTTCCCGAAAGCTAATGAACTCGTGGCTAAGAATGTTCTGTTCAAAGCATTAAGCGAAAAGAACCTTACACCGGCAGAAGCCCTGAAAGAAGCGGCAAATGAATTAAAGAGCAGCAAATAACATATTCGATGGGGTGTATGTAAACCCATACACCCCGTAATCTTTTTTATGTATAGCTTGCCCTTCAGCGGAACGGAGGTTTTGGTAAATGAATGGGCATAAGAATCGACATTATTATAATGCAGTGAAAAAAGCCCCCTATTTTTTTACACTGCCGTTTGTTATATCTTTTGTATTATTTTTTCTTTACCCTGTAATCTATATGTTTGTGATGAGCTTTCAGAAAATAGAGAGCCTTGAATCCTGGTCATTTGTGGGGTTTAATAATTACAAACGGCTGTCTGCGGATATTCATATAGGGTCGGCTGTGATGAACAGCGTTTTGTTTACCATCGGCATAGTTGTCGTAAATATTGTCCTTGGAGTTTTAATAGCTGTCGGGCTGAATAATAAAAAAACATTATTCCGCAACGGGTTCAGATCAGCCATATACCTGCCGGCTTTAACCTCCATTGTGGTAGCGGGTATATATTTCAGGTTATTTTTTGCCGGCGGCGAAGCAACACCGTTGAACAGACTGATGACATTGCTGAATCTGCCCACCCGGGAGTGGCTTTACGATACGAGGCTATCCGGAATTTTTGTTTTGGTTGTTACCGCCACATGGCGCTGGCTCGGAACAAACACACTGTATTTCCTGTGCGGACTGCAAAGCATTCCCGAAGAGTTATTCGAGGCCGCAGACATTGATGGCGCAAACTCTTTTCAGAAATTTTGGAATATTATTATACCCGGACTTAAGCCGATATTGATTTTTGTCGGTACTACCCTGGTTTACGGCGGTTTAAGAATGTTTGGAGAAAGCTATGTGCTGTGGCCGAGAGGCAACACGCCCGGCGGCATTGGAGTGACTATAGTTCTGTACATTTACAAGACCGCGTTTACGAGCTTTGACTTTGGTTATGCGTCGGCTCTTTCCGTATTGCTTTTTATCTGCCTGATACTTATCAACATGCTTTTTATTAAGTTCTTCGGAATAGGAAAACAGGAGGGAAGAGCATGAAGAAGTATTATGTAGGGTACAGGCTTGCAACTACGATAATATTTCTGATATTATCAATATGCGCGCTCGGCCCTTTTGTATATCTGCTAATTGCTTCTTTCATAGAGGACATGAGCCAGGTATTTAAAAACGGACTAAGTTTGAAAATAAGCATGGATATGCTTAGCATAAACAATTATGCCTTGCTTTTTACAAAGGACAACGGCTTGTATTTCAGTTGGTATAAAAACAGCCTGATTATTACCATATACTATACGGTAGTGTCGTTATTTTTTTCATCGCTTGTAGGCTACGGCGTAACAATGTATGATTTTAAATTTAAACGGCCTTTGGTCGTTATAATACTGAGCACGATGATGATTCCCCTGGAGATACTGATGCTGCCGTTATACAGGGAAATGTTGGGTTTTGGGCTGCTTAACACTTACACCGGCGTAGTAATACCTTTTGCGGTTTCGGCATTTGCGATATATTTTTTCATGCAGTATGCGCAAACTCTGCCCAAAGAGCTTATGGATGCCGCAAGGGTGGACGGCTGCGGTGAATTCCGCATTTATTATCAAATAATGGCCCCGATTATGATACCTGCTTTCGGTACCATGGCAATATTGCAGGCAATGACCGCATGGAACGATTTTCTCTGGCCCTTAATTGTTATGTCAACGAACAGGAATTTTACGTTAACCGTAGGACTGCAGACATACCTTTCGCCTTACGGGAATAATTATAATGCATTGTTTTCCGGGGCGGTTTTATCGGTCATACCTATTATGATACTGTTCCTGGCGAATCAGAAAACATTTATCTCCGGACTTACCATCGGCGGAGTAAAAGGATAAAGGGGAGAACGCATATATGGAAGTACGTTTTCATTTATTAAGACCGGAACAAATATACGAAAGGCGCCGGGAATTCCCTGTAGTTTATATACCGCTTGGAACACTGGAATGGCACGGATTGCATAATCCTATGGGAGCGGACGGACTGCAGGCGGAAGCATTGGCTGTCAGATGCGCGACAATTGGAGGCGGCCTGGTTTTCCCGACTGTATATTACGGAGAAAGCAGAGTAGGTTCACTGCTTGAAACGGCCCCCGATCTTAAAGCCGGCGTCGCCGAGAGAATGAAAGTCCCATTGGAATGTTTTGACGAGGAAAGGCATCCCTATTCGCACAGCCAGCAGATTGAGCACTATCATCATCATTTGGTTCACATTCTTGCGGAAGCCGCGTCATACGATTTTAAACTTGCCGTATTTGTTGTCGGTCATTATCCACTGCTGGATCATGCCAGGGCGGCGATACTGTTTTACAATCAATGGTGCTATGATAAAAAATGGGCAAAAATGGGCGCATGGGCTTTTGCCGATTTCAGACTGCTGCGTGATATATACGATTCCCCCGGGGATCACGCAGGCGGCTGGGAAACCTCGCATCTTTTAGCGTCGCACCCCGAAACTGTCGATTTGTCGAGAGCAGAAAAGAGTCTTCAGTATGGGATCATGTCCAGCAGGGATCCTTCGAAATCAACCGCCGAGTTTGGAAACAAAACATATGACGACGCGGCAAAAATAGCCGTAAAGATGGTAAAAGAACGGCTGGAACATCCTGAATTATACAGAGGGCACGGCATGCCTCTCTAATAACCGGCCCTTCGCATTTTCCGTCATCTCTTACCGGTTATGATACCGTAAACGCAATCAACAGACTCAGGCATCGGCATGTTTGCAAGTCAATGCCCCCGGTTCGGTTACATTGACTTGCAAGGGCTGATGCCTGATAATTTTATTCTATTATTTTTTTCGATGAAACCAAAAAGTATATCAGGAACACGCCGCATATCAAAGCGATAAACCCGTAGCCGCCGAAAATATCATATCTTGATGAGAAAAAGCCAAAGCCCAGTCCCACGATAATAATCATTACTCTTAATCCGAGAGACTGGAACGAATCAATGGTCGCTCTCATCGAAGAATCAATACGGTGATGCAAGTATCCGGAAGTTAAAGGTTCCATAACGCCCGACACAACACAGATAACGAAGATCACCGCAAGGCTTGTGTATCCTTTAACCGCGGATATGTATAAGAATCCGGCGGTAAAGACAAAAACCACTCCCGATATCAATCCCCTGTAGCTCATCCTGTTTTTAAGCCTGTATGCAAGCACGTTACCCGGAAGTCTTATAAAACTTAACCCCGCCGAAAACAAGCCGAAAAATATCACAGGGATGCCAAGCCTGTTTACGTAAAGCTGCCAGAATTCGTCGATAAAATTAAGCGCCGCACCCATGACCATTCCGGAAAGCAGTACAACGCATACTCCGTAATTCCTTCCGAAAAAGCGCACCGATTCCGCCACATACTCTTTTATTGCGGTTGGGGCATCCGGCCTGCTCTTTATTTCAGGCTCCGCGAGCAAAAAAGAAATGCACAGCGAAACAAACATCCCGGCAAAGGATACCCAATAGTTAAACTCGAATCCGAACCGGCTTGCCATTAAGCTTCCGCTTAACGCCGCGAGGATTGCCGCTGAAAAATCACACGCATTCAAGCGTCCGAGACATTTTTCAAAGTTATGCTCTTTACCGCTTGAAAGAAGCGAATCATAAAGCAGCGCATTTTCAGATCCGCTGTATGCGGCCCGTCCGACCCCCGCCAGAAATATCGCCGCGGCAAAGTGCCGGAATTTGTTCGCGAAAACCAGTATAAGCAGCTCACAGCAGCCGAGAAAACCATCTATAACAATCATTTTTTTCCGGCTCCACTTATCGGCGATGATCCCGGTTGGAATCTCAAGCAGAACCACGGTTATCGCGTATATGATCTCCGTATATACTACCATCTGGATTGTCATGCCCCGCTGTTCCCAAAACAGCCTTTCAATCACATAGGCGGGGATCAGGTTGTGAAAGAAACGGATGGCATAGAGTTTCCAGACATTATTGGCATAGTTCATATAAAAGCTCCTTTCTTTTTTTGATTGCCGTACGAAACAATCAAAAAAAGGAGGCGTCCTTCCTCGCTCTCTCTGTCACCGCGCGGATAAACTCGCTTTTTGCTTTTGTATAACCGTCCCTGTCGTGCTCGAACTCTTTGTGCAGCCTGATTTTCAGCGCGGCATATTCTGCGGCCGTTTCGGGATGCGCTATAAGGTAATCGCGGAAGTATGGTTCATCCCAGTCGCCGGGGTAGCGCACATGGATATGATAAACCCTTTCGGCAAAGCCGTCAGGCAGATATCCTTTCAAAAACATCACGTGCGGCGGCTGAGTCGGCATAGTCAGGGCTGCGTCTTTAAGGCAGATATACTCCGGCGGCGGCAGGGCGGAAATCAGCCTGTTGATGTCCGTATCCTCATTTATTTCAAGCAGGATATCCACAGTTGGCTTTGCTGTAAGTCCTGGAACCGACGTACTGCCGATATGGCTGATTCGTGCGATATCTTTCGCGCCGATCAGCCGTTCCAGGTTCGCTTTTTCTTCCGCGTACCATTTCGGCCATTCCGGATTGTACTCGCTCAGAATAACGGGGTAAATTCTCGCGCGCTGTTCTTCTGCGGTTTCCTTGAACAAACAGCTTCACCGTCCTTTTCCCCTCATATATTCAAAAAAATATTTATTTGCGGCTTCAGTAAAAACGGTCGGTGTCCAATACTCTTTGCCTTCGGGCAGTTTAACATTCTTTTCAAAAACGGTAAGCAATAGATAATCTGATAAACTCAGCATGTCATAAACCTTGAGAAAATGCACGCCATCGCGCACTGCAAGACCATCTTCAATAATTTTTCGTGCATCAAAATACATCCGTGCCTGTGGTATATAAGGTGCATCCGGATCAAAACAGGCTTGGCCGCGCAAATGAGAGTTTACTGCCATCTCACTGCCGCTTCCCCACCCATCCAGTGGGGCAAACATAACATATTCCAAATAATCCTTTGGCTCTCCTAACGGTACAAACCCTATAGCTTTTCGTTCAATGCCTTCTCTTCGCAGTCTTGCAGCGGATTTCAGGCAGCCGTCTTTTATAATTTGTTCATAATAAATCAGCAAAGTACTGTGAACAGCATATTGCGGGTCATTGGAACGTATTCCGATTTGAGGCTTATGATTAAGCAAAATCGGTTTGATATCAAAATCCGGCTAGTAAATCAAACCACGCCGATTATATAAATTTTCATATGTAATAAAATCAAACAACCTATCGGCAAAATCGTCCGCTCCGGGGTTGACCGTAATCGCATAACAACCGCATGGGGATTTGCCCATTAAAAAGCCTGATATGCTCAAATCTGTTTTAAATAGTGAATAATTATCGGGCTTGTTTATCTTAACATTATTCTCATCCCAATCAGATGGCAAGATTTCAATATTCATTTGATTTCACCATCCTCAAATACTCTCTTATTCCGTCTTCTTCCTCCTGCCGGTAAGTAAAGTCGAAATGAGCCGCTACCGTTACCGCCAGCGTATGGAACAAATTACACATTGCGTCAATTGATGCCCAAATGTCGGCATAATCGCTGCCGGAGCAGGTGGCGCAATACTGCGCGTACAGTTCCGCGGGCAGATATTTCTTGAAACATTTGCCGGCTTTGCCTGTAGAAAGATTAAACCCGTGCTGCGTGCCTATATAATAGTTAATCATATCGTGTAATTCACGCCGGATCACATCATACAGCATGTGCATGACATAGGGCAGTTCATCGCGCGCAAATTAAATTATTTTAAATATTACCATACTTTTCTAATACTAACAATACCATAATTTTTACATTATAAAATATAAACACCATCCAAACATTTTTCATGCCTGAATGGTGTTTCTTTGCTAAATCTCAAACAGATACCTGTTAAATAAAGTAATTTAAACGGGACAGCAATCCGTTTTCGGGAATCACTTTTGTCAGCATATAGAGAGGTATCGGAAAGTATGGAAAACCAGCCGCGTATGGGGAAAGCTCATAAAGCTGAAAATATACAACAAGGGTTATGTCGGAAACATAATAATCCTGGTCAGGGGCAATGCCTTTAAACCCTTCGAGCAGAGGGATATCCCTGGCTTTAATCTGCCTTGCAATCTCCGCATTAATGATGTCCATATAAGCGCTTCCAGGAACAAATAACTGGTGCAGTTGATAATTCTCCCCCGTTGCCGTATCCATTGTCAAAGAATAAACCTTCGTCATTGGATGGGCTCCTCCGAATTCGGCCAGACCGACAAGGGATAAGCTCAATATTCCACGCTGATTGTTCTTGATTTCATATGAGCCTTCTATTGTTGTTTTCAAATCGGGCTGCCTTAAATCCCGAACCAGCTCAGTCATTCTTTCACGGATGTTTTTATTCATCAGCATACCGGCATACATGTTTCGGTGTCCTATTACCTGGGGATAAAGCATAGTTACATTTGGTGCACGGTACACGCGGCTTACCGTGGCAACAGGCATTTTAATCAGAAGCATCGCAATTCCACCTTCATACATTTTCACTTTATAGTATGAGGTATACCGATGTTCCGGCACAAAGAATTTTCAATAAACTACAGCACCGGCTATCCCTGTTGATTCTAACCTATCCTGTATGCCTTGCCCCTGGTAAAATCCAAAAACTCTCTCCCGCCGTCTTTCCACAGCGTAATCAAGTTTGCCTTTACCTCTACCAGGACAATATTTTTATATTTCATATATTTTTTAAAATGCTCTTTCCCTGAACCATGCTGTAAGCAATATCCGGTTATTTCCCTGTTCTCTTCAAGACTGGGGTGCCCTTTTATCTCAATTCGCAAAAATCCAATTCTTTCATTCCAGTACTCTCCACGATTAATTATTATTTTCCGGTTTCCCGTCCCCGGAAAACCTGCCGGGGTGTTTGCTTTCAACCCCGGCAGACATTTCCGTATCTTACCTGCTCACTTTGAAAGGCCCTCTTTCGGAGCTATGGGCATGTATAGATCCATGCCGCCCGTATGCTCAAAATCATCGTTGAAATGCAAGTGTTCTTCAAGCCACTGGTGATTTCCCATGATATATTTGCTTTCCTTAAGCCATCTGCCGAATCTTCGCCAGGTATCGCCTATTTCCGGGCCTTCACCGCCGGGAACGAGGTTTCTGACCCCGCATACTGCATAAAGACCGCCCTGGAACATTTTTGTCTTGACAAGATCGTCATTTACAATGAAATCGTCGCTTATCGTAACCCATACCTCGTAGCCGTACTCGGTTTGATCAGGGCTCGAAGGGCTGGGATTATCAAATCCGAATATACGCATTTTGTCTTTTTCGAATTTCAAACCGCTTCTTTTCAGCCAGTCCCTCATTACAGAAAAAGCGTTTTTTTCCGGCTCCGGGCCATAATAACGGTAGTATGCGACTCTGAACGGTTCCAGTTCTTTCAGCACTTTAATGTCAGGATACTTTTCAAGAAGCTTTTCATCCTGAATATCAAAATACTTATCCATAATATTCATCCTTTCAAAACAAAATTTAAGGCTGCTGTTTCTGAACGCACTCGGAGGATACCCTGTGATACGTTTGAAAGCTCTGGTAAACGCCTCGTTGCTTTCATATCCGAACTTTAACGCTATGTCCAGAATACTTTCGTCCGTTCCCTTTATGCAGTCAACCGCGCTGCTTATTCTCCTTCGGCGGATATATTCTTTAACCGAATAGCCGGTTAACGCAAAGAACATACGATAGTAGTTCGAACATGACATATAGGCTTCCTGTGCCAGTTTATCGATTTCAATATCCTCTTCAAGCCTGCTTTCAATGTAATCAATGGATTTCTGAATGCGCTCATAATAGTTCATCCGGAGTACTCCTGACATCTTAAGATGATTCAATTTTATCATACCGCTGCCCGACATTCTTGATTTTTTCTCCAATTCTTCAATGCATTCGAATCGGATGCCGGTCATAGAAAAACATAGGGGAAGGCAACCATGCTGCTGCCTTCCCCGAAAACTTTTCAAGTTACTGCCGGTATTATTTTTTAAGTCTTAATCATTTACCCTGTAATACCAGGAAGTTCTCATCTTGATTTTATCTTCCTCCGCGTCATAGCCTTCTATGAAATCAAACTCGAGCCGGTCGCCCATATGCCTGTTTTCGTACTGCAGCATCAAAGGCTTTCCCTCGTATAAGGTTTCATATCGATCGTAATAGATGATAACATTTCCGATAACTTTGTATTTACCTTTTTCAAAATACATTTTATCCTGAAGCCACCCGCCGGAACTGGCTATAAAAAGGTTGTACGACCCGTCTTTGTTCAGTGCGATATACCAGTAAAACGACGGCATGCTTTCCACTCCGGATACTATGTCCTTATAATGGGTAAACAGGTTGACCTGCGAAGAGCTCCAGGAACCTGTCAGTATATCCTGCGGAAAGTCCTCTTTATATTGGAAACACCACCTTCCAAGGAACATTTGCGACTTCATTTCGAATAATTGAATAAACAGGTTAATGGGAATATATATTTCTTCTTCCTTCACAAAAGGCCCTGCCTTGATGTCTGCCGGGGCTCCATTTACATAAGCTGTCGTACTGCCGACCTGCATTATTACTTGTCTAAACGTTTCTCCCTGCTTATTCTTCCATTCAAGGGTAATAACATCGTCCTTTATCTGCCCTTCCGGATAGGTATTAAGCCAGGCGTAAGGCATTCTGAAAACATACCGAAAACTATCATACGGCAGGTAAATAAAAGTTGCCCCGTTAACCTCCCTAATAATGTACTGTTCCGGAGTAAAGTCCCCGTCAAATATGATGATGTCGCCGTTCCAGAGCGCTTCATCTGCAGCCGTATCATCCCGGGCGCCATTCCCCTGTGTTCCGCCGCCGCTGTCGCCTGCCTGTTTATTTGCCTCGCTGATAAAGTATTCATATGCCCTCGTAACGACAATCACCGCAACCTCACGGGAACTGTTGCCATCGGGATCAAATCGGAAGGTTCCGTCATTATTCTGAATTCCCTTGATAATTCCGGATTTGGCACAATAATATACCCCTTCCCGGGCCCAGTCTTCAATCAGATTGTCATCGGTAAATTTCGCTGATCCGGCGCTTGAGTAATCCGCATCCGGCCGGACCACTTTTAAAGCCCTTACAAGCATTGTCGCAATCTGTTCACGCGTCACAAGCTGATTCGGACCGAATTTACCGCCGCCGATGCCTGAGGTAAGGCCCAGATTCGCCGCCTTCAATATTTCAGGGTTGGACGTGTCGGAAAAGCTTGCGTTTCCGGGTTCAGCTTTCCTGCCGGTATAAACCTCATAAAACCTGACCGCGATTTCGGCAAATTCTTCACGGGTTATATTTGCGGACATGTTATCCTTGATCCTTTCGGTAATAAGCCCATACCCCGCCGCCTTGTCAAGCTCGGGCACTGCCCACGAAGATGCTCCCTTATACGCCGGGCTGCCTTCTGCGGTATTTGTTCCGCTTGTAACAAGTGAAATAAAAACAGTTAAACAAAGAAACATTATTAATGTTCTTCTCTTCATATGAAACACATCCCTTCCGGTACTGTTAATTAACTCTTATTCTTTTAGTCCGGATTACGGTTGTTGATATCGCTGATACTGTTTATTGCAGCGTTCCTGCGCTCCCGATAACGTTTACTTTGATATTATATAAGTTTTAATAGTAAAAGAATATGCCGAATATGCGTAAATTTAGTACGAAAAAAGTTAGCGGGACGATTTACTTTAACGAAGACGGGTCGGATATCTGGATTCATTACGAAATATATGAGGGATATGGAAAGGAATACCATATTGTAAATGGAGAAATTGTTGAAGAAACCTCTTTTCCTGAATATACCGAAGAAACCGGGACGAATAATTTCAATACAGACATATGCAGCTAAAAAAGAACAGCGTTTAACGCTGTTTTTTTGTTACGACATTTTCGCATTTTTTAAGCTATAAACTTTCCTGAGATAATGAAGTCCAATCAAAGTCGAACTATAACTTCATCTCTTAA
>JAAYXD010000268.1 GCA_012516065.1 Clostridiaceae bacterium
CAGAATTCCCAGGCTGCTGTAACACTGAATATTAACAAAAGTATAGTTGCCGGTGAGCCTTTTGACAAGGCGATATATTCAGAAAACGATATAACCATGAAAGGTGGGGCCACTATTATAGGCGATATTGCAGGTTTGTCAGATATAAACATCGAAAATGGAACGGTTGATGGAACAGTATATATCCACCCTCATGCAGGGATTGATGTTGTTGATCATCCTAGCTGGATCAAACCTACTGTAAACAACCTTGATGATATCTTTGAGTATGAGGAATTTCCATTTCCCGATTTCCCCGCCTATCCCACTGGTCTCTCTACCACTTCTCAAACGCTTAATGTGAACAATAGTGCTCAAATAAATGACAACCGATACTATACCAATGGTATAAATGTCAGCAATGGCACGCTTGAGATAATCCGAGGGAACACAAACAGGGTTATCAGAACCAAATATCTCAAGGTTTCCGGTAGTGGCCAGATAACGGATGTTCGAAGCGGTAATGGCAATCTGGAAATCTTTGTGGATGACTATTTGGATTTGTCCAGCGATACAACACTTAACTTCAATCTGGGAAATGGAGATATCATCATAAGGGTAAAAAGACTTCTATTAAACCAGGGTCATATTGTTGTTCAAAGAAATGGTACCGGGAAGCTTTATATCTACGTCGATGATGTCTTCCATATCGATGGAAGCAGTAAAATCAATGTTCCGAGCAAATATGGCGCTCTTGGAGATCCAAAACATGCCTTTGTCTATTATGCCGGTACCAGGGACAAAAATGGTAATGATATAACAAAGGGTGAGAACTACAACAACTTTTTAAGGTTTCCCAACGATATAAGAATTGCTGCAACAATTCATATTAAGGAGGCACAAATCCATATTGCCAATGGTACAGGAATAGTAGGTAATATCATATCCGGTGGGGGGAAAATTAAACTCGATGGCGGAACAAATACCGATGTAAAAGCCATATATGCTCCTAATGCTCGGATAGAAGTAAGCGGGGGCGCTAAGATCACCGGTATCATTGTTTGTGATTCGTTTTCTATGGAAGGTGGAGCCAGAATAGAATATGCACCTTTGGAACCTGAGGATTTGGAGTATTTTAAGATCGTTGCAGGAAAAACTGTCTATTCTTACGGCTACTGGGAATAGGGTTTAGTCTCGGGGTGATATATATGAAAAAAACTAATGGATTCAGTCTGGTAGAAATATTGGTCTGTATGATGCTGATCGGCCTTATCGTTGTAGCGATTCTGCCATCCATAACTTTTGGTTATTTGCAACTCAGAGAATCGGGGCATAGAACCAAGGCTGTTTATTCAATCCGTCAGGTCATAGAAAATGAACTGGTGAACAATGCCGCCTCTGGTCCGGACACCATCAGCATCACTTTTGGCGGCGTCAGTATTGATGTTAAGGGGCGTATAGTTGAGTCAGAAGAATCCTTTGGCACCAAAGGGGATAAAGCAAGGCTCAGGGTTTTTATACCGGATAAATAAGGGATGAGGTGCTGTTTGCTGTGTATAGAAAAAAGGGCTTTACGCTTGTTGAACTTATAATATTCCTTGCTTTGCTGGGTGTGGTACTGACTATTGGCTACAGGATATTCTTCTCTGGTCAGAATACATATGCCATGGGAAGCGATCAGTATCAACTCCAGTCCGAAATAAGAAAAGCTGGTGATTTTATCATAGACGAAGTAAGAAATGCCACCGAGATAGATATCATTAACACCCCCTTTTTCGCTCAAACCGGATATGGGTATATCTATCTTCATGACTCGAAAATAGTCTACGAATACTCTGGAGGCACCCGGGATATAACAGATTCCCTTTTAAAGGATGAGGATGTTTTTTCCATAAGAAAGGATTCTGACAACAGGAACTTTTTATGCATTGATATGACCGGAACCCTTAACGGAAATACATATAACCTGTCAACCGAGATACTGCTTAAGAATGTTGTGAACAAGAGTCCTCAATCCGGTAAGGTTATAAAATACAAGAAGTTAATGCCGTGATATTCAGGAGAGCATTTTTCTCATGTATTCTGGATCTGTGGCATGAGCAAGGGCTTCTTCGGTGTTTATTTTTCTCTCTCTAACCAAATCCACAAGGGATGCATCCATGGATTTCATGAAAAGCTTGCCGTTAGTTTGTATAGCGTTGGATATCTGATGGATTTTATTATCCCGTATCATATTCTTGATGGCAGGAGTAGTTATCATTACCTCAGTTGCCAAAACCCTGCCAGATCCATCTGAAGTAGTTATCAACTGCTGAGATATCACTGCTTTCAGAACCATTGAAAGCTGTGTTCGAATTTGCTGTTGCTGAAAGGGAGGGAATACATCAATGATTCGGTCAATGGTTTTGGAAGCGCCGATGGTATGGAGTGTGGAAAGAACCAAATGACCGGTTTCGGCTGCTGTAAGTGCAATGGAGATGCTGTCAAGGTCCCTCATTTCGCCTATGAGTATCACATCGGGATCCTGACGGAGCACGGCACGAAGGGCATTAGTAAAACTTATTGAATCGCATCCAATTTCCCTCTGATTTACAATACTCTTTTTATGTTGATGCACATATTCTATGGGATCCTCCAGGGTGACGATATGGCAATCCCTGTTGCTGTTTATCCAATCCACCATAGCAGCGAGAGTGGTTGTTTTGCCCGCCCCTGTGGGGCCGGTTATGAGGATTAGCCCGCGGTTTAGTGAGCAAAGA
>JAAYXD010000050.1 GCA_012516065.1 Clostridiaceae bacterium
ACGCTCTATAACTGTCAAACTCGGGATTTTTATTTATTGTATCGTATTTTTTCATTTATTTCAAACTAAACTCGGAAAACTCCTACAACTTTTTGAATATCTTCAAGGTTAAACACCTCAAGTTTCAAAAAATCTTCATGTTTCAAAAATTGGAGATATTATATCCACATGTTAACAACAATCATTTGCCGTCCACGGTCTTTCATATAAAATAATTTACATCTGTCAGCCCAAAACCTGTCCTCATCACCTGTACAATTCCAGGGCACCAAAACAGTCCGGTGTCACTTCGCCGGTTTCAGGGTTTCGTGGGCTGTGTACATTATACATGTATCCTGTTTTTCCGTATCTGCCAAGCTTGTTTTGGTCATAATGGTCGCTATCCATGCAAATATGAGTAGCTCTCAGAGCCACTGTCACATTAGGGCTGCCTTCAAAATGCTCACGTTCCCATAAAAATTCACATTCAATGCTAAGAAAACACTCTGCAATGCGTGGAGCATTTACAGTCTTCGCTTTTTCAGCAGTCAATCCCGACAAGGTGATCTCGTCATCATCAAAGCCGTTATTTTTAATTGTTTGGACACATTTATCACAAATATCGTAAGACGGAAAATTCAACACACAACATTTTGTTTCCTTTAAGCTCTGATATAAATGTCCGTCCTTTGACACTGAGCCGATAATGCAAATAAATTCACCACTGTCACCGACAAAAGTTGACCAGGATTGCAAACAAGCATTTTCTTTTCCATTCGATTTATATGTAGTTATTAAAAACAGGGGTGAGGGAATGGCAGTAACAAAATCTTGCCATGAAAAGAAAGTAAGCTCCCCAGGCCATGCTTCAGTTACATTGAAGCCTGACTGAGAATACGGCTCCTCATAATACCTGTTATTTCTTTTACACAGTCAGCATCACGTATTCTCGCTTCACTGCTTGCGGTATTCCCGGAGTTTATATTACTAATAGCAAGAGCATGTTCCAATCGGTTTTGCAGCGCACCCAGCCGAGAACGAAATCGGGAAACAATACTTATTCCTGTATCGAACTGTTCGATAGCCGACGAAGGCTGATTAATAAGGTTAACTGTTGAAATTGATAGAGTTCATGATTAATCCCATATTATCAGTCACTAAAGAAATGGGGTTGTACCTATGCACATCGGGTATGATGTTCATAATCATACAGGCAACCACGACAGCACCTGTTATGATCAGGTATCCATAACCGCTTCTTGTTAATGTGGCTGAAAATAATAACGCCGCCGGTAAAAACAAGCCTACGGATTATAAACAAGTGTCAAATTCGGGTATATTATAATGGTTAGCGCCAGAATTAGCTTACTCTCCATCCAGATATTCTTCCAACGATATTTTTCCGTTATAAACATCATCCATAGAATCGGTGTCCATAGACATTAAAACCATTCCGCTAACGAACTTGCCCAACTTTTCTATGCGGCTTGTGACCTCCTGAGCTATAAAAAATTCCAGTCCCAGCAAGCCACCCATGCTAACCAAATTTGCATTTCCCATTTCCAGACCGGATTTTATCATTTGGGCTGGATTTATTATTTTATTTAAAATATTTGATGCCGAATCAACCTTGCTTTTCTTAACTTCTGCAAAAAAGTCATTGTCTCTTTCCGTATCCATAAGATTTAATACATCGTTAAAAAGATTTATGCCATCGTATATTTTAACTACTTTTCCGAGGGTCTTTACTTCTTTTTTCAATGAACCATTTTTCAGACCATTAATTAATTCCTCGCCCGGCAGATAACTTTTCCATTCCGGATATACCATTAAAATAATTTTTTCTATTTCACTATAATTTTCACTCCACTCAATGGCATTATTAATCCCATCAGGTACCTTATCAAGAATTTGATCCAGCATTTCATGCAAATTTTTTTCTTGTTCTGCGTACGGAAAATATTTTAAGCTGACATAATAAGAGTCAAATTCAGCCCAAGCCGGAATATTCAACTTATCAATTTTTTCAACTTTAAATGTTTTATTAAACTGTTCAAGTGCTTTCTCCGCCGAACTTTTATACACGTCCCATCCTTCAGTTGACGGGTCCAATCTATCTATATAAGACTCAATAGCCGGTCCCAATAGTTTAATCTTTTGAAAATCCATTGCATTATACAAGGTATTAATGCGATTTATGTATTCAATATCTTTAGTGGTAAACTCTTTAATATTTGCAATCTCTCTTAAAATCTTCATTCTTTCAAACTGACGAAGTATGGTTTCTGCATTACTGCACAAGAGGTAACCGCTTAAGCCTTCGCTATCGTCGAGGCCTATATGCCAATTATAAAATTGAAATTGTCTGTAAAGATCAAAACTCCATACTACTTGATTGTATGCATCTTTTACAACGGGATTCAGCTCATCCCCAGGAACCGTATTTACCTGGGATTCAAGGATTTTTTTGTTGTAGGAGTTCCTTACAACCAGCTTTTGGCATTCCTCTGGAGTCATACTTAAATATTCTTCAAAAGTAAGATCCTGTGGTATCTTAAAGCCACCTATATCATAGGTTGCAAACTTTACTTTCTCCTCCGGAAGGTAAATTATTGCCTGGTCAAACAACCTTCTATATGTTTCTTCAGTCAGATAAAGCTTCTGTTTGTTATATATATAATCTTCATCTGTCAAATCTAATGTTTCTCCATTTATAACTGCTATATTATCTTCCGTATTCAACCTTACAACCTTTGAACCGCTGAGCAAAACAGTTATGCCAAAATCACCTGTGTGAAAAGGTATTTCTTGAAGGCTTAGCATTTTCAATACATCTACATAAATTTTCGTGTCATGAGTAATTATTAGGCTTTTGGAAACTTTCATAGGTACTTCGTTAATGGAAATTGTCATTTTACTTGAATTAATCCAATACAAACATACCCCACCTATAACAAGCACTGCACATAGAACAAAAATAAGTTTTCGGAAACTGGGGGACATATATTAACCTCCTTACGATGTTTAAATATTATTATTGGCAAATGCAAATTAAGAAAATATGATAACTATGTACAATATGTCGAATTTTTTCGATAGAATTTTATAAATACCAAGAATTTTGTATATAGCAATATATGCCAATTAGTTGTAAAGACAGGTATAAATTAATACTTACTGCAGTCCCCAAGTCATGTGTGCGAAATATCCCTATATCCCGATTTAGCGTTCTTGTACTGCACTGTTCTTGACATCGTATGTAACCTTCTCCCCAATTTAAAAATCAATATGGCTCTTGCTGTGTACAGCGGCCGGCAGCAAAACAGTATACTTTAAGGAAAATAACCCCAATCAACTGTATATAATTTGACGTTTTTTACTTTGTCTGGCTCCGGCGAACATGTTATGTGTCTTCGCAAACAATCGGGCACATAAAAATACAGGGCTTTTCGACATCTCCGCTGACAAAGTGAGCATTTTACAGTTGCTTTTTTCTAAATATCACTACCGAAAGGAACACAAAAATCAATGAAAGCAGGCAGGAAATCATGATAGTACTATAGAGAGAAGACACCTCTGTGGAATTCATGATTAATCCCATATTATCAGTCGCTAAAGAAATAGGGTTGTACCTATGCACATCGGGTATGATGTTCATAACCATACAAACAACCACAACAGCACCTGTTATGAGCAAGCCTCCATAACTGCTTCTTGTTAATGTGGCTGAAAATAATAACGCCGCCAGTAAAAACAAGCCAAACAGCCATAGGCAAAACACAGAAAACAGCAGATTTGATGTTTCACCTTGTGGGAAAAGATACGCCGTATAACCATAGGTCAGTCCGAAGCACAGAGAGATACTTATCGTCCATACCGAAACCATGCAGGTGTATTTTGAAAGAATGACCGCTGTTCTGGACAATCCTTTTGTCAGCAAATTGATAAGGGTGCCTTTTGACAGTTCGGATGATAAAACTCCGCTAAACAAAATCACCATTACGAAAAGTCCCATTTGGGTCGCATTTTTGAAAAACTGTGCCCAGGCATCATAGGCCGTCGGCTCCGGTAATGTTATGACGACGCCGTCGGTTACAAGGCTTCCGACAATTTCAGGCATCAATTTTGCTATAAGGGGATTCGTGATTCCAAAAATTATAAAAATCATTAGCATAATGAATAGTTTATAGGTTTTTGTGTATTCAAAGAACTCTTTTTTCAAAAATGCAAAATAACCTTTCACCGAACCACCTCCATAAACAAACTTTCCAAAGTCGGTTCCATCACTGCGAATTTCAACGGAACAATACGCTTTTGCGATAGCACACCCAACAAAAAATGCCCGTCCATACCGCCATCTTTCATAAACACCTTTACCGTGCTTCCATCCCGTGACAGACTGATTGACGGCTGCTTCAGCTCTTCCGTATTTTCGAAACAGGAAGCTGCTTCTTCATTCTCGAACTCAAGGATAAAACCATGGAGCCTATGGCGCTCCTTTATTTCCGAAAGTGTACCGCAAAGCGCAAGCTTTCCGTCATGCAATACCGCAATACGGTCGCATATCCTTTCAACATCCGATAGAATATGGGTCGAAAATACGATGGTCGTCTTCCCTTTTGCCGCAAGCAAAATATCGAGTATTTCCTTCCTGCCGATTGGATCAAGTGCTGATGTAGGCTCATCGCAGATTAGGAGCTTTGGCTCATTCAGCAAGGCCTGTGCAATGCCAAGGCGCTGCTTCATTCCTCTGGAAAACCCGCTAATTCTCTTTTTTTGGTCCTTCAGTCCGACAAGTTCCAGTAACTCCTCGCTCCTTGACTTAATTTGGGTCTTCGAAAGGCCGGCTATCTCACCGCACAGCTTCAAATATTCCATTGGATTCATGTATCCATAAAACTCCGGAACATCCGGAAGAAACCCTATGTGGCGGTTGGCTTTGGATTCGCCATACGTAACTTTTTCACCGCATACGGTTACAGAACCGCTGTCCGGCTTCAATAGCCCAAGAATAATTTTCATTGTTGTCGTTTTGCCGGCGCCGTTCTGCCCGACAAATCCGAATATGGAATGCTCGGGGACATCCATATCCAATCCCTTCAGCACCTCATGGTGCCCAAAGCTCTTATAAAGCTGTCTGATTTCCAGGACACCCATCTATTCCTCACCTCTACCGAAAGCAAAGTATAAGGCCGGACCGATAAACTGTATAAACAGGACGATCAAAACCCACATCACTTTATTTCCGAAACGGTAACGGGGATGGCGCAACACATGTACAAGTGCAGTAATAGCAAGTGCATACTGTGCGATGACCAACGGAATAAGAAACGGTAAATATTCTTTCAACATAGCCGAATCCATGCTTCATTCCTCCTTTAATAATGTTTTGGTTTTATTTCTTTCATGGTGCGTCTTGTTGATAACAGCTATTCTTCAGTTTTTCTGCAATTCTCCTAAACCGGATTTCATCAGCCAATATTGTAAACGCAGGATTATTGATGACTCCGTCAGCCATGCTCTTGCGTATAATTTTTTCATCTCTTGGAAGAGCATTCCCCAAGTCCAGCTCTTCAATCCACTGATCTATCAGATTAAAATATTCGTCTCCTTTTAGCTGCAATGGGTAAATATCACCGGTGACAAGTTCCGTGTATTTTTCAAGAATTTCCAGAGACTTTTCTTTACTCCCAAGCATCATGTATCCCTGGGCAGCAATGATGTAGAGCTTCATGAGCAACGACGGATGAAGCTTTTTCAAGTCAAAAGCTTCAGCAATGTCATTTGCACGCTTCAGCGTTTTATCAAACTGTTCGGGAGTGTCCGTACAAAGCATAAGATAATCGGTTAATGCACTAAAGAGATTACACATATGCTGATATATAGCAGCTTGTAATGTCATTTTGGCTTCTTTCGATTTACCAATCATTTGATAGGCCGAAGCAAGAATCGTTTCACTGGAAATGATTTTTTTTCTTGTTCCCTCCAAAAGCTCAATTACTTCGTTCGGATTTCCCATCATCAACGCGCAGCATGCCTCCATACATAAGGAAAGTTGCACAAGCTCGGCATCATCACTTTCTGTTTTTACCCGAACAAACAGCTCTTTGGCTTCCGAAAGCACAGAAAGGGTTTTTTCCTTGTCTCCCGATTCCGTGCTGTTGTTTACAAGCAGCAATCCAATGTGGAATAACAGGTGAAAGCAGGAGAAATACTTTTTAGCAATTTCTCGGCAAGAATTCAATACTTCATCAAAAGGTTTGGAAGCAAAATCGGCAGATAATTTCACGTACAGTTTACGGATATCCTCTTTACTCATTTGAGGTTCATAACCCATGAGCTCATCAATGCTTATATTAAAAAGTGTCGCAAGCTGCGGCAGAAAAGTAATGTCAGGATAACTCTGACCGGTTTCCCATTTAGAAACCGAAGCCTTCGACACGCCAATGTAATTTGCAATGTCTTCCTGCGTTAGTCCTTTCTCACGCCGCATTTTAACGATGGTTCTGGCTATATTGATTTCTTTCATCTTCATCACCCACTTTTATTATATCCTCTGAACAAATCATACCTCAATGGATTTATGGTTAATATAAGGTGATAAAATCAACTGTAGGGAAACTTTTTTATGAACAAACCTTTCAGTATTAATATAAAAAAAGCCACCCCAAAAATCTTACAAATTTTTGAGGTGGTTTTCTCTATATTGTGTGCGGAACAAGGTACCTGTTCCTTTGCCTCAAGTTCTTATCAGATGACACTAAACAGGAGATCGCCATAGGTGGGTATCGGCCACAAGCTTGCATCCACCATGGTTTCAAGCTTGTCGGCAAAGGCGCGCAATTCGTTCATCAGCGGGATGATGACATCCTTATAAGCGCGGGCATGCTCCAGCGAATCTCCTTCATGCGCATCGACCTCTTCAAGCTTGGCACTCAGTTTGTCGATGGCGGCTTTCAGGCCTGATGTCAGTGATACAAGTTCATCAAGCTCTTCCTTGGCAAAGGAGGAATCGGCACCTGCCGCTTTGAGGGAAGCAACGGTATCAGCAACTTTTCCGACATAGGCCAGTGATGCGGGGAGGATCTGCCTGCTTGCCATTTCAATCATGGTCAGGGCCTCTATACGGATTGTCTTGACATAGTTCTCCAGGCAGATTTCATAACGTGAAAGCACTTCTGCGCGGTTCAAAACTCCATGCTTTTCAAGTACCTTTATGTTCTTTTCAGCGAGAAGTACCGGAATGGCATCGACAGTGGTCTTCAAATTCGGCAGACCTCTTCTCTCGGCTTCAGCAACCCATTCCTCGGAATAGTTGTTGCCATTGAAAATAATGCGTTTATGGTTCTTAATGATTTCCTTCACTACAGCATTCACTTCTGCTTTGAAATCCTGAGCCTTTTCGAGGCGATCGGCAATCTGGCTCAGAGTTTCAGCCACAATGGTATTGATAATAAAGTTCGGTGTGGCGATGGACTGTGAGGAACCCACGGACCTGAACTCAAACTTATTGCCCGTAAATGCAAAGGGAGAGGTTCTGTTTCTGTCGGTGTTATCCTTCGGAAGAACTGGGAGTGTGGATACACCGATTTCCAGGGTTCTGCTGGTTCCGTTGTTCTTGACTACGCCGGTCTCTATTTCCTCAATAACATTGGTCAGCTCATCGCCAAGGAAAATGGACATGATTGCCGGAGGTGCCTCGTTGGCTCCAAGTCTGTGGTCATTTCCGGCTGTGGCAACAGAGAAGCGCAACAGATCCGCATAATCATCAACAGCCTTGATGACAGCCACCAGGAAAATGAGGAACTGGGCATTTTCCGACGGCGTTGTTCCGGGATCGAGCAAGTTCCTGCCATCGTCGGTTGAGATGGACCAGTTATTGTGCTTACCGGAACCATTGACGCCTGCAAACGGCTTCTCATGCAAGAGGCATGCAAGCCCGTGCCTGTCAGCCACCTTTTTCATGATTTCCATGGTCAGTTGGTTATGGTCGGTTGCAATATTGGTCGTGGCAAACACCGGAGCCAGCTCGTGCTGCGCGGGTGCAACCTCGTTGTGTTTGGTCTTGGCGGAAACTCCAAGCTTCCAGAGCTCGGCATCCAGATCATGCATGAAGCGTGAGATTTTCTCCTTGATAATTCCAAAATAGTGATCCTCAAGCTCCTGTCCCTTGGGCGGTTTTGCACCAAACAGGGTTCTTCCGGTGTAGATCAGGTCCTTACGTTGCATGAACTTTTCCTTGTCCACAAGGAAGTATTCCTGCTCGGGTCCCAAGGTTGTTACAACCCGCTTTGTGGTAGTATCGCCAAAGAGTCTCAGAATACGAAGCGCCTGTTTGGAAAGTGCCTCCATTGAACGCAAGAGCGGAGTCTTCAGGTCCAGGGCTTCACCCGTATAGGAGCAGAAAGCGGTGGGAATATACAGTGTTTTATCCTTAACAAATGCGGGTGAGGTACAATCCCATGCGGTGTAGCCTCTGGCCTCGAAGGTTGCACGAAGCCCGCCGGATGGGAAGGACGAAGCATCCGGCTCACCCTTGATAAGCTCCTTGCCAGAGAATTCCATAATGGCCTTGCCGTCCCCTGTTGGCGACAGGAAGGAATCATGCTTTTCGGCAGTAACGCCGGTCAACGGTTGGAACCAGTGGGTAAAATGGGTTGCACCCATTTCAACCGCCCAATCCTTCATCACACAGGCCACAACCTCAGCTATATCCGGATCAAGCGGAAGACCTTCCTTGATTGTTTTCTTCAGTTTCTTATAAACAGGTTTTGGCAGACGCTCCTGCATTACAGCATCACTAAACACAGCTGACCCAAACATACCGCAGTTGATCTCATCAATACATTTTCCCATAATCTATTCTCCTTTCAAAATTATTAAAGCCTAAACTATCCAGCAGTTTTTAATAATATCCGGTTCATCACCGGTTATATCCCAATACGAATACGCAAAAAAGGCGTTCCACAGTCAATGTGAAACGCCTTTGTTTCTGTTAAACGCTATTAAATTTTATATGCAATACATCATCTTTTTGATAATGTCACTAAAAACGGCCTCTGTTACATCCGAACCAATTTTACTGTCCTAACCTATCTAACAACTCCGGTTATATTTATTTTAACAAACTCCACATCATTTTGCAAGATGTAAAATTAAAAATTTCATTTTTAAATTAAATTCAATAACATCGCAGCTTTATATTTCCCAACCCAGGGCTTTTGCTCTTTTTATCCAGCAAGCCGAAGCATTGCTTATTCAGGCTTTATACTAATGCTTCTTTCTTATTATTGGATCGAATGTATCTTCTTATCCTTATCACCCTTACTACCTTCTTTGACGCCGCCATCATGCACATCCTGCATTTTATTGTCCGATCAATTTTCGCAACAAGACTTCAGCCTTGCGGATATCTGCCTTCCCGCCGGTTTTTTTCATAATGTATCCGAACATCACATTGATGGCTTTGTCCTTACCGCTTCTGACATCGGCCACCGCCTTGGGATTGGCATCGATGGCTTCCTTGCATAAGCTTTCAAGCTCCTCATCGGAAATACCCGCAAGATCTTCCGGCTTAATAAACTCCTCCACCGGTTTGCCACTCTCCAGCATTTTTTGCAAAGTGCTCTGGGCAACTCCGATGTTAATTTTCTTCTCATCGGCAAGCTTTACAAGAGCGGCAAACTGGGCAGCGGAAATCCTGATGTCAAATAATTCCTTTTCCTCTTCGGTGTCCATATTGGAAAAGATGGTACCGACAATCAGGTTGGCCGCATTTTTAACACTTGCACCCTCCGCCAGTGCGCCTTCGAAAAATTCAGCCACCTTTCTGTACCTGAAAATCTGTCTGGCTGTGGCCTCAGGAAGACCCAGGACATTCACGTACCGCTTGAGTTTGTCAAAGGGCAGCTCGGGCAAGGACGCCCGAATTTCTTCCACCTTCTCATCATTGATACTGAACCTCAGAATATCGGGATCAGGGAAATAGCGGTAATCATCGGAGTTTTCCTTGTCACGCATAGGACTGACGCTATTGGTTGCCTCGTCGTAACGCATAGTCTGCTGAACAACAGTTCCACCGGCATCTAGAATATCGGCCTGCCTTTCCGCCTCGGCCATGACGGCCTTTTGAATGAAACTCAGGGAGTTGATATTCTTGATTTCGGTTCTTACGCCGAAACGGGAATCACCGGGCTTTCGCAGCGAAAGATTGACATCGCAGCGCATGGAACCTTCCTGCATCTTGCAGTCCGATATGCCGATATAGCGCATGATAAGTTGCAGCTTTTCGGCATACTCCCTTGCCTCTTCGGCGGAAGAAATATCAGGCTCGGAAACTATTTCAATCAGCGGAACACCGCTGCGGTTATAGTCAATATAGGTATACCCGTTCTCATGGACGAGCTTTCCGGCATCTTCCTCGATATGAATGCGGGTAATGCCGATACGCTTGCCGCTGTCCAGTTCGATATAGCCCTTTTCACAGAGGGGCTCATCATATTGCGAAATCTGGTAGGCTTTCGGCAAATCGGGATATACATAATTCTTTCGGTCCATATGGGACTTGGTATTGATTTTGCAGTTCAGCGCCAAGCCGGCTTTAATGGCATATTCCACCACTTTTTGGTTGAGAATGGGAAGGGATCCCGGCTGACCCGTGCAAACAGGGCAGCAATGGGTGTTGGGCTCTCCCCCGAATTCGGTGGTGCAGCCGCAAAAAATCTTGGTTTTGGTTGCCAGTTCAATATGGGTTTCAATTCCGCAGACAATTTCATAATTCATATCCTGGCACCTCCTTCGTATACGCCAATCACTTCTCCGGCGCTTTGTTCATAAAAATGAGCCGCTTGAAGAACCGTTGCCTCATCAAATTTCTTACCGATGATCTGCATGCCGACAGGAAGCCCGTTGGAATCCTCCCCACAGGGAACCGAGATGGCCGGAACGCCTGCGATATTGACGGGTACAGTGCAGATATCCGACAAGTACATCTCAACCGGGCCTGCACCCTTGTAGTTCAGCGGAAATGCTGTATTGGGTGCAGTAGGAGCAACGAGCACGTCACATTTTTCAAATACGGCATCAAATTCCCGGTTTATCTCTTCACGAATCAGGCAGGCTTTCTTGTAGTAAGCATCATAATAACCGCTGGACAGCACATAGGTTCCCAGCATGATGCGGCGTTTAACCTCGTCGCCAAAGCCTTCGCTCCTTGTTTTGACAATCATGTCCTCAATACTGGTGTATGAGGATGTGCGATAACCATAACGGATACCGTCATATCGTCCCAGGTTGGAGGATGCTTCGGCACAGGCGATAATGTAATATACAGGAAGCGCAAGCTTTAAGGCCGGAAGCCTGATATTTTCTATCACAGCACCGTTTCTTTCAAACAGCTTTATGGCTTCCTCAATCTTTGATTTAATCTCCGGATTGATACCGTCAAAGAATTCCTCGGCCACACCAATGCGCATTCCCTTGACATCCCGGTCCAGACATTCAGCCAGAGAGGAACCATAATCATAATCCACACTGGTCTGATCGCGCCTGTCGCCGCCTTTTATAGCATCGAAAACGATGGCAGCATCCTTCACGCTGTTTGTCATAGGTCCGATCTGGTCCAGAGAGCTGCCGTAAGCGATGAGTCCATAACGGGATACCGCCCCATAGGTAGGTTTAAGTCCCACCACTCCACAGAAAGAGGCCGGCTGACGGATAGAACCGCCCGTATCCGAGCCCAGGCTGTATACCGCAAGATTGGCGCAAACAGCCGCAGCCGAACCGCCCGAAGAACCTCCGGTAACATAATTCGTGTTTCTGGGGTTCAGCGGCGCCCCATAGCAGCTGGTTTCCGAAGTGCTCCCCATGGCAAACTCATCCATATTGGTCTTGCCCAGAAGCACTGCACCATGGGCTTTCAGCTTCTCCCAGACGGTAGCGTCATAGTAAGGCTTAAAGCCTTTCAGGATTTTGGAGCAGCATGTGGTGTTAAGCCCGTCAGTGCAAATATTGTCCTTCAGGGCCATGGGGATCCCGCAGAGCAGCGGCGCACCGCCCTCTTTAAGCCTTTGATCGGCCTTTTCCGCAGCCTTCATGGCAGTATCAAAGGTCAAATACACATAGGCATTGATGGTTGGATTCAATTTTTCAATTGCACCGATATATGCTTTTGTCAGCTCCATCGCGGAAATTTCGCGGCTTTGAAGCCTTTTTGCCAGTTCAGATATTCCCGTTCTCATTTTTTACTCCTTTCCAAGCCGAAAAATCCGTTATACCCTTCCACATTGGAAAGGATTTTTTCATTGGGAAGGGACGGCACCACTTCATCAGGGCGCAGGTCATCAAAAGAGACCATCCTGGCACCCACGCTTCTTATCTGTTCGGTCCCGCCTTCGATGGATTGGTTGATGGTATCTGCAAATGCTATAATCTCATCAAATTCAGCCGTAAATCGCTCAAGCTCCTCATCCGAGAAGCTCAGCTTTGCAAGTTTTGCAAGCTTTTCTACCTCAGTTTTCGAAATTTTCATAATCCTCACTCCATTTCTGACAGCAGCCTGCCGTCAAGTTCGTCCGGATAATTCAAACACGCTTAATTCCTGATTTTAATATGCACTTCACGCAGTTGCTGTTCGGTAACTTCGCCGGGTGCGCCGCACAACAGATCCTGTGCGTTGCTGTTCATGGGGAAAGCCACAACCTCGCGGATGTTTTCCTCATTCCTAAGAAGCATAATCATCCGTTCAATCCCCGGAGCCATGCCAGCGTGAGGCGGCGCTCCGTACTGAAATGCATTATAGAGCGCTCCGAACTTCTTTTTCAAAGTCTCCTCATCGTAACCCGCAATCTCAAAGGCCTTTACCATGATATCCAGGTCATGGTTCCGGACAGCACCCGAGGAAAGTTCAACACCGTTGCAGACAATATCATACTGGTAAGCCAGGATATCCAGAGGATCCTTGGTATTAAGCGCCTCCAGCCCACCCTGCGGCATGGAGAAGGGGTTATGGGTAAATTCAATTTTACCGGTCTCTTCATCCATTTCATACATTGGAAAATCATTGACATAACAGAAGCGGTAAGCATTCTTCTCGCAGATGTCAAGGCGCTTGCCCAGCTCATTGCGGATTAGTCCTGCGTATTTGCAGGCAAGCTTTTCCTTGTCGGCAATGAAGAATATGACATCGCCGGGAATAAGGCGGGCAATTTGGGTCAGCTCCCCTTTTAGTTCCTGGGGGATGTATTTGTCGATGGGACCTTTATAGGTCATATCCTCCTGAACCTCATGGTAGCCAAGCCCGCCCATGCCGATGGACAGTGCATATTCCAGCAGTTTTTCATGGAAGCCCTTGGACATATCGGCATGAACCTTGATGGCTCTGACCGTCTTGTTGTGGAATGGCTTGAAGGCGCATCTCTGGAAGAAATCGGTCACATCGATGATGCGCAGGGGGTTTCTAAGGTCCGGCTTGTCGGTGCCGAATTCCAGCATGGCCTGCTTGTAGCTGAAAACGGGGAACGGCGCCTCGGTGATTTCATACCCTTCGGGTGCGAACTTTTTAAAGGTTGCCGTCAGCACCTCCTCACCCACGCGGAAAACGTCTTCCTGGGTGGCAAAGCTCATTTCAAAGTCGAGCTGATAAAACTCGCCCGGAGAACGATCGGCCCGCGCATCCTCGTCACGGAAGCATGGGGCGATCTGAAAATACTTGTCAAAGCCCGAGACCATCAACAGCTGCTTATATATCTGTGGGGCCTGCGGCAGTGCATAAAATTTTCCTTTATGTTTTCTGGATGGAACAATATAATCCCGTGCTCCTTCGGGAGAGGATGCCGACAAAATCGGCGTCTGGATTTCGACAAAGCCCATCTCGGTCATCTTCTGCCTTAAAAAGCTGATGACCTGGGACCTGAACAGGATATTATCCTTTACCTTCCGGTTTCTCAGATCAAGGTAGCGGTACTTTAGGCGCACTTCCTCACGAATTTCCTTGGAAGTGGCAACTTCAAAGGGCAGATCCCTGTAGACCCGGCCCAAAACCGTCACTTTTTGCGCCACAAGCTCAATGGTACCTGTGGGAATCTTGGGATTGTAGGTTTCTTCATCCCGTTTTTCAATCACACCTTCAATGGATAAGCACTCTTCTTTTCTGATACCTTTTGGAAACTCGATATTTCTGAATACCACCTGCATGACACCATACATGTCCCTAAGGTCAATAAAGGACACGCCGCCGTGGTCCCGGATGTTCTCCACCCAACCGGCAATTTTAAGGACGCTGCCAATATCTTCTTCAGTGATTTGATTCATTGTCTTGGTACGATAAATCTCCGCCATAAAATCTCCCTCCTCATCTTTACTCAAATTTATTTTGTCGGGAGAACAGCCGAAAATATAAAAAAGCTGCTCGCCCGAAATAGAAATTTCAGGGCGAACAGCATTATTGTCCGCGGTACCACCTGAATTACTATACCCCTTTGTACAGTCACTCCTCAGTGTTTGCCGCTTTAACGTTCGGCCTACGTCGCACCTACTCGTCATATGCCATATGACTTTCAGATTGAAGCTGATGAAGTGTTATTCACATGAATTCACTTTACAGGGTTCTCACTATTCCCCGCTCACTGTAAACGATAATTCATGTTACTTCTCTTCGTCATCGCTTTGTTACAACTTATTACTATTTTTTTACTTTATATTTTAATACATCTCAACTTACCCTGTCAATAGAAAATTTTTATTGTGATATATGAAGTATGGTATAAATCACACCTTTTTCTGTTTTCACTTTTTCTAAATCATCAATAAAATAAAACACATGGTATTTCCATTTGTCCGGATTATAAATGATTATATACTCCGCATCAATTTTCGGTATCGCATCTTTGATACTTTTTTTAAAGTTGTTCAAGCTTTCTTTCGGCTCTATTTCTCCCACAGCTTCAAATAAGAAGTTTGCGTCTTTAATTCTTTGCGTTTAGTGTTATCCTGCATTGTGATGCAATCATATTTCCACTTCCTTTTGTGCATCCCAATATCTGGATGGCTAAATATTTTAAATGGTCCTACGGCGTGTCTCATAAAAGCATATCTTATTAATGACATTTTCATTATAACCGTTTATGCTTAAGAATAATATGAATAACTTATTGTTTGCATAATAAAATTGCATCCAATCTCTGCTATTAAGAACCACATTATGATTTTTAATAAGCTCCTGATAATACCCATTTTTCTCTATCTCGTATTTCCTCATATTTCATATATCAAACAGGTAGTTTTTGTAAATTTTTGTTTGCAACAGACTAACTACTTGATGACCTGCTTCAGGTATCGCCTTTTGATAATACGATAATTCTGTTGAATATTATCCGAAACCGCAAATTGATACACAGCAATTTTCACATCATCAGAGACTGATCCATTCCGCTAAGAGCTGTATTTCTCCGGCGTTAAAATGATTTCAGGGAAATTGTACCGGTTAAATTTTTATTACAGCTTCCTTGCCTTTATAACAAAGGTTACAGGAAACATCATAGCCCTTCGGGCAAATTCACTGTTATCCCTCTGTATGATTTCATCATCAGACTCCTCAATCATTTATTCTATAATAAACCCAGCTTTTGACAAAGCATTGACATAGGTCGATAACTTTCGGTCAGATAACGTCAGTGTACTTTCGCCAAAAGATAATGAATACCAAGATTCATCGAAATAGCATTTTTTAGAAACTCAAATTATGTATGCCCTGTATTATTTTTCATATTAATATGGAACATAAGGCAAAATCGCCCATGTAACATCATGAGCGGAAATATTTCTGCGTTCCAAGTACTTGTATCCAACGGTTGCTTGTCCACATGGGTACTTTTTGCAATCAAAGCAAGTTTTAAGCTGTTCGGAAAGCAAGTTTTAAGCTGTTCGGTATGTAAACATTTTAACGGCTCACACAACTCATTTCCTTCACGACGACAATGACAACCGGTAGTATCACAACCGGTGCATCGCATATCCCAGGAAGATACGCCATACACGGCATTTTCTTTTGGAAATGGCTTGCGGTTCGGCTTTTTCTTAATAAGTATCAGCTTTTTGACAGCTTCCAGAGTTTTTAAATCATCTACTCGAATTAACAGCCATTTACCATCGTGCAGGGTGCGTTCACGTTCATAAGCTGTTGTATCTCAAGCGGGAACTCATGCTTTACTGCTTCAAACTTTTCTCTTTCGGCTTTACCGAGGACAATCAGGAAATCATAATGATCTTCGTGCCTCCCAAAGAACATAAAATCGTCCTCAATCAGTATAACCATATGGCTTTTTAACGCCTTCCGCGTATAAGGCTCCGCAATTTATCGTGTTATATATTTTTTGGTTTCCGACGGTTCCCCTGAAAATATAAAAAGGCATCTAGGATAATTTACTAAGTATTTTTTATTCGGCCATCAATTTATTTAACTACAATCAGCTCATAATCCCGCGTACCCAAACCGATTCTCTCCGCGTGCTCCAAACAGGAACGCCATTCGGATTCGGGCGTGGTGTTGATGAAGTGGTCATGATGGTCAACAAAGTCCGGTTTATTCATGTTGTCGGTCAGGCGGCTTCCCGGAAGTGGTGTAGCTTTCATACATGCGTCTACACACGCTTGATCCAATGCTACCGGGTCAAAGGACGCAAACATACCCAAATCTGGTAAAATAGGCACGTCATTTTCCCCATGACAGTCGCAGTAAGGGGATACATCCACCACCAGGGAAATATGGAAGCAAGGACGGCCGTCCACCACTGCCTTGGCGTATTCCGCCATACGACAGTTTAACTGCTCGATGGCAGCATCGTCTTCAAATGAAATAGCATCAAAATTACACGAACCAAGGCAACGACCACAGCTCACGCAATTTTCCTTATCAACCGTCATCTTTTTGTGAACTGTGTCAAATACTAAAGCGTTGTTGGCACACTCTTTCAGACAACTGCGGCAGCCCCGGCACAAATGCTGATCGATATGCGGCTTGCCATTACTGTGCTGTTCCTTTTTCCCTGCGCGGGAGCCACAGCCCATGCCTATGTTTTTAATCGCTCCGCCGAAACCAGTCATCTCATGCCCCTTGAAATGAGTCAGACTGATGAACACGTCGGCATCCATAATGGCCCGCCCGATTCTGGCTTCCTTTACATATTGTCCTCCCTTTACAGGTACTGCGATATCATCGGTACCCTTTAGTCCATCCCCGATCAGAATAGGACATCCTACTGTCAGCGGTGTAAAGCCGTTTTCCCATGCACACTCCAAATGCTCAAGGGCATTTTTTCGTTTTCCGGGATACATAGTATTGCAGTCGGTCAAAAAAGGCTTGCCGCCCAGCTCTTTTACAACATCAACCACAGCCCTGGCATAATTGGGACGAAGAAAACTGACATTTC
The DNA here is from genome assembly GCA_012516065.1 of Clostridiaceae bacterium. Classification (GTDB taxonomy): domain Bacteria; phylum Bacillota; class Clostridia; order DSM-8532; family DSM-8532; genus DTU069. The sequence goes on from JAAYXD010000050.1 coordinate 17,406, forward strand.
CCAGCTCACCAAAATGCATCTTGATAGCGACGAACTTGCCATCCATATCTATCTGACCTATACCGGCTTTTTTTATGAGTTTTTTAAGTTTGGTAGGCAATCCGTCTCCGAAAGGTACCGTGCGGAAATCCGTAAAATAAACTTTTGCTTTTTCCATTTAATGCTTGCCCCCTTTTTTTGAAATTATTGTCTATATATATTCGCCTATTTTATAACCAACGCAAATGTCCAAGCTGTTTTGTCAGCAGACACTGACTCTATTCCATCACACTTAGAACACTCTCACAGGCTTTTTTTCGAGAATCGAAAAGTGTATAATCTATCCCGTCTCTTCAGTAAATCCCTTACTTACTTGTGTTAATTAAATTATACCGATAAAATTACTTATTTGGAATGGGAACAAAAAAATTATTAGTAGTTGAATTGCGCATTATTTTTGTGTTTTGTTTTTATTGGTACTAAACGGTGGTATATTTATTACAGGTCTTTTATAACATGTTGGAAAGTTTCTAAATAAATTTAAATGAACGGAGGAGTATTAAATGAAGAAAGTTGCAAAATTAAGTTTTTTTTATAGTATGTTGGGATTGTTTTTTGGAGCTTTTTACAGGGAATTCACAAAAATACACGGCTTTACAGGAAAAACTGTCTTAAGCGGTGTGCATCCTCATATATTAGTTTTAGGCGCAATTTTCTTCTTAATTGTATTATTACTGGAAAAATCCTTTGAATTAAGTAAGAACAAGAATTTTAACAAATTCTTTATAACTTACAATATCGGACTTTTATTATCATTTATAATGATGGCTATACGTG
>JAAYXD010000051.1 GCA_012516065.1 Clostridiaceae bacterium
ATAATCTGATAGAATAATCATACTATATCGTGGTTGGCGCTTCTGGTACCCTTGCAGCGAACAAAGGTACATCAAAACAGAAGCGCTTTCCTTTCTTTATGATTATGATATGGACATTATATCCATCAATCTCTGGACTGTCAATACCGTCAGCTTACTGACATTTTGAGATAGCGAAAACAGTATAGGTAACTTTGTAAGTACACCTTCTTTGGTAGGAGAGTTTAAGATAGTAGATTATATACTGCCAAACTTTATGAATGGCTATGATACAAGAGATAAAGTATATGAGGCATCTGTTCAATACAGCCTTAAAGACGGGTCAAAATATGGTGATAAATCATCTGCTGTAGTAAGAGTTACCCGTGTACCCCCTGAGCCGACTCCTACACCTGGGCCAACACCGACACCCACACCTGTTTCAACGAATAATCCACCTACAGTAAGGCTTGACGCACCTTCAGAGGTAAAAGCAGGAGATAAATTTTATGTTCGTGCCTATGCTTCTGATCCGGACAATGATCCGTTAACATATGAATGGAAATATGAAAATGCACAAGGAACTATATATAGCAGTAATTATGGCACTTTATGGTATGACAAAAAATATGCAAACTCTAATCAAGAAATAGAAGTATTCGTTTATGACGGTGAAGACGGGGCGCTTGACTCAAAAGTTATACGAGTATTAGAGCCAACCGTAGAAGCAAGAATGAAAATATCAGGCGCATATAAGGTTAATAGAAAAATAACCATTACTGATGAATCTAAAACGCCTGATGAATATCCTATAATACAATACCATAAAATATAAACAATGTTAACAAACAAGCATAAACGAAAGCTAAAAAAATATCGGGCGGAAATGATTCTGCTGCTTAGAATGCATTGTAAATATTAATATAAAAACGCTTAAAAGCCTGGTAAACCAGGCTTTTAGGATAAATCATGGCGGAGAAGGAGGGATTCGAACCCTCGCGCCGCGTTAACGACCTACGCCCTTAGCAGGGGCGCCTCTTCGACCTGCTTGAGTACTTCTCCATATAGATCTCCTTAATAAAAATATGGCGGAGAGACTGGGATTCGAACCCAGGGTGGGCGTGAACCCACGCCGGTTTTCAAGACCGGTGCCTTAAACCAGCTCGACCATCTCTCCATCGATTCGCTATGTAAGTATAACATGGCAGCGAAAGAATTGTCAACAACATTATATCCGGTAAAATGCGGCTTTTAAGGTTTTTCGGGAATAAAACAGAGAGCATGGAACCATGCTCTCTGCCAAGTACGCCCGGAGTTTTCTCCCGGTTATTAATTTGCATAGCTGTAAAATAGTTTTACGGCTTTATGAAAATGATTTGACATCATTTTCATCCTGCAGCAGCATATACAGCTCTGCAGAGCCAAGGTTACGGTTATTCGGCTAACAAATAACCGGAATCCGATTTTACAGCATATGCCGCGACGGGTTATCCGGAATTACGGTTAGCAATCTCAATTGCTTTTTTCACCATATTTCCGCAGTTCCTTGAGGAAACAGATCCCCAGCCATCGCTTTTTACAATATCATACACACCGAGTTCTTTTGCAATTTCTTCCTTGAGGTGTTCCGACATGATGCCGTTTTTTCTGCTCATGGTATCCCTCCTCAAAAGCCTCATAAGACATTATGAGGCAAAACGCTTGCTCAAAACTCCGGCGCGTACGTTATTATTTTGACCGCGCTCAGCGAATATATGTGTGTTACTATTTGGATGCTATAGTATTCAGTGGCTTTGATGGTTTGCTTATTTCAGCCAGCGCTTCGGAAGCCTCCATGCTTGTCACGCCGGTTGTCGCAAGATCGCCGAGTGAAACCATGCCGACGAGTTTTTGATTTTCAACTACAGGAATCCTTCTGATTTGCCTGGATGACATTATTTGCGTAATTTTATTCACATCATCGTCAGGCGTTGCTGTTGTAACCTGAGATGTCATTACGTTTTTCACGGGCGTTGAATAAGGATCTTGCCCCGATGCTATATTTCTCACGACTATGTCCCTGTCGGTAACAATACCGACAAGGCCGTTCGAATCAACAACCGGTATCGAACCCACATTATGTTTCTGCATCAACTGCGCAGCATCTTTTACGGTAGCTTCCGGGCCGATAGTCGCTACCGATTTTGTCATTATATCGCGTACTTTCATATTTTCATCTCCTTTCGTTCATCATATAGTTTATCCTTCGATTCGCCGACAAATACGCATAAATTGTTTTATTGCAAATCAATGAATGTTTTTTCATCGCACGGACATGCTAATAACATAAAAAGCCGCAAAACGGCATGTCCTGGGAAAAGTGCGCCGAATAAGAGAACAGCAAGGCATATTATGAAAAAAAATCATTCGAAACGAATAAATTTAATCCTCGTTTTTGTGATAGTCTTCATAGCAATTGAATTACCTACAGGTTTTTTTAAAGCAAAACTCTCATTGATGTTCTCTCCCGATGACAGCGTTATTATATCTTACCGCATGTTTCCGGAACAGTTTAAGACCTTTTGCGCAGACGGAACGTCGTCAATGCTGCTCGATATATCACTCTGTGATTCGCAAAACACACCCGTTCCGTATTCATTACTGGGCATTAAGACGAATAATTTCACCGCCGAAATCAAACCAAAGTATCCGGTAACCGACAAAAACGGCCGCGCGTTTGTCCGTCTTATTCCGAAACCGCCGTTAATTGATATCCATGACGAGAAAAATCCGAAAGACATACCCGTATCGATTACCATTTTCGCCAAAAAAAGCGCACCCGCCGTATTGAACGGGAATTTGTCAATACCGCCCGTTCTTTTGATACACGGTTTCCAGGATACATCGGAATCCTTCGTTCCGATGAAAAATTACCTCGAAAATAAAGGGGCCCGCGTTTTTTCAATGGATTACGACGCGAACGGGGATCTTGAGACTATGGCGGATATTCTCGAACAGGCATTGAATGCATTAAAAAGTGAATTAAAGCATAAGGGCGTTCTGGCAAACAAAGCGAATATCGTTGCTCACAGCCTGGGCGGACTTGTGGCAAGGTATTATACCTGCCGCGATTCGTACATTATAAACCAGGATGTAAACAAAATCATATTCATCAACGTTCCGCATCATGGAACGCCTTGGGCGGAAGCCGGCGCGGAACTGCTGGCTTCGCCGTTTCTGAAAGAATTGTACCCAACAAGCGCTCTCTATACCTCTGTATTCCCCGGTTTGATCAACAGGGGTTTAAACCATACAATACAGGTCGCGAATATTGCGATTGATAACGATGAAGTTGTTCCGCTGCCAAGTTCGTCCCTTGATTTTTGGGATATAAATACCAAAATCTATCATATAGGTGAAGAACCGCTTGATATCATGTCCCTGGCCAAAGAACCGTTCAGCGGCGAAACCCGGCACCGTCAAATATTATTTTTCATTCCGGTCTTTGAAGAGATCTGGCGTTATCTGATAAATGACCTCCCTTATCCGTCAAAAAAATAATTTTTTCGCGCTGTGGATTATCTCAAAAAACCCTTTATCCGCTGAAAATTAAGGCAAAAATAATACAAAATCAAAAAGATATCCACAAGTCTGTGGATATCTTTTATTAGTTATAAATATCTATAAAACCTCTAATATCAATGGTTTAAGGAATTTACTGCATTCTTCGGGCTTTTTTTGGTAACACTTTGTGGATTGTTTTACGTTTTGTCCACAAGATGTCAATACAACTTAACTTCATGTCATGTATTGACAAAATTCATCATAACGTGTTTAAATATGTCGCTACTCAAACTTCATACTGATATCCATTGCCTTTACCGAATGCGTAAGCGCCCCGATGGAAATAATATCTACGCCCGCTGCCGCAATTTCTTCGATATTGTCAAGTGTTACGTTCCCTGAAGCTTCCGTAACGGCTCTGTGGTTTATCATTTCAACAGCCTGTTTCATTATATCGGGAGGCATATTATCAAGCATAATAATATCGGCTCCGCTGTCGAGCGCTTCTTTTACCTGCTCAAGGGTTTCAGTTTCCACCTCTATTTTGGCGGTATGCGGAATATGTTCCCTTGCGGCTTCCACGGCTTTCTTTATACTGCCTGCAGCTTTAATGTGATTATCCTTAATTAATACTCCGTCGGAAAGCGAAAACCTGTGGTTCGTTCCTCCGCCTACCCTTACCGCATATTTCTCAAGCGCTCTAAGGCCCGGTGTGGTTTTGCGCGTATCCGCTACTTTTGTATTATATCCGATTATCTTTTCAACGTACAACCGCGTAATCGTCGCAATCCCGCTGAGCCTTTGCAGCAAATTCAGCGCGGTCCTTTCCGCCTTAAGAAGCGCCCTGCTTTTGCCTTCAATTTCAAGTATCCGGGTTCCTGTTTCAACAAAATCCCCATCTTTGACAAGAGCATTTATTTTTATATCAGGGTCAAGCATTCTGAATGCTTCTATGCAAACCTCAATGCCTGCTATTACACCTTCCTGCTTTGTGATCATATAAGCCCTTGATTGTGCATTTTCAGGAACAATGCAGTCTGTAGTGATATCCCCGGAGGGCATGTCTTCTTTAAATGCCTTTTCCAACACATCCCGAATTATCCATTTTTCCATTTATAGCCTTCCTCCTCCAAACCAGGGCTTTTTGAAATCGAGATATATCTGTTCCATGTCAGATAATAGTGTTTATCTTCCAGTTTACATCATCGGTATAAGGATAATCCGTCCTGAAATGAGCTCCGCGGCTTTCCGTACGGATCAGCGCCGACTTTATTACGAGCTCGGACAAAGTAAGCATATTCGCGAGTTCCCACTGCTCAATCGAAACAAGCCGTCTTCCTTCGATTTGTTTTTTCATTTCACGAACCTGGTCCAGTGCATAGTTAAGTTTTTCTTTACTGCGTATTATGCCTACATTATGAGTCATGATTTCTTTCAGGCGTTTTTTTATCTCTTCCGTATTAAACCCGGACCCGTTTTGATAAGCTGTAGGCTCCGCGCGCACGGACTTTACAGCAGAGCGCGTTTTCCTGTTCAGAATAATCCGGCTTGCTTCAAGCCCGATTCTTCTTCCGAATACAAGGCCCTCAAGAAGCGAATTGCTCGCAAGACGGTTGGCACCGTGAATACCGTTGCAGGCAGCCTCACCGCATGCATAAAAGCCTTCTATCCGCGTTCTGCCGTATTCATCGGTTTTTATGCCGCCCATGCAGTAATGCTCCGCAGGCGCAACGGGTATCCTGTCCTTCGTTATATCTATCCCGTATTTCATGCATGTTGAATATATCGTTGGAAACCGGTTTCTTACAAACTGCGCGTCTTTATGCGAAATATCAAGAAATACGTGGGTTTCCCCGATTTTTTGCAAGTGTTCGAAAATCGACCGTGATACAACGTCTCGCGGGGCAAGTTCCGCCATAGGGTGATAATCCTGCATAAACCGCTTTCCTGAGCTGTCCACCAGGTAAGCGCCTTCGCCTCTCACCGCTTCCGATATAAGAAACGATTTGTTCTCCGGATGGTACAGCACGGTCGGGTGAAATTGGATAAATTCAAGATCCATGAGCTCGCAGCCTGCCCGGTGTGCGATTGCGGCTCCGTCGCCGGTGGCAACGGGAGGATTTGTCGTATATTTATATAACTGGCCATAACCGCCCGACGCGCATATAACAATATCGGAAGCAAAAAATTTGTATTCGCCGGAGTCTTCATTAAAAACAAGCAGGCCGTAGCATTTTTTGTCATCGGTAATAATATCTATTGCAAACGTTCTTTCGAAAATAGTAACATTTTTGCATTTCAATACGGCATGTATTAAGGTGTCGCATACTTCCTTGCCTGTAGCATCGCCGGCATGGATAATGCGGTTTTTGCTGTGTGCGGCCTCGCGCGAAAGCGCAAGCCTATGGTCTTCGCCCACATCAAACTTAACCCCGTATCCTTGCAGAATTTCAATATTTTCAGCCGCTTCATTGACAAGAACCCACACCGCGTCTTCATTGCATAAGCCGGCTCCTGCAAACACGGTATCTTTAAAATGTAATTCCGGTGAGTCCTCTTTATCAAGGGAGACCGCAATCCCGCCCTGGGCAAGTACGGAATTGCTTATATCAATGGTTTCTTTTGTAATAATTGCGATTTTTATCCTGCTGTCTATTTGAAGGGCTGTATAAACACCGGCTATTCCGCTTCCGACTATTACAACATCATAATTCTCATGAGCAATTTCATCCGTATTAAACGGAATTAAATACCTATCCACATTGATGTCCTTCCTTCGGTATCTTTTGGACATAGTACAAAAGATGTCTTTTCAGTTATTCTTAATTGTAATACGTAAAAATTTTTTTGTAAAGAATAGCAAAAACCTGTCATGGCTAAAAGGACCGAAATATACCTGCCGATCTGCCGGCAGGTTTATTTAAACAGCTTATATTTTTATCGGCCGTATATCGACAATGGGAAAAAACTTATTATAACCTTCGAGGTCGCAAAGTTCGGTGCCTTCTTTTACTATAGACGCTGTCGCGCTCGCGACTGCCGACCTTAATAACCCATCAAGTTCATACCCCCGGTCAATGCCGTATACTATTCCTGCTACCATTGAATCTCCTGCACCTACGGTACCCTTTACATCAACTTTTATACCTTCCGCCCTGTATGCGGAATTATCATCCACTATTACGGCCCCTTCAGGCCCTATTGAAACACATACAATCTCAATCCCTTTTTCTATGAACTCCCGCCTTGATACTCTTGCTATTTCCTCATCGGAACCGAGAGTTTCGCCTATATACAGTTCAAGCTCGTACTTGTTCGGTTTGATTATATGCGGCAATGCCTTTATTCCATTTGCGAAAAACTCTCCGTCGGCGTCAAGTATAACTTTTAAACCGGGTTTTTTAACCGAATTGATTAATTTCTCATATATGTCCTTATTTACGCCCTGAGGAACCGAACCCGCCAGAAGAAGCACGTCAAAGCCATCCGAAAGCTCGACGATTTTTGATAAAAATTTATCTTCAAAATCATCAGGAACTTTATGTCCGCGCTCGTTAATTTCAGTCACTTCGTTTTTTTGAAGATCGAATATTTTTAAGTTCGTTCTTAGTTCACCCGGAACAGTGAAAAAATCGTATTTTATATTTTTACTGTCAAGGAACTTTTCCAACACGGATTTGTTCAATGAGTAATTTATCCCCGTGCAAAAAGTATTGCCGCCAAGATTATTGAACGCAATTGATGAATTTATACCTTTTCCGGCAGGCTGCTGAAATGAAGAAATGACGCGGTTTAGCCCGCTGACCGTAAATTCTTTTACCGTTACCGTTTTATCAATGCATGGATTTAATGTAACCGTACCAAAAACAATTCTTCTGTTCCCCATAATACTCCGTAATATATATTCGGCATTCTTCCCGGCACTGCATTTTTTACCGGATACGTTTTTAGTATTATTTGATCTTATTCCGCTTCCAAAACGGGCGTAACTTCAAATAACTTTGCGCCATATGTGGCTGAGTAGCATCCTACATATATTTTATCGTTGATTACGGTAATATTTTCCGGCTCCAGTGACTTTACATCCAGTTGGATAATCGTAATAAAGTTGCCGCCGCGATCATATACCGTTATAACATTATCCTTGTAAAGAACAAAATAAATATAATCCCCGCAGCTGGAACAGCCCTGCGTAACAAATCCGTCAGTGCGGTCCGTCGGTTGAAAAACGCTGCTCTTGGCCGTAAAATCCGAATTAAGAATTTGGAAACTTTGACCGCCGCTTAAACCGATAACATATTCATCATATGTTTCATTATAATCAAGGCAGTAAATATTAACACCGATATCCTTTGTCTCCTTTAATGTTAACGTATCGGCATCTATAATGGAAATCCGGCTGGTGTTTGGTACATTGTGAACCACAATCAATTCATTCGTTTTAGGATTATAGGTAATATCATTCGCGTGGTTAAGCTTCAGATTATCACTTGTCAGGACAATTTCTCCCGTTGCAAGTTCGCTTTTTACAATCCGGACAATATTATCCGCTTCCTTGCTTAAAACATGCTTCCTTATGAATGCCTGATAATAATATGTACCGTCAACCGTACCTCCCTGCGCGATATTCAATTTTGCAGCCGGGTTAATTGCGCTGGTCGGCATATCAATAGTAAACATTTCCTTACATTCCGATTTTAACGTATCTGCCGATGTTAAAATTTTCTCCAAAGAATCCGCCCCGTTTGAACCGTTTTTTTCGCGCATGCCGCAAGCGGGCAGTGCCGCCAATAGAACACAGCACAGCAATGTCAAATAAATGTGTTTCATTTACTTTTATAATCCCCCTTAAATTGTAAATACACTTCCCGATTCGGTATTGCCGCCGTGCTCTTAATGTTTATCCCGGCGGATTTTACGGCTTTATCAGTATCTTTCCGCTGTTTTTATATTTGTCCGTCATGAAAACATCATTGATGTTATCCAACCCGACTATATCGGTTATAAGGCTGTTCACATCGACAATGCCCGAGCTCAGCAAATTAATCGCTCTCATCTGTGTATAAGGGTTTATATATGACGCTTTAACAGTTATCTCCCTCTTAAATAAATCGAAAGGTTTTATTATCATTTCACTGTCGGGCTCGGTAAGTCCGAAGAGCATAGCCGTTCCGCCTTTACCCGTAAAATCTATCGCCATATTCATTGTCTTAACCAGCCCGACACATTCTATTGTCGTATCTATTTGCTTAACGCCTGCTTTTGCAAGCGCTTCTTCAATACGGTCGTTAAAGGGATCTATTGTGATATCTGCACCGAACTTCGAGGCCATTTTTCTTTTGCTTTCTACAGGCTCTATCATGATAAGCGTGGACGCTCCCGATGCTTTGGCCAGCTGCAGCATTATCATGCCTATTGTCCCGCCTCCGATTATCATGACAGTCTGGCCCGCACGCATATTTATCAAATCCATGCCGTGCAGGCAGCATGCGACGGGCTCTGCCATAGCAGCCTCCTTAAGTGACAGGCTGTCCGGAATTTTATAAACCTGTTTCGCATTTACCGTGCAGAATTCCGCAAAACCGCCGTTTACCGTGGTTCCTATACCAATCATATCTTCGCAGAAATGCCCAATACCCTGTTTGCAGTAATAACATTTCCCGCACATATCATTCGGGTCTACACATACCCTGTCGCCTACCGCGATACCTTTTACGTTTTCGCCCACTTCGGTAATAATACCTGAAAATTCATGCCCGAGCACAGTACCGGGTGGTGTATACCCTGCGCCTTCGGCACCGGCAAGGATATGTTTATCCGTTCCGCACACGCCGCAGTATTCCACTTTTAATGTAACCTCATAGCTCTTCGGTTTTCTTATTTCAATATCTTCGACCCTTAAATCTCCCTTCTTGTAAAAAACGGCGCCTTTCAAAATACCACCCCTGTTTCAGTAAAAACTTATTTTTCTTCAAATAACTTCGGTTCATTAAGGACATAAATTAAATTTTATACTTTAAAATTTTCAAGCAGGTATTTTTCTGCTTCATAACACCAAAAGCCGTTATTCTTATCGATAATATCCGCAAGTTCTTTATAGGCTTTATTTTCTCTGCCTAATTTCTTAAAATCACTGATCGCGGTAAGCGGCATATTAATTTCAGTATATATAAGCTTTTTGCCCCCCGACAGCGACGGCAGGTTCATAGTAGTTTCGGCAACCGAATCCAATCCACCGACCTCTGTAATCATTGCTGCCGGATTTATTCTACCACTGTCCATTAGTTCAAGCGCTTCACGCATATCATCGGTATTCCCTCCGGTAACCCCCATAATATGCGTTGCGTTATAATGTATATTGTAAAAATTAACGCTCGCCGAAAACGTTTTATCGGTCGGTCCCGCGAAAAAGCTCAGGCAGCCGTCCTTCCCAAGGATGCTGTCTCCCTGCTCGACAAGGCTTTTAACCGGCGCCATTACCAATACGTCATCAAATCCTTTGCCATCCGTATATGAAAGCAATTCATTATTGCTTTTCATTTCACTTGTATTAAGAATTACGAGTTCAATTCCGCACTTTTTGGCTTCACTCTCCGGGAATACCCGCTTAGCATATTCAATCCTTTTTTCATTTATATCGGTAACAACCAAAAGTGACGGCCTCCTGTCGCCGTGCAGCGCATAATCGATTGCCGCGATACCCATTGGGCCGGCTCCTCCTAAAATCGCCATTCTGCCGCCTTCCAATATACCCATATCATGTTTATAAACGCCCGTTTTTGTATGGTAGAATGAATGAAACGTTCCTATTACGCAGCTGATCGGCTCAGCCAATGCCCCATGAAAAAAAGCTTTCGACTTGAATTTTAATAAAGAGCCGGTCAGCATTGCTTCTTCCGGTATTATGATATAAGTTGCGTCACCGCCGCAATTTGGATACGAATAACCGGGGGATTTCATCGAACCTTTGTAATTGAACGCCGGCTGCAAAGCAAATTTATCACCCGGTTTATAATCATTTTTCCACTTTTCGCCGACCTCTACTATAATTCCCGCAAATTCATGGCCTACAATAACAGGATTTTTATCTATGTCGGAAGGCACCCTTTTGTGAGCTGTGCCTTGCTTGACAGCTTTATATGTTGACATGCAAATACTGTCACAAACAACTTTCGCCTGTGCGGGTCGGTTGCATACTTAAGCTGTTCAAACGCAGTCTTCGCATGCGGATTTTGTTTCCAGTATTCCTGGATGATAGGCATTTCGGTCATCGAATAAGTAGTCGGCAGGTATCCGGTTCCTTTAACAAATGTTGCATTTCCGGCTTCTTCCTGGATTAACCATCTCAGGAATTCCCAAGCTTCTTCTTTCGAGTCCGAAGCAGCCATCATAACAAGGGAATTACCGCCTGTCGGGACTGTCTGAACTGTTCCGGCCGGTACAAATGCCAACTCAAAATCAAACGAAGCGTCTCTTGCTATACCGGACAGATTTCCAGTAGAAGCAAGAACCATTGCGCAGCCGCGATCCAGGAACAGACCCGTGCAAACGTTAAAGCTGTTGTCGGTCGGGCCATAGAACATATACTTCTTCTTGGCCATATTCTGGAACATCGTAAGTCCTCTTTCCAAAGACCCGTCTTCTATGCAGCCTAATGCCGTCTGATCTTCATTAAAGAATTTTCCACCGTACTGGGCGGTTATCATGAACACAAACCATGTATCGTACGGCATTGCAAAACCGTACTCGGCATAACCGCCTTCTACGATAACTTTGCATACCTGTTCCATTTCGTCCCATGTCTTGGGAACCTCCACGCCTGCTTCTTTAAGCATGTCTTTGTTGACATAAAGTGCAGGTGTTGAGCGGCCGAACGGGATAGCAATCATCTTGCCGTTGATTTTGTAATCCCAGCTTAATGATTCAACAAAATCATCCGGGGATATTCCGCTTTTTTTCATGTAAGGAATCAGGTCTTCCAGCAAACCTTCTTCCTGCGCAAATATACTTACGTGGTCGGCGCCCATCATTAAAACATCAGGGTTTTCGCCGGCCGCAATAGCAGTTTGCGCCTTTGATGCAGCTTCCCAATATCCGCCCTGGAAAGTGCCGACTACTTCGATGTTGTCGTGCTCGGAATTAAACTGTGCAATGATCGAGTCAAGAAGTTCACCAGTGGCACCTGACATTGAATGCCAGAAATCAACGGTAACTTTTCCGCCGCTTGGAGTTCCTTTTGTCGCGCCTCCGGTTTCATCGGCTTTCGGAGCAGTTTCGGCAGGTTTTGCAGGCTCACCCGATGTTTTCGGGCTGCATGCGACCATTGATAACACCATAGCAGCACACACTAAAAAGACAATAATACTCTTGAGTTTCATTTCAGAAACCTCCCCCTTTTATATTAAAATAAAAATTATTAGACTTTAGAGCTTATAAAACGACTCTCACTACTTTATTCCGCTGTAAGAAAAAGCTTTTATTATAAACCTTGAACAGAACACATATACTATCAGGATCGGTGCAATAAGGAACATGTTACCCGCCATTATAGTATTCCAGTTAACAAAGCCTTCCGTGCTCTTTAATGCGGCTATACCAACCGTTAACGGCCTGACGTCCGTTGTGTTTGTCATTATCAGGGGCCAAAAATATTCATTCCAGTGACTTACGAAGCTGAACAGAATAATCGTCGCCAAAGCAGGCTTTGCCATAGGTATCATTAATTTGTAAACAATCTTAAGTTCACTTGCATTATCGAGCCTTGCAGCTTCAATTAATTCTTCAGGCACCTGCATAAAATACTGTCTAAGCAGGAATATACCAAATGCATTTGTCATGAACGGCAGTATCTGGGGCCATAATGTCCGCAGCAAACCCCATTCTCCCATCATCAGATAAACCGGCACAAAGGTCACCTGGGTCGGAACCATGAATGCTATAAGTACAAGACTGAATAATATGTTTTTCAGCTTAAAATCATACATCGCAAAAGCATAGGCAGCCGGAATCATAATTAACATCTGTATTGTAATGATAGCAACAATTATTACAACCGAGTTTTTAAAATATGTTAAAAACGGCCCAGCCTGCCAAGCCCTCACATAATTATTAAACTGGGGGGTTTTCGGTATAATCGTCGCAGGGAAAGTATTTACTTCAGCATCTGTCTGCAGCGAAACAGATATCACCCAAAGAAAAGGGAAAGCAAATATCGCAACAACAAGAATTTTTAATATAATATTCGCAGTATTTTTTATATTTTGACTAACCCCATACATTTCGATTTACACCCCCTCTATCTGTAATGCACTCTCTTGGAAAGGCTCGAGAAATAAAGCACTGTCATTATTCCTACAATCACCATCAAAACTACTCCTGCCGCTGCGCCTTTGCCGATATCCGTGTTATTGAACACTTCCCTGTAGATGTAAAATACCAATGAGGTCGTGGCATTATTCGGCCCGCCGTTGGTCATTAATCGAATCGTTTCAATAACTTTGAAGCTCCCAATCGTTAATACTATTACGACAAAGAATATCTGCGGCGATATCATTGGCAATGTAATTTTATAGAATGTTTTAAATTTCCCGGCATTGTCAAGCTCGGCTGCTTCATATATATCCCTTGGAACACTTTGCAGTGCGGCAATAAATATCAATGTATAGTATCCCACGCTCTTCCATATGGATACAAGGAGCACGGACATCAACGCGGTATCGGAACTTTGCAGCCACCTGCTCGTCGGCAAATTCAAAGCTACCAGGATCGAATTAAACAGGCCAAAGTTAGGCTCCATCATCTGGACAAAAATCAAAGCTACCGAAACAATTGATATAATATGAGGCAAAAATACGGCCATCTGGCATATGTAATTGATCCTGCTCGATTTCTGTCCAAGCCATACTGCCAATAAGAGCGAGAGCGCCAGCACCACTACGATCATAACAAGAGTATAAATGCTTGTATTCACCATTGCTTTTTTAAACATAACTTTATTGAACATTTTTATGTAATTCTCAAACCCTACGTACTTCGTCTTGGCAGGGTTAATCATATTGGTGCTGTAAAAACTAAGGATTATGACTTTAATAATCGGGTAGACAACGAATAATCCGATACCAACCATTGAAGGAAGTATTAATAAATATGGAAAAACATATTGTTTGATCTTATCAATTTTCCTCATTTTTTACTCCTCTTAACTGGTTTATGCAGTAAGCATAGTCATTGTCGTTTTCCCTTATTCTTTGCCCGTCTTTTCCAAAGAAATATATATCTTTAATGTCTTTGACGCTGACAAAGACTTTTTGATCCATTCGCCATTTATCATCCAGTCTTTTTACGGTTACTGTTATGCCTTCCTCATTGCGCACGGAATAAATCGTTTCGTGCCCAAGCATTTCCCGGGTAACTACGACTCCTTCCATAATAAATGCCGTATCATTTACATATTCATCCGTAATATCTACTCTCTCCGGACGGAAACCGAACTTGTTGCCTTTGTGGTCAAGATTGCATACATTCATCGGCGGAGAACCGATAAATCTCGCCGCAAACAGATTATCAGGATCCTTGTACATTACTTCGGGCGAAGCTTTCTGTTGTATTTTCCCTTCGTTCATAAGAACAATCGTGTCTGCCATACTCATAGCTTCAACCTGATCATGCGTCACATATACAAATGTTGTTTTAAGTTTATTATGCAGTTCAATTAATTCCACTCTCATTTGTACCCTTAGTTTTGCATCAAGGTTGGATAAGGGCTCGTCCATTAAGAAAACGGAAGGATTTTTTACCATTGCGCGAGCCAAAGCAACGCGCTGCCTCTGGCCGCCGGACAACTGGCTGGGCTTCCTGTTAAGATACTCCGTCAAACCTACTTTGCTCGCAGTTTCATTGATTAACTTTTCTCTCTGTTCCTTTGGTACTTTATTATTCTTCAAGCCAAACTCTATATTTTCTTTTACTGTCATTGTCGGATATATGGCATAATTCTGAAAAACCATTGCCACTTTTCTTTTTCCGGGAGGCACATTGGATACATCAACACCATCGATTAATACCTGCCCCGATGTTTGCGGCCCTATGCCGGCAATCATGCGGAGAAGTGTGGTTTTGCCGCACCCGGATGGCCCGACAAGAACCGTAAATGAGCCGTCTTCAATCTCTAAATTAAGGTCTTTTATAACAACATTTTTATCAAAGGCTTTTGTCACATTCCTGAATTCTATTTTTGCCAAGATGTTCCCTCCTTATTTTATAAACTCGTCTATTGCTTTGCCGTCTGCATCTTTCAGCTCTACCCCCAATAATTTTGCGTATGTCGGAGCTTCATCCACCAGCGGTCTGCTTTCAATCACTACTCCCTCGCAGAAATCCGGTCCCTTTGCTATGAATACGGGCTGCGGACCTTTATCGGGCAAATGACCGTGAGTCGCTCTGCCGTACCTGTAGTCAGATAAATCAAAGTTTTTAACTAACGGCCTTGTCCATGCATCACCAAAGGAAGTATAGCCGTCCGATTCCAAAACAAAAGCAAAATCACCGCCAAAATGTTCTTTTTCACTAATTTCTTCTTCGGTAAATACTTCACTTATCCCGTATATCCCGTCTTCAGCCATTCGTTTCAGCAATTTATAAGTTTTGTTATAAATCTCTTTATTTTCAGGATCTTTCAGAAAAACAAGGGCGGACAGCCCACCTGACAGGCAGTACGCATCCCAGTCCTCAAATTTACCATCATCCGATACCCTTATTAATCCGTTTTCAGCAAAGACCACATTTATATTAATAATCCTCTTTATTTCCAACATACCGTGATCGCTTGTCAGCACAAGATTCGTGTTATCCAATTCGCCGATTTCTTCTACGGCTTTCATAATATCGCCTATCCAGCGGTCCGTATCTTCCAGGCTCTCATTTACCTTTTCATTGAACAAACCCGTCTCATGCCTTACCGCATCAATATTGGCAGGATGAATCATCAACAAGTCAGGCTTGAATTTACGGATGATATCGCAGCTGCAGCGAATTACAAATTCATCACATCCGGGATGCTTCCTTAAAACAACGCCTTCTCTATGCTTTTCAATAATTTCAAGCACCTCTTCGGAAGAACCTGTCCTCTTATACGCTTTATAAAAAGTGTCATCCGGATATTCAAACCAATATTCGTCAATTAAATAATCAATGTAAGGATGATTCCCGGTGACGGGCCAGTAAACGGCCGCTGTCGTATAACCCGCTTCTTTAGCAGCTCTGAAAATATCATATTTATGCATTGTCGATTTATAGTACCACTTCCACGGAAGATTCAGCCGGCCAGGTATAAATTCGTAATTTCCGAATATTTTATGCTTTTTCGGATAAACCCCGGTTATCATGGTCGTATGGCAAGGATATGTGATTGTAGGATAGACCGATCTGACCCTTTTTACCATACAACCGCCCATCAAAAACTTCCGAAAGTTCGGTAAAGTTTTCATGTACTCTATGTCTTCCCAAACCAGGGCGTCTGCTGAAATAACAATTATTTTCTTTTTCATTTTATTGTCCCTTCTCATACCGGCAATCACAAGTATGATTCTTTTCTTTAACCCATGACCGACATTCCATGAATGCTTTAATTACGCTATTGTTTTCAATAGAACAAAAAAATCAGATTTTCAAAACTATTCTGAAAAAATTCTTCACATGCTTAGGTACTTTGTGATTCGAAACAGTAACAACGTCCCGATAGTGTAAAATAATTGTGGAATTTTTGAAGAAAAAGAAACAGAGATCAACCTCCTGTGTTAAAATTTATATAACCAAAAACAAACAAAAACAAAGGAGGGAAGATCTCTGTGAAAGATATTATACTACGAATCATTGAAGAATTGGTAACAAAAATTTTACAAAAGATTGAAGAAGGCGGTTTATCTGATATAGATCAGTTTTCATCGGAATCATTGGAACTTTGTAAGGCCAGCATACGTGAACTTATATCAGAAATAGTAAACCGGTTAAATGAAGAACTTCGGTCAAACAAGAGATTACGCAGGGAAATAGGATTGTCACTAAGGGAGAAAGATCGGGAACGCAGTATTTTTAATGATGTAGGATATAT
>JAAYXD010000052.1 GCA_012516065.1 Clostridiaceae bacterium
ACACACCTGTTCCCATCCCGAACACAGAAGTTAAGCTCTCCAGTGCCGATGATACTTGGGTGGAGACGCCCTGGGAAAGTAGGTCGCTGCCGGATTTATATATGAAAGCCTTACGGTTATATGCCGTAAGGCTTTTTCACTATTAAATACCAATTTAAACAATGTTATTGTTTTTGGGATAAGTATCGTATATTTTAGAAGATAGCCTGAAAAAAGACAGTTAATGCCGGCATTGCACGGCTGCTGTCCTGTAATTATCGGTGGTAATTTCAGCGCGTAAAGGAGAAAGAAATGTTTGCGGATACAGTAATAGAGCAAATGCAGGAGAATGGTTATATTACCAGGATTGTACCGGTTGAACGGATAATGCGGATCGGCGATGAGCTTAAAACGCTGGATGGGTTGCTTGATGCCGGTTTATTAAGCATTTTAAGGGATATTTACATATGTGATTATTCAAATGTGCCTTTTGATGTTAAATCCGTCATTGTAACCGCTTCGCCGTGCAGAATCGGAAAGGTGTTTTTCAATTACAGGGGGAAGAAGATTCCGCTGACTATTCCCCCAACATATGTGGAATATAAAAGTGAGCCGGTAAAAATTGAAAGCTGTTTGCAGCAAATATTGGCTGCTGAAAACTACCACGCAAAATTAACATATAACCTGCCCGGGAAAATCATAGCGGCAAAATGCGGGCTCAGCCAATATGGTAAAAATAACATATGCTATGTTCCGGGTTTGGGCAGCTTTGCCCTGTTAAGCACGTTCTATTCGGATTTGCCCTGTGAAAATGGCATCTGGAGCGACGCCCGTCTGATGGAGCGCTGCAGAACATGCGATGCCTGTACAAACAACTGCCCTACGGGAGCTATTAATCCTCAGTCTTATCTGATAAGGGCCGAGCGATGCATTACTTATCATAATGAAATCACGAACACTCCGGAGTTCCCGGAATGGATCAGTTCTTCAGCACATAACAGCATTGTCGGCTGTATGCATTGCCAGACCTGCTGCCCTGCAAACAGGAATTACTTAAACAGGATTGTCGAGCTGGAGGAATTTAGTGAAGACGAAACCGAAAAAATTGTAAGGGGCGCAGATAAAAGCGAGTTGTCCGGCGAAACGGCGGAGAAGCTTGAAAGATTGAATCTGATGGTATATTATGATAAACTGGCCCGTAATATAAGAGTACTGCTGAAAGCCGTATAAAATAAACGTTATGCTGAAACTGCAAATCTCATTTTTTACCGCGATTATTGTATCAAAAGGAGGAAATCACTTGAGTAAACTTTACGTTGCGAACGGAACGCAGCCGAAAAAAATGACAATTGATCTGCTTGAGAGGATAAACCCGTTAAGGGGGAAAAGCAAAGATATCAGAATAGCAATAAAACCCAATCTTGTCTGCGCTTCACCTGCGGAAAAAGGGGCGACGACCCATCCCGAAATAGTTGAAGGAATTATAATTTATCTTACAAGAAACGGATTTAATAATATAGAAATTATTGAAGGAGCCTGGGTCGGGGACAGTACGAAGCGTGCATTCAAGGTATGCGGATACGAGGATATATCGAAAAGATACGGCATTCCTCTGATTGACCTGAAGGACGACAGTTATGTGACAAAAGTTTATAAAGGAATGGAACTGAACATTTGCAAAACGGTTTTCGAAATTGATTATCTGATTAATGTTCCTCTGATAAAGGGCCATTGCCAGACAAGGATCACATGCGCATTGAAAAATCTCAAGGGCATAATACCGGATTCGGAAAAGAGAAGATTTCATACAATGGGGCTGCATAAACCGATAGCTTATCTTAATGCCGTTGTGCATCAGGATTTGATTATTGCCGACGGAATATGCCCCGATCCCTATTTCGAAGAGGGCGGAAGGCCTGTAAAACTGAACATGATTGCGGCAGGTTTTGACCCTGTGCTTATGGATTCATATGCGGCAAAGATCCTCGGATATAAGGCTGATGCGATTAAATATATCGTACTTGCCGAGAGTGAAGGTATCGGAAGAATTTTTAAAGATGATAACGATATTGTAAATATATATGAAGATTCTTCCGCGGCGGATAATGTCACAATTGTTCAAAAAGAGAAGAAGTACCTTAAGCTTATAGAACAGGCGGATGCATGTTCCGCATGCTACAGCAATCTTGTTAGTGCTTTGGAAAAGCTTGATGAGCTGGGCGCTGCGGAAAAAATTGCCGATCAGATATGCATAGGGCAGGCATACCGGGGATATAGGGGAACCCTCGGTGTTGGCGATTGTACTTCATGCTTTGAGAAATATTTGCCGGGCTGTCCCCCATCAGTTGAAGATATTATCAAATTTTTAAAGGAATAAAATTGTTTGAAAAAGCAGACAAATTCCGGTATAAGACGTATTAAATCATGCAAACATTGTTAAATATTTATCGTAGTTGTATTGTAAGGGGAAAATGTAATGGAAGGTCGTATCGAAACGGGAGATGTAATGATACGAATGGAAAACCTCTGGAAGGTATACAAAACCGGAACAATTTCGGTTGTTGCGTTGAGAGAGGTTTCCTTCAGCGTAAAAAAAGGCGAATTTGTTTCCGTAATGGGGCCTTCAGGCTCAGGAAAATCCACGCTCATGAATATAATCGGGTGTCTTGACCGTATGACAAAGGGCAGGTATATTCTCAACGGGATTGATGTTTCCGGGCTTTCGGACTATGAGCTGTCTAAGATAAGGAATGAACGGATCGGCTTTGTTTTTCAGACATTTAACCTGCTTCCACGTATGAGCGCATTGAAAAATGTTGAGCTCCCCATGATATATGCCGGGGTTAACGCAAAGCAGCGTCACGAAAGGGCTATCGAGGCTTTAAGGAAAGTTGATTTGCTAGAAAGGAAGGACCATAAGCCGAACGAACTTTCAGGCGGGCAAAGACAGAGGGTGGCTATCGCGAGAGCGCTTGTAAACAACCCCGATATTCTTCTTGCGGATGAACCGACGGGAAACCTGGACAGCAAGTCAGGGGAAGAAATCATGGCGATTTTTCAGGCTTTAAACCGGGAAGGCGTGACTATAGTATTGGTTACTCATGAGCCTGATATAGCCATGCATACCGACAGGATTGTAACTTTCAGGGACGGCATGGTTATTAAGGACGAAAAAGTTGAAAACAGGCTTGACGCGAAAGAAGTGCTTGAAAAACTCGTAGAACAAAATCTTATTTACCAGGAAAACACAATGTAAAACCGGAGGTAATAAAAATGTATAATGATTTGGAATTTTTAGAAGACAGCGAACAAAAAGCGCCGGAGAAAATGAATATTTTTTCAAGGATAGGCAATCTCATCTTTTCACCTAAAAAGTTGTTTCTTTTTATACGCGAGAAGCCTTCATTACTGTTTCCATTAATCATTATAAGTATTTGCGCATTGGCTTACCAGCTTCTGCTATGGGAGCAAACAAGGAAACTCCAGTTAGACGTTACATATAATACATATCAAAAGATGGGGGTGAACATTACCCCGGATCAACTTGAAACACTTGTTGATACCAGCATGATTACGGCTGTTATTACTGCTCCTCTGTCCGTTATTGCTTCATGGGCGGTAATCACGCTGATATTTTATGCGGTATTCCGATTTGCGGACTGTGAAAAAGGTATGAAGAAGTACTTTTCAATGATGGCTTACATTAGCATAATTACCGCTGTCGGGATGGTGTTGAACGGTCTGTATGTACATTTTATGGGCGGTTCACTGACTACGTATGTGACCAGTATTTCGTCCCTGATTGATCAGGAAGCGACGGGAACGTTTTTATACGGTATCTTAACGAACATAGAAGTTTTTAATATATGGGCATATTTTCTCTATGGAATGGGATTTATTTATGTCGGCGGAGTTCAGAAAAGAAAGTCGATCATTATTACATCCGTTCTTTTCGTTTTATTCACGCTGCTTTCGGCAGGGATTACAAGCTTATCCAGCAGTATTCTGGGAGGCTTAATGTAGCAGAGCGGTAATATTGACAAGCAATTGATTAATCGTTTTGATATATTATTAAGCATTTGACAAAAAAGGAGTCAAGTTTGAAATGAAAAAAGTTGTTGTCGGCATTCTGATTGTTGCGGCGATTGCAACACTTGTGATATTGAATATAAACAAAAACAATGATAGTACGGGAACATCCGCGTTCTATTCAGGGAAAGCGGTCAGTGTTAAGGTAAACGTGATTGGAAGAGGCAGCATCAATTCTTATGTCAAAGCCCGCGGAAAAGTCGAGGAGGCGGATAAGGCCCAGGTTTTCTTTGATACGCCGCTTCGGGTATTGGAGGTTCTCGTTGATAAAAATGATTACGTAAATAAAGGGGATCGCTTGATTCAGCTTGATACACAGTCACTTACAGAAGAAATTGACAAATTAAAAATGCAAAAGGAGATTCAGTCAATAAACCTGAAAAAGCTTGAGTCCGGTCAAAGCCTTCTGTCGCTTGAAACAAGTTTGACTTCCGCCAGAAAAGCGGCGGATAATGCCCGCGACAGTTATGATACCGCCGTCAGTGAGTTTGAAAAGCAGAAAAAGCTTTTTGAAACCGGAATAATACCAAAAACACAGCTTGATCAATATGAGCGCGCAATGAAAGAAGCAAAGACGGTTTATGAGAATGCCTTACTTAACCTGGAATCAGCCGAAAAAACGTACCAATCGGGTATAAGCAGCCATGATCTTGACATCCAGGCGCAGATAAAAAATATAGAACTGCTTAGCTTACAAATTTCCGATATAGAAAAAAAGCTGATTAAGATTGAAAACCTTGAAAAGGCTCCGATAAGCGGTTATGTAACCGAAATATACGTTACCGAGGGCTCTTACATCGGAAGCGGCCAGCCTGCTTTTACGATTATTGACGCAGAAAATGTAAGAATAACAGCGGCTGTAAATGAATACAACATTAAGGATCTGGCTGTCGGTCAGGAGGTTGTGATAACCGGAGAGGCTTTCGGTGATAACACAAAAATTTCAGGCAAAATAATTTCGGTTGCTCCGGTTGCAACTGTTGTTCCGGGTTTAAGCGGCCAGGAGACGGTTGTAGAGGTCAGTATTGAGCCCCTTGACGGAAAGGATCTGCTGAAACCGGGACTGAATGTTGATTGTGAAATAATTACTCAGAAAAAAGACAACATTATTGTTTCGGAGTTTAATGTCTTTTTGGAAGACAAAAACCGCAACCAGTACGCAATGGTGGTTGACGAGGAAACAATGACGGTACGCAAACAGTATGTTACATTGGGCATATATTCCGATATGCTCGTTGAAATAGTGGACGGCTTGAAAGAAGGGGACAAGGTTGTAATTGATCCGCAGCCAAGCCTTGAGGATGGAGACAGAGTAAGGATTGTGGAGTGAAAAAATGATACTGCTTGAGATATTTAAACAGGCATTGGAAAGCCTCAGAGCAAATAAAATGAGATCACTGCTTACCATGCTGGGTATAGTAATGGGTGTATTTTCGGTTATCGCGATTATGGCTATCGGCAATGCGACCGAAAGCTATATCATCGGCGAATTTGAAAAAATAGGAGCCAATACCGTACAGATTTACTATAAGGGAACCAATATTACGCAGAATGAATGGCTTACGCTTGAGGATATAGACCTTCTTGTGAACAATGTACCTGAAATTAAAAATATTACAACATTAGGACAATGGTCCGGTCAATTCAGAATAGGGAATAAAACAAGACAGGCTTTGATTTGCGAAGTAACCGCGCAGTATAAAAATTTTACCGTGATGGACATGGCCGCGGGAAGGTTCATCAACAGCTTTGACGATACCGCGAGGGCACCGGTGGTAGTTGTAGATGAAGCTTTTGCGAAACGCTACTTTAATAAAACCGATATTGTCGGCGAAGAACTTAACTTAACTTTAAACAGGTATAATTTAAAGGTGAAGGTTATCGGCGTGGTAAAAACAGGCGACGATTTATTCAGCGGACTGACCGACAATGAATATGCACCGACTGTGGTTTATATGCCTGTCCGGACGGTTCAGTCAATAACAAATTATAAAAGACTTGATACAATAATGTTTTCAATTTATCCCGATGCCGATGTAAGCATTGTCGGGAACAAAGTCTTAAGGCTTTTGGAAAGAGCGCACAGGAAAGAAGATATATACATGCTCCAGTCAATGGAAGATATCCAGAAAATGTTCTCCAGTGTTATTGGTGTAGTTACTTCCGCTTTGCTTGTAATAGCCGTTATAACATTGGTTGTCGGCGGAATAGGCATTATAAACATACTCCTTGTATCGGTCACCGAGAGAATAAGGGAAATCGGAATACGTAAAGCCCTCGGGGCAAAGAAGAGCGACATAATTATACAGTTTCTCATGGAATCCGTTATCATGACAGGGTTCGCGGGAATAATCGGAATAATAATAGGAGTAATCGCCGGGAACGTTCTATCGGGCTTAATAAAGATACCGCCTGCTGTTGACATACCTACAATTATTATTTCATTTACGATATCGGTAATCCTTGGTTTGATCTTTGGCGTGTATCCCGCTAAAAAGGCGGCCGATTTGGATCCGATAGAAGCTCTCCGTTATGAATAAAAATATATAAGGCGCAGGCATAAAGTAAGCTTTTTATGCCTGCGTATGCATTTATGTTTTTTCATGCAATTTCCCCCATAATGCCGAAAAATGCGATAAATACTATAAAAATTTTTTAATTCTGTTATAATATGATTAACCGGAGATCAAAAATGCCGTATTACGAACTTTACCTTTTTGCATTAATTTAAGTCAAATGGAATGGCGCGGTTAAGTGCTGATGCCTGCTTTTTTATCGACGGTAAGCTTACCAAGGAAATTTGATATATAA
>JAAYXD010000053.1 GCA_012516065.1 Clostridiaceae bacterium
ATATTCGAGAAAGAACAATACAATCTACCCACTAATAGTCCAACACAGATACTAATTAGATCTTATGGCCGGTTAAGGAGTTTGGTTGGATAACAACAGGAGGTTGTCAAGCAAAAACTCCACAACAATTTGACACCGTCTTTTAGTAAAAATTTTTGTTGACAACCGGTAAAACGTGGGTATAATTATATTGTAAAAATATAGATAAAGATTTTCAGATTTGCGACTTTCAGTCGATAATGGCAAACCCGCTGAAAAGCGGGGACGCAAAGCTAAAGGGCCTAAAGCGTAAAGCTATGGCAGCCTGGCTACCGAAATTGGGAGTTTTTTTATTTCCTCGCAAACGCTAAAGAAAGGAGAATGATTGAAAGTCACAAAAACTTAATACCGTAGAATCGGGAGAATGCTAAGAAAATCTTTTCACCGATAAAGGCAAACCCGCTGAAAAGCGGCGGCGCAAAGCCAAAGGGCCTAAAGCGAAAGCAATGGCAGCCTGGCTACCGAAGGGAGAGATTTTTATATGAAAAAAATTATCGCTTCAATAGCGGTACTCCTGCTTCTTACCACGGTATATGCCATGACTGCTGATGCTGCGGATGTTTATCTTGACCTCAGCAAAGTTAATGACGGCATTGTAGGTATATCCTATAACGGAGAAGCGGATACCCGCTATAAAGTAGCGATTTCGAAGGGTTCTGAAGAGTATTATTATGACTATTTCGGACCCGGAATAGAGTATTTCCCTTTGCAGAACGGCAGCGGAAATTATAAAGTCAGTTTCCTGGAGAGCATATCCGGGACAAAGTATAGAGTAATTTACACAAAAAATATCAGTGCCGAAATAAAATCGGATATAATGGTTTTTCTTCAATCGGTACAGAATGTGAACTGGGACAGCAAAATGGAATCGGTCACTCTGGCGAGGGAACTGGTTGAAGGATTAACAAGCGATAAAGATAAGGTTGAAGCGATATACCGGTACATTGTATCAAACATTGAATATGACTACGAAAAGATAAACAATATTGACAGCCGGTACGTCCCCGATATAGAGGGAACGCTAAAATCAAAAAAAGGCATATGCTATGATTACTCGGCTTTGTTTGCTTCGATGCTGAGAAGCCAGGGAATACCGGCAAAACTTGTAAAAGGCTATACGGATAAGGTTGACGGCTACCATGCGTGGAACGAGGTCTATATAGACGGAGAATGGGTAGTAATTGATACTACATACGATGCGATTATGAGAGCGTATAACCCGGACGAAGGTTATGAGAAAAATAAAACCGAGTACCGGATAGCAAGGATATATTAAGCGAAATCACGGCACATAACGGCAATAAAATAATAATCTGCATGCAGTAACATCAGCTAATGTACTAAGCCGTTTGATTCAGTTAATTAGTGTGCCGTCTGTCCTGTTCCTAACTACACGTTATATCAGGGCAGACGGCACTTTTTTTATTCTGCGGCGGAAAAAAATTGCCCGGCGGTTCCTTCCGCGCTTTTATCCGAATAAGGCGAAAGGAACTTCTGCAAAAAAGCTCCGGTTACTTGCAGGTTCGCACCTGTAATATTATAATGTGGATGATACTGAAAGAAATATTGATTAATGCCGATTAAGTCCGAAACGGCGGGGAAGAATAATACCATTGTCGTGATTAAGGCAGGGGATGAACACGGAAACATTCAGGCTTCAGAAATACCTGGCGCACTGCGGGGTTGCATCCCGCAGGAAAGCTGAAGAGTATATACTCCGCGGGATGGTAAAGGTAAACGGTAAGGTTGTTACGGAATTGGGAACGACTGTTTCCGCGGCTGATAAGGTTGAATTCAACGGAAAGCCTGTAACTATTAACAGAAACAAGGTATATATCATGCTTCATAAACCGAAGGGATATGTAACAACAGTGCATGACCCGCAGGGAAGAAGAACCGTTATGGATTTGATCCGGGATGTTGATGAAAGGGTTTATCCTGTCGGGCGCCTTGATTATGATACTTCCGGTCTGCTGCTTTTGACGAATGACGGTGAACTCGCATATAAAATGACTCACCCGAGTTATGAAATATTGAAGGTTTATATAGCGACCGTAAAAGGTCACCCGTCGGAAGAAACGATCCGGAACCTTGAGTCGGGAATAGAAATAGACGGTTATATAACGGCGCCGGCACGTGTAAAGGTAATTGAGCAGTATAAAGACAGGACGAAACTGGAA
Source organism: Clostridiaceae bacterium (assembly GCA_012516065.1). Lineage (GTDB taxonomy): Bacteria > Bacillota > Clostridia > DSM-8532 > DSM-8532 > DTU069. The sequence goes on from JAAYXD010000053.1 coordinate 2,220, forward strand.
ATAACAATACATGAGGGCAGGAACAGGCAGGTTCGGAAAATGTGCGAAGCGGCGGGACATCCGGTAATTACGCTTAAAAGGATTAAGATCGGCAGCCTTTCGCTGGATGGTTTGAAGTCCGGGCAGTGGCGTTTTCTGAGTCAGCGGGAAATAAAAGAAATAAAAGGAATGATGTGAAAATATGCAGCGGCAAGCAGGGATTAAACATTTTACATATTACTTCAGGCAGATGATGAAGTTTTACGAACTGAAAGTTCAGGGTGTTCCCCAGGTGCTTTTCATACTGCTTTTGGCGGTATTGTTCGGCATACGGGTTTTGGTTCAGCCGCTGATCGTTGAATTGAACATATATTATCAGCAGTTCTTAACGGCATACTCCGACTTCTATTCGGCGCCCGAAAACATTGACGCATTTATGAAATTCATGGTTTCAGACGAATATATGAAATTTGTCGGAACAACGCTGAAAGTGCTTGGAATTGCTGCAGGCCAATATGCTTTGTCAATGCTTCTGTCATTTTTTTACCTCGGCGCTTACCTTGTTGATCTTGAAGCCCGTGAGGTTTCTTTTGCCGTTTATATGAAAAAATTCCTCGCCGCTCTTCCGAGGTTTATCGGTTTTCAGATTTTGTTCCATATTGGGGTAGGCATTCTCGGTTTGCTCTTTTTGATGTTTATAAGCTTTGTTATCGCAATACTTCCGATAATGTACATCGTTATTGTTTTTCTTCCGTTTGCGTGGCTTATAGTGGAGGTCATATTCATATTTAAGGAAATTACGCTGCTGGATACGGGCGTCGGGATATTCAGAAATTTCGCGCTGTCGTGGAAGCTTTCGGCAGGCAGCAGGTTTGTGATAGGAAAGAATATATTCTTCATAGTTTTTCTTAATATGATTACAGATATGCTTGTGGTGGGTTCAAATTTATTGCTGTCGCTTTTTATAATATCATTTATCGAGGTTATTGTGCTGTTGATAAAACAAAGGCTGATAGTTTTGATGTATTTGTCAAGGACAAGGATAGAAAAAGATAATGAAGTATTAAAATATGATGAAGATTGACAGAATACGTCATAAAACGTATAATTTTTAGGTAAACTTACGGAACACGATTCAAGTACAGGAAAAACCGTATACACGATGCCCTATTGGAGGAATACCATATGCGTTTTTACAATATCGAGAAGTTTGATCCGCAGTTGGCCAAAGCAATATATGATGAAATTAACAGGCAGAGAAATAAAATTGAGCTTATAGCTTCGGAAAATTTCGTGAGTGAAAATGTTCTGGAGGCAATGGCAACTCCCCTTACAAATAAATATGCCGAAGGTTATCCCGGAAAACGGTATTACGGCGGGTGCGAATATGTGGATGTGGTGGAAAGCCTTGCAATTGAGCGTGCAAAAAAACTGTTCGGAGCGGAGCACGTGAATGTCCAGCCCCATTCAGGCGCACAGGCTAATATGGCTGTTTTTTTTGCGGTCATGAATCCGGGTGATACGTTTATGGGCATGAACCTTGCGCATGGCGGCCATTTAAGCCACGGTATGGCGATTAACATGTCAGGGAAATACTATAATGCCATTCCATACGGTGTCAGAAAAGAGGACGGTTATATAGATTATGACGGGCTCGCGGAACTCGCCCGGAAACACAGACCCAAGATGATAATAGCGGGCGCAAGCGCTTATTCGAGGGAAATTGATTTCAGGCTTTTCAGGGAGATCTGCGACGAAACCGGCGCGTATTTGATGGTTGACATGGCCCATATAGCCGGTCTTGTAGCTGCCGGGCTGCATATGAACCCTGTGCCGTATGCGGATTTTGTTACTACTACGACGCATAAAACGCTTCGCGGCCCGAGGGGCGGAATGATCCTGTGCAAGGAAAAATACGCGAAGGATATAGATAAGGCTGTATTCCCGGGTATTCAGGGAGGCCCGCTCATGCATGTCATTGCAGCGAAGGCTGTTGCTTTGCAGGAGGCATTGACCGAAGATTTCATCAATTACCAGAAGCAGATTGTCGCTAACGCAAAAGCACTTGCAGAAAGTCTTATCGATTATGGTTTTGACATTGTTTCGGGCGGGACCGATAACCATATGATGCTTGTTGATCTTACGAATAAGAATATAACCGGAAAGGATGCCCAGCACCTTCTCGATGAAGTGCTTATAACCGTGAATAAAAACGGGATTCCTTTTGATACGAGAAGCCCGTTTGTTACAAGCGGAATAAGAATCGGAACTCCTGCTGTCACCACGAGAGGAATGAAGGAGGACGAAATGCGGGAAATCGCGAAACTTATCTCAATGACAATAGATGATTTCGCGTCAAACAAAGATTTTGTGATTGAATCCGTTAAACGGCTGACGGCGCGTTTCCCGCTGTATCAATAAAATATAGTATCGTTGACAAAAGCAGGGGCAGTGGTTATAATGTAGTTTGTTGGCTTTTTGGAGTTGAACGGGGCAGAGCCGGAGGTACGTTATGCGAATAGATATTTCCAGGGTAATCAAAACTCCGGATTCAAAAATGGAAATAGATGAAGCCGGTATAATTGAAAATATGAAAGATATTTACGGGTTGATTTCGGTAACGGGTCCGGTTGTTTTTAAGGGTTCACTTAACAATATTAAAGGGATGCTCCGGCTTGACGGAAAAGCCTATTGTACGTATGAGACCCAATGCGACATCTGCGGAAACAAAATGATAAGGGACCTGCAGGTAGGCATTCATGAGGTTTTGGTTAAGGAACAGACAGAGCATGATGACGACCAGTATGTATATAAAGATAACTGGCTTGAGCTTGATAAAATCTTATCGGACAATATAGTGCTTAACTTACCGATGAGTCACCGGTGCGGCGATAAATGCGGTATTGTATGTCCCCGCTGCGGGAAGCCCGTTACCGGTACGGGATGCGGTTGTGAAGACGAGCAGCCGATAGATCCAAGACTGGTTGTCTTAAAGGAACTAATTGACGATGATACGGGAAAACAGTCCGGAACGGAGGTGTAATAAATGGCGGTACCAAAAAGGAAAGTTTCCAAGCAAAGAAGAGACAAGAGAAGGACACATTATAAGCTGACTGCTCCCGGGTTGGTTGAATGCAGCCATTGCCATGCATTGAAATTGCCGCACAGGGTGTGCCAGGAATGCGGCTATTATAAAGGTAAAGAAGTTTTGAAAGTGGAAGCGTAAAGAAAGAAAATTTTAAATAATAGCAGCAGTAGCTGCTATTATTTATTTATGGGAGAATGAATCCTGATGAGCCGTTATAGAATATCGGAAGTTATAGATGGAAGCATAGCCGATGAGGCCGGTATCGAACCTGGTGATATACTGCTGTCGGTAAACGGGCAGGCTGTAAAGGATATATTTGACTATCGGCTTTTTTTGGCATGCGAGAATATTCTTGTTGAAGTGGAGAAAAAAGACGGGAGTATTTTAAGAGTAGATATTGAAAAAGATGAAAACGAAGACATCGGCCTGATGTTTGAAAATCCTTTGATGGACGATGAAAGACACTGCAGGAATAAATGCATTTTCTGTTTTATTGATCAGCTCCCCAAAGGCATGCGTGAATCCTTGTATTATAAGGATGATGACGTAAGGCTTTCATTTCTTTTCGGTAATTATGTCACAATGACGAATATGGACTATGATGAACTTAACCGGATCGTCCGGCACAGGCTGTCGCCGGTCAATGTTTCGGTTCATACCACAAACCCCGGTCTGAGAACTTATATGATGGGTAACAAAAACGCGGGTGATGTTCTTTCAAAGATGAAGTTCCTTGCCGAAGGAGGAATTTCGCTGAATGCGCAGATCGTGCTGTGCAGGGGAATAAACGACGGGATTGAACTTGATAAAACACTGGACGACTTATCGGGATTAATACCGAGCCTAAAAAGCGTATCGGTAGTCCCTGTCGGATTGACTCGATTTCGGGATAATCTGGCGCATATACGGCCGTATGATGAGCAATCGGCTTTATCGGTGATCAGCCAGGTGGGAAAATGGCAGCAAAAATTAAAAAAAAGAACAGGCAGCCGTATTGTGTTCCTCGCGGACGAATGGTACCTGATGACCGGAACTGAACTACCCGGGTATGAGCATTATGAAGATTTTCCGCAGCTCGAAAACGGGGTTGGTATGGTGCCGCTGCTTATACGGGAGTTCAATGACGCGCTGCACGGCGGTAAAAAACCGTATACGGAAGGAACCGTAAGCATCGCGACGGGAACAAGTTCATCCGGGATAATATCAATGCTCGCAAAACAGGCCGAAAATTATTATCCCGGCATAAAAGTTCACGTATATCCCATAATCAATGAATTTTTCGGCAATACTGTAACAGTAACGGGATTGTTAACCGGGCAGGACATTTACAACCAGCTGAAAGGAAAACCGCTCGGGAACAGGCTGCTGCTTTGTTCAACAATGTTCAGGGCGGGAACATGCATATTCCTCGATGATATGGCATTAGATGAATTAAGCGGCTTGTTGAATACGCGCGCCGTTAAGGTCGAGAACAGCGGAGAGGCACTGCTTGATGCCATTATAGCGGAGCGGTAAGGCTTTGTTATATTATACTTATTTCACGGTTGTTCTTCGGTATTACTGTAATGTTAGCACATAACGGAAGATAAAGGAAGCCGTTTGAATGTTTATTATAAATATGTTACAATATGGTTGCTGCAGCGCCGCCGCGCTGTGTCAGATGAATCGGCGGACTTGCCGTTCCCGGCTTTGCCGGTGTCCTCGTTAACGCGATATTCATCATTCGGAGTGATAAAATGGGAAATAAGTTGATAACGGGACAGTTTAACGACTCATTTATTCCTGTCATGGATGGCGTAACAAATGTTGTAAAAAATTACGCATACTGGCTCGATAAAAAATACGGAGAAAGCTATGTTGCCACACCCGCCTATCCCGGGTATGTCGACAGGGAAGAGTTCCCCGTGCTCCGTTATTATTCGATACCTCTTAAAATGAGAGAACCGTACAGGATCGGGCTTGATCTTTTGGATATCAACTTCAGGACAACGATAAAGAATATCCCGTTTGATATAGTTCATGCGCACTGCCCGTTCACGTCGGGCGTTATTGCGCTGCAGATAGCAAGAAAAAAGAACATACCGATTGTCGCGACTTTTCATTCGAAATTCTATGACGATTTTAAACAGGTGCTTAAAATAGACGCGTTTGCAAAGCTTTGTACTAGAATGGTGATAGACTTTTTCAACCGCACGGATCAGGTATGGACGGTGAGCAGGGGCGCCGCCGATACGCTCCGCGAATATGGATACAAGGGGCATATTGAAGTGGTGCCGAACGGAACCGATTTTGATATTCCCGAAAACATCGGAGAACTCGTCCAGCAAACCGAGAAAAAACTTGGGCTCACAAGTTCCGATCTCGTGTTCCTGTTCGTTGGACAGCATATCTGGCAGAAAAATATTAAGCTCCTTGTTGATTCGCTCAATCTTATAAAAGAACAGGTTCAATACAAAATGTTTTTCGTCGGCGACGGATACGCGAAAGAAGAACTCGAATCATATGTCCGGAGATTAGGTCTTGACGACAGGGTATTCTTTTTGGGCAAGATCCTTGACAGGGATTACCTGCGTTCACTATTTGCGAGGGCGGATCTGTTTCTTTTCCCGTCCGTTTACGACAATGCTCCGATTGTCGTCCGGGAAGCCGCCGCTGTCGGAACGCCTTCGCTTGTGATTGCGAAAAGCAATGCGGCCGAAGGAATAGTTGATAATGTTAATGGTTTTCTGGCCGATAATGATTCTATTTCATATTCAAAGAGAATTGTTGAAATTGTGAGCAAAAGGGATGAACTGAAGAATATTGGGGAAAAAGCGCAGGCTACAATTTACCGCAGTTGGGAAAGCATTGTCGATGAAGTGTATGAAAGGTATATGGAGATTATAAACAGTTATAAACGAAAGCACAGGATTTCGTAATTTCATTTCTTTTTTATTTTCCGCTGCCGGGCAAAAACAGGATTTTTGGAAAAATAATATGCAAGTTGCATAGCCTGGCATCATATGTATTTTCAAGAACCTGTTTATTTGATAAAGTGAACAGAATGAGGGAAAAAATAATTATAAAAATACCTGGTGAAACTTAATGGATTTTATTTCTATTGTACTGATAGCAGTCGGCCTTGCTATGGATGCTTTTGCCGTTTCTGTTTCGTGCGGCTTATGTGTTATTTACAGGCGTTATGTGATCGCTTTAAAGTCAGCGTTTCTGTTCGGCTTTTTTCAGTGGGGAATGCTGTCCCTCGGCTGGCTCACAGGCTTTACCTTCCGGGCGTACATTGAGCCTGTCGATCATTGGATAGCGTTTGTCCTGCTTGCGTTAATCGGAGGCAAGATGTGGAAGGAGTCAATGGATGAAAACGGTACGCCGATCGATTTGACAAGCCTGAAACTGATGCTTGCGCTGGCGCTTGCGACAAGCATCGACGCGTTTGCCGCCGGTATCGGAATATCGGCTCTCGGATACCATATATTGATGCCGTCCGTATATGTCGGAGTAATAACGTTTGTCCTGTCGCTGCTTGGCGTTCTGCTCGGCTGCAAAATGGCGCAGTATGCCCGTTACAGAAAATACCTCGACAGGCTCGGCGGTGTTATTCTGATAGGAATCGGAATAAAAATACTCATCGAACACCTGAGCTGATGACGGACATATTTATTCAACCTCAAAAGACTTGTTTGTTAATCTGAAAGATATGTTTCCGTTTTTTATTCCTGAGGATAAGTAAACTTTTTTGTCTTTTGTTACAAAAATCGCTTCGGTATTCTCGAGGCTTTCAACAAGCTCCATTCCCTTTTCAATACCTAAAAGGAAAACCGTTGTAGATAACCCGTCGGCCATTATCGACGACGGGCAGATTATTGATACAGAAGCGAGATTATTGTCTTCGGGATAGCCGGTTCTCGGATTCAGAATGTGGTGGTAACGCTTGTTATCTATTTCAAAATACCTTTCATATATCCCTGATGTCACGACCGACGTATCTTTAACCTGGACTATACCGACGTGATCCCCTTTTGTGCCGTATGGATTGCGGATTCCGATTTGCCACAGTGATCCGTCCGGTTTGCTTCCGTGAAGGTACAGGTTTCCACCGAGGTTAAGCATGGCGCTGCGTATTTTTGTCTGCGACAGGTATTCTACAAGCCTGTCCGTAATAAAACCTTTTGCGATGGAGCCCAAATCAAGGGACATTCCCGGTTCGGACAGAAGAAGCGTGTTGTCGTCTGAATTGATTATTATTTTATTGTAATCAATCTTTACAAGCGCGTTTTCAATTTCACTTTCCGAGGGCAGCTGCGGATTGCTGCCGTTTATATCCCAAAGATCAACAAGCGGTCCGATGCTTATGTCAAAAAGGCCTTCCGACATATCGCTGAATATAAAAGACGAACGGACAATCTCAATTGTTTCGTCGGAAACCTTTACAGGTTTTCCCGCATTACTGTTGACTTCCGATAATTCACTTCCCGGGATATGCCGGTCGTATTTATCATTATATTTTTGTATTTCACCAAATAACTTGTCGAATATCTCACGGGCATCTTTTTCTTTCTCATAAAGCGTTATCTCGATAACGGTATTGAGCATGAAACGCGATTCTTTGACAGCATTGTTCCTGTACTGGAATATACAGGATGTTAGAAAAAGCATCGGCAATATTAATAAAAAAAACAGGAATATTCTCTTCATACGCAAACTCCCGCAGGCTATGTTATATAAACGTAAGCTGTTTTCCTTCCGTTATTTTAACATAATATTGCGGGTTTTAGCATTATGTATTTGAACAATGCATTGTTAATTTGATAGAATTAGTACTATGGACTGATGCCTGCGGCATTTTTGCGTCAGACCGATAATAAAGGTGCTTATGAAAAAGAACGATGTATTTATAATTGCGGCGGCTGTACTGCTCGCTGCCGCGGTGTGGCTTCTGACAAACGGAATACGGCAGAAAGATTCGGGCGGGGAAGTGGTAGTTTATAAAGACGGCGAAGTGTTTTATGCCGGCCCGATTGGCACCGATACGACAATTACCGTCGAAGACGAACTGGGGAACATTAACGTTGTTCTTGTTAAAGACGGCAAGGCGATTATGCAAAAGGCCAACTGCCGCGATCAGATATGTGTTAATACGCGGCCTGCCGAAAAAGACGGGCAGGCGATAATATGCCTTCCGAATAAGGTTTCGGTTGAAGTTAGAAACACAGGAACAAAAGATTTGGACGGAGTTTCGGAATGATGGATCATAAAAAAGTAAAGCAAATGATTTTTCTTGCAGTAATGACATCGGCGGCAATTATCATTCATTTTATTGAAAGCCTGTTCCCGCTACCGTTCGCACTGCCCGGCATTAAACTCGGGCTTTCGAACACGGTATCATTAATTGTGCTTTATATTTACGGACCGGTTCCGGCTTTTGCTGTTCTTGTCATAAGGGTTATCCTTACGGCGTTCCTGTATGCGGGTCTCTCCGGCGTAATATTCAGCCTCGCGGGAGGGTTATTAAGTTTTTCGGCAGCGGTCCTGATCTGGAGGCTCAGGGATAAAGGGTACGGTATAGTCGGCGCAAGCACTGCCGGAGGGGTTTTTCACAATATAGGGCAGATACTTGCCGCGTACGTGGTACTCCGCACTGATGCGGTGTTCTTTTATCTTCCTGTTCTTATTTTATCGGGCGCTATTACGGGGATTGTGACGGGCATTCTCGCGGGAATCCTCGTACCGAGACTGAAAAACATATACGGCCCGTCCTGAAAAATCAGCATCCGCTGCGAAAAGATAAATAAAATAATATCTTCCGGTTGCTATCACACATTATGGCTTGCCGGAATATATTGATATTATCGACAATGGATCCTGGGGGTGCCCTTAATGAAAATATTTGTGATAAAAATGCCTCGGTTTCTCGGAGGCCTGCTTAGAAGGGTTTTCAACATTCACTAAACAGGACTTGTTGAGCGGCGAAAACATCTTTATAAAGCTTTAGAAATCGATGAACGTAAAAACCCCCGGAACAAAATCGGGGGTTAATACTTTCCGGTTATTATTGGTTTACAGTAAAATACTAAACGGTCTTTTTTGACGAGCGCAGGCAATTTGCGCATACGTTCATTCTTTTTGTGACACCGTTTATCGTCATTTTAATTTTCCTGATGTTCGGTTTCCAGGCTCTGTTGGTCCTTCTGTGTGAATGGCTTATCTGAATTCCGAAATGCTGCCCTTTATTGCAAATCTCACATTTTGCCACAGCCATGCACCTCCTTGAAACAATTATAACGAGACTAAATCTATGCGCAGTCTCTGCAAAAATATTCTATACACAATTACACAGCAAACACTATTCTAACACAACAGGCTCTGAAAATGCAAGTGTTTTTTCAGCGGCGCATGAGCGGGCGCCGTATTATTTTTAAAATCCCGGTTAAGGTTCAAAAGATTTGGCTTCAGAGTATTCTTTTATGAAATTCTGCTTGCGCGCGTTCGGAAAAATATCGACATAAAACCGGCATCTGCCTGCATTGCATTTTCAGGTAAAATGCGGTAGACTTTTTTTAACAAATGCGTGTGTTGAAAGGGTTGAACGCATTGGGTTATTCCGGGATAAACGACATATTGGACCAGGGTGTAAGGAATGTACGCCAGGTTGGAAGGGTAATAGCGCAAAAACTTAATAAACTCGGGATTAATACGATCGGCGATCTTGTAACATATTATCCGAGGGATTATGAGGACCGGAACCTCGAGAAAAAGGTAAATGAGCTTGTGGATGGTGACGAATGCTCCGTTGTCCTGACGGTTATGACCGATATATCGTTCAGCAGGCCGAGACGCAATATGAAAATATACAAGGCTACGGCCGGCGACGGCAGCGGTGTAGTAGTACTGACCTGGTTCAACCAGGACTATGTACGTGAGCAGATACAAAAAGAAAAAAGCTATGTGTTTTACGGTAAGGTAAAAAAACGCGGCTTTTATATTGAAATGATAAATCCGATCTATGAAGACGCCGCTTCGGTAAGGAAAAAGACCACGGGAATACAGCCCGTATATCATTTAACCGAAGGGCTTACCCAGCAGTATTTGCGGATGATCCAAAGAAATGCCCTCGATATGGTTGTCGGGAAATTAACCGATATCCTCCCGGATGAATTAAAAAAGAAATATGCTCTTGCGGAAATTAATTATGCGCTTGAGAACATACATTTTCCTGCAGGAATAAAAGAAAAAGATGAAGCGAGAAAACGGCTTGTTTTTGAGGAACTGCTCATCCTGCAGCTCGGGCTGCTGCATTTGAAAAACAGCCAAAGGACCGTCTCGGGCATCGAATTCAATCCCGACGCGAGAATTTCAAAATTTATCGAAAGCCTTCCGTTTAAGCTGACAAACGCGCAGATAAGAGTAATTAATGAAATACACGAAGATATGACCAGCAAACGCCAGATGAACAGGCTTATACAGGGGGATGTCGGTTCGGGCAAGACAATTGTCGCGGTAATCGCGATGCTGTTGGCGGTTTTTAACGGTTACCAGGCTGTGTTTATGGTGCCTACCGAAATACTCGCCGAACAGCACTTTAACGGCATAACCCCGCTGGTCCGCGATTTCGGCGTAAAAACATCGCTGTTAACCGGAAGCGTAAGCAAAAAGAAAAAGGAGCAGATAAAAGAAGGGATAAAAAACGGGGAGTATGACCTGATAATAGGAACGCATGCGCTGCTCGAAGAAGATGTTGTTTTTTCGAAGCTCGGACTCGTGGTAACGGATGAACAGCACAGGTTCGGAGTCAAGCAGAGGGCCGTTCTTACGACGAAATCCAATCCGGATATACTCGTTATGACTGCGACACCTATACCCAGAACCCTCGCGCTGATATTATACGGTGATCTTGATATTTCCATCATCGACGAGCTTCCGCCGAACCGAAAGCCCGTGAAAACATATGTAGTCGATGAATCGATGCGGGAGAGGATAAACAATTTTATCAGAAAACAGGTAAACGAAGGCAGACAGGTTTATATAATATGCCCGCTTGTCGAAGAATCGGATGTGGTTGAAGCGGAAGCCGCAATGTCGCTTGCCGAAAAATTAAGGGAGAATGATTTAAAAGGGCTTACCGTAGGACTGATACACGGAAAAATGAAGTGGAAGGAAAAAGAAGCCGTAATGAGGGATTTCGCTAAAGGGCTGATACAGGTATTGGTCTCGACAACGGTTGTCGAAGTCGGCGTGGATGTCAGGAACGCAACCGTAATCGTAATTGAAAACGCGGAACGTTTCGGCCTCGCGCAGCTTCACCAGCTTCGCGGAAGAGTGGGAAGAGGGGAGCACCAGTCATACTGCATTCTTTTCTGCCAAAGCCGGAATGAAATAGCGCTGAAGAGAATGGAAATCATGACTAAATACACCGATGGATTTAAGATATCCGAAAAGGATATGGAGTTAAGAGGCCCCGGGGACATATTCGGAATACGGCAGCATGGGCTTCCTGAATTCAGGATAGCCAATTTGTATGAAGATATTGAAATTTTAAAGGAAGCGCAGAAAGCCGCTGATGACATAATAAAGCATCAGAAGCTTGAGGGACGGGAAGACTATAAAAAGCTGCACGGCCACTTAATTAGTCTTTTCCGGGATAAGCTCAATGAGGTCGCTTTCAATTAGCGCTGCGGCCAAAAGGTATAAATTTTGTTTTTCCGGGCAGTTTTAGGAGGGGGATTCCGATCATCAGGGTCATAGCAGGAAAAGCCGGAGGAATAAGGCTGAAAACGCCGAAAGGTTTGAAAACCCGGCCTACAATCGACAGGGTGAAAGAGTCGGTGTTCAATATACTGGCGCCGTATATAAAAGGTACGGTCCTTGACCTGTTTTCCGGGACAGGCGCGCTTGGTATCGAAGCGTTAAGCCGCGGCGCGGACTATGCGGTGTTCGTCGATTCGGACAGGAACTGCTGCCGTATTATATCCGAGAATCTTGAAAAAACAGGATTTTCCGGTAATGCAAAAGTGTACTGCCGCAGGGCTGACTCGGTCATAAGAGAGCTGGGGAAAAACAAAACAAGTTTTGACATGGTTTTTCTCGATCCCCCGTATTTACAGAATTTTATACAAGACACGTTACAACTTTTAATTGAAAATGGTATAATAAAGCATAAAGGAATAATAGTAGCTGAGCATCACAGGAACGAACCCGTTCAAACCGAAGGTTCAGGGTTGGAAATATTCAGGTCTGCCGATTACGGCGAAACAGTTGTATCATTACTTGTTTTTATCGGCAGGGGCGTGTAATTCTGCCATAAAGCCGTAGTATTTTGAACGGTTGGGAGATGAGTTTATTGAAGATATTTGTTTATCCGGGCAGTTTTGATCCTGTTACAAACGGGCATCTTGATATAATAGAACGAGCATCTAAAATATGCGACAAGCTCATTGTCGCCGTGTTGGTAAACCGGAATAAATCTCCTGTTTTTTCACTGGAAGAAAGGGTTGCTTTCTTAAAAGAAGTGCTGAATGGAAAGCCGAATATTGAAATTGCCGCTTTTTCAGGCTTGCTTGTCGACTTTATGAAAAAGAACGGCGCGACCACGATAATAAAAGGGTTGAGAGCCGTATCGGACTTTGAATACGAATTCCAGATGGCGCTTTTAAACAAACACATTGATAATAATATTGAAACGCTTTTTATGATGACCGGGATAAATTATTCATATTTAAGCTCAAGCGCGGTTAGAGAGCTTGCAAGCCACGGGGGTAACATAAAGGGTTTAGTTCCCGATATTATTATAGATAAAATTTATAAAAAGTTTGAAGAAAAAATGAAATAAGCGCTGCAGTCATTTATTTTAAAGCGAAGGAAAGCCAGGGGGAAAAAGGATGGAGATATTAACACTATTGGAAGCACTGGAAGATTTGGTTGAGCGGGCGGTTGCGGTGCCTTTTACGGGCAAATGCATGGTTGCAAGGGACGAAATCCTTGATATCATTCAGGACATACGTTTAAAACTGCCCGATGATATCAAACAGGCCAAGTGGGTAAGCGAGGAGCGGGCGCGTATCCTTGCCGAGGCTCAACAGGAAGCCGATGCGATTATCCAAAACGCCGAAAGCCGGATTGCGGCAATGGTTGATGAACATGAGATCTGCCGCAGGGCTTATGAACAGGCGGAAGTCATTATAACAAACGCGAAGAAGAACGCGAGGGAAATCCGGCTCGGGACAAGGGAATACGCCGATAATATCCTGAATAAGGTTGAGGAAATACTGGAAGATACACTTGATGTAATCAAGGTAAACAGAAACGAGCTGAAATGAATCCCCTACCTGCGCGGCTTTGTTTCGCAATTTCGTTTATAGCCGAGAACTACCGCTATCCCCATCACGATAATTGCTATGTATATAAAAGACAACACGCCGGAATAACCTGTATTGTATAATGCTTCCGAGCTGTATTTTACTGCCGCAGCCGCGGTATCCCGCATGAAAACCGCCGAATATACGGCCGCAATGATCCCGTGAAGAACTTTTCCGCATAAATATGTCCTGAGCTTTATCTCCTGCGGGCACACCCCCGTTACCTGCGTATAAACGGAGAAACCCCCAAATCCGCATAAAAAACCGGCCAGCATAATTTTTATGCGTAACGGCACGGATGATGAAACGCTTAATATATACAGCCCGTATGTTATTTCAAGGCTGCCTGCGAAAAATGCCTTTATTATGTCGCTGCAATTATAATCAGTTCCGGTGACGAAAGACGGAATTCTGCCAATAATCGTGAACAAACCGGTATTATCAAGAGTCTGAACAAAAACGGCAAAGAAAATTATTGTTCCCGATATTCTTAGCAGTATCATTACGGAATCGGCAACAGCATTTGCGAGCAGTCTGCCTGACAGCTTTGCGGGTCTGTTTTCAACCGGGGCGGAGTTTTTTAAATCCTGCCTTTTTTTTATGCGTGAAATAAACCCCGTTCCGATACCTATGGTAATGCTTGCAAGCACATGGCACAGCAATAAAGCGAATCCGAGTCCTGAACTGCCGAAAAAACCCGTTCCGACGGCGCCGACAATAAAAAGAGGTCCTGAATTGTTGCAGAAAGCAAGAAGCCTTTGCGCCTGTTCGCGCGTCAGAAGCTTTTTTTCGTATAAATCGGCAGTATATTTCGCTCCTGCGGGATATCCGCTTAACCACCCGGCGATCAGGGGGAAAGCTGCGTTTCCGGGCAGATTGAACACGGGTTTCATTAATGGTTCAAATACCCTGCCTATAGTGTAGATTGCGCCCGTATCGAGGATCAGCCTTGAAACCACAAAAAACGGCAGCAGCGATGGGAATATAATATTTAAACACAGGTTGACGCCTTTTCGTCCGGCCTCGATAATGCTTTCGGGGTTTATAAGCAATGCGGCAAATAATCCGAGCAGTACGGCGCAGACAATATATGACATGCCGTTGCGGCTGCGTGCGGGCATGTATCCTCCGGTCCGGCACCTGCGTGCCGGGTTGTTTCAAATTTGTCCTAATATTACTATATGGCCGGGCATAGAATATAATAACCGGAAGTTGCGTTCTTGCGAATTATAACCGGCTTTGATATAATAAGATTGCCTTCGTGCCTGAATAAGTCATTATTTTCAGAGCCGTGCGGAAATCTATCCGAAACGCGGAATGCTCAGTTAACTCGTACATCAATTCAGCCCGAAAAATTTAGAATATAATATTGAAAGAGGTGTCGGTATGTCGGAATCAAAAAAAGTGAAAAAGCCCGAAGCTGAAACGGAACAGCCGAATATGGAAGCCGAAAAGGACGGCATGGGAGAAATTCGCATATCGAGTGATGTTGTCGCTATCATAGCAAGCAATGCGGCTCTTGAAGTTCCCGGGATAGCAAACTTCAGCGGCGGAATTGCCGGGAATATCTCACAGGTTCTCGGAAGAAAGAACCCGTTCAAGGGTATTAAGGTTGATATTACGGAAAACCGTGATGTGAACATCGATCTTCATATTGTTGTTGACTACGGAGTAAGGATTCCCGATGTGGCATGGAAGCTGCAGGAACGCATAAAGC
The DNA here is from genome assembly GCA_012516065.1 of Clostridiaceae bacterium. Lineage (GTDB taxonomy): Bacteria > Bacillota > Clostridia > DSM-8532 > DSM-8532 > DTU069. The sequence continues at coordinate 17,353 of JAAYXD010000053.1, forward strand.
AGAATGTTGAGCAGATGACAGGCCTGCATGTGGAGGAAATCAACGTACACGTGCAGGGCGTTAATTTTGAAAAAGGCAATAAAAAGGCTGAAGCGAAAGCGGATCAGGAAACCGAAAACGGTGAAAGCAGCGAAAGCAACGTAGAATAGCCGGGGGTTATATGTTTGGATATATTACGCCCGATAAACCGGAATTAAAAATCAGCGAATTTGAGATATTCCGGGGTTATTACTGCGGTGTGTGCAAAGCAATCGCAAAACGGGCAGGGCACAGAGGAAGGTTCATATTAAGCTACGATTCGGCTTTTTTGGCACTGCTCCTGGATTCATTAAGCAGTGCTCCTGTTTCCGGGGAGCACAAAAGATGTCCCGTACACCCGCTTAATAAAAGATTTATCGTTAACTGCGGCGATGTGCTCGAATTTTCATCAGACATCAACATTTTGCTTGCGTACTATAACTTGAAAGATAAATGGCAGGATGAGAGAAAGCTTTTTGGCCCGCTTGGATTACTCGCGTTAAGAAGAGGGTATAAAAGAGTTAAGAAAAAACACGCGGCTTTGGTCCGGGATATTGAAAAGGGCCTTTCGGAACTGAATGAGCTGGAACGGAGCAGGTGCGGGCAGATGGACGAAGCGTCCGAACCGTTTGCAGGTATAATGCAAAAGGTGTTTGAATACCCGGCGGAATCCGATTCCGATAAGAAAATCCTTGGCTGGATAGGATATAATCTCGGCAAATGGATATATCTTCTGGATGCGTATGATGATATTGAAGATAATATTAAAAGAGGGGCATACAACCCGCTGGTAATTCAGTTCCGGTACGGGGAAAACGAGGATATAGGTTCTTTTAAGGAAAGGATCAAAAAAGAGGTTGAATTTATTCTTGTATATTCTCTGAGCGAGATGGAAAAAGCGTTTTCGTTACTGGATGTAAAGAAGAACAGGGGCATACTGGAAAATATCATCTACCGCGGGCTATTGACAAAAACGAGGCAGGTTCTGGAGATGGGAGCAGGTTGAAATGAGAAACCCATATGAAGTATTGGGGCTTAAAGAAGGCGCAAGCATAGAAGAAGTAAAAAAGGCTTACAGGGAACTGGTAAAAAAATACCATCCCGACAGGTACAGGGATAATCCTCTTTCGGACTTGGCCGAAGAAAAGCTCCGTGAAATTAATGAAGCATATGATTATATAATTAAAAACGCTGGCAGCGGACAGCAGCGGCAATCGTACCAGCAAAGGCAGAGTACCAATACAAGCGGTTTTACCGGCAGTTATCAGTATGACAGCGAGTTGGTATACCGCATTAAAACGCTGATTCAGAACGGAAATTTTACGCAGGCGCAGCAGCTTCTTGATTCAATGCAGGTCAGGGATTCGACATGGTACTACCTTCAGGGCCTTCTGTTTTTAAGGAGAGGCTGGTATGACAGGGCAAACGTGCTGTTACGCCGGGCTGTCGAAATGGAACCGAACAATCCGGAATACCGTGACGCTTTAAACCGTGTTAACAGCCAGTATTACGGATACCGCCAAAATCCGTATTATTACGGGACGGGTTACCGGCAAAGCCCGGACATGTGTTCAATATGTACGACGCTTTGGTGCGCCGACAGTCTCTGTGAGTGCTGCGGCGGTGATTTGATTTCATGCTGCTGACAGCAAACGTCGGATCAAAAACAGGGCATGGTGGAATATGCGTGAAAAAAGCGGTTCTAAATATTCAAGGAAGATTGCAATTGCCGGTATTTTAACGGCTTTTTTGGTTGTTGTGCTGATTTTGGAGAATATTCTGCCGACAGGGAAACTGGGTTTTTATGTTTTTGCCGGTTTTCTTCTGTCCGTTGTTATTATGGAATGCGGGGTTTTGTTTGGTTGGGCCGGCTTTGCGGTTTCATCGCTGCTGGCCGTCCTCCTGGTTCCTGAAAAAACCGCCGTTGTCCCGTATGTTCTGTTTTTTGGAATATATTCGCTCGTAAAAAGCCATATTGAAAAACTTAACAGGGCTGCTCTCGAACTGGTTTTAAAATTTGTTTTTTTTAATGCAGCTCTGTATTTACTGTGGCAGATTGCGCTGATGTTTATACCGCAAAGGTTTTTTGATATTCTGCCGGTAGCTGTAATTATTGTTCTTCTCGAAATTTTATTCTTTATTTACGACTGGGTTTTTTCATTATGTATTCAATTCTATCAGGAAAAATTACGTCCCAAAATAAGCCGCGAGTAACATACATTTCCATATATGTATTCAAAATGTTAAATTTTTTTGACAACAATATTAAGTCTTTTTCTGTTTTATTACATCTTACCCCTGAGTATTGTACAAATGGATAGATTATGTAAACATAATAACTATGAACATTCTCAGGGGGTGAAATACTGCTGAAAAAATTTACCACAACATTAATTCTAATGATCTTATTTATTGGAGTGCTTCCGGTATCGGGCCAGAACGCGGCGGACTATATTCAGGCCGATATTAACCTTATCGCGGACGGGCAAAATGTACCCGCGGAAGAAGGATTTCTTTCCCAGAATAATGTTATATTAGTCCCGATTCATACGCTTCATTCAATTTTCGGACCTTCGTTCGAATGGGAATTTGACGGATGGAAAATCAGCATACTGTACGGAGACAAAAAGCTTGTCATGTATACAGCGAACCCGAACTGTCTGAACGGGGACAAGCTCGTAAGGCTGCCCGCCAGGCCGACAGTACATAACGACGCGGTGATGGTACCGCTCCGCTATGTGGCTGAAGAATTGGGCGCGGCAGTATTGTGGAGCCAGGAGATCCGTTCCGTAATGGTATCAACGACAGGGGAAACGGAATGGTTTTCGGAAATAAGCCGGGGCAAAACAATGAGAAGTGTACATAAAAATAAAACAGTTGTTATTGATCCCGGTCACGGCGGAAGCAACCCGGGAGCCGTGTACGGAAATGTAGAAGAAAAGTCGCTGAACCTTAAGGTATCGAAAATACTGAAAGACAAGCTGACGGCTTCAGGAGTTGCGGTTTACATGACAAGGACGGATGACAGGGACGTGGGATTGTATGAGCGGGCTGAGATAGCCAACAAACTGAATGCGGATTTGTTTGTCAGTGTTCATCACAACGCATCGCCGAACACATCCGCGCAGGGAGTCATGACTTTGTATTACCCGTCCACCGACGACAGCGTTTTCAGTGGCAGGAAGTTTGCCCAAATAGTGCAGAAACATCTTGTTAATACACTAAAGACAAGGGATTGGGGAATCATACCAAGACCGGAACTTGTTGTACTGCGCCAGACGCGTATGCCTGCTGTTATCGCGGAGCTCGGATATATGACAAACAAAGCGGAACTGCAGCGCCTGGTTACGGATGATTTTCAGGAAAAGGCGGCACAGGCGTTATATACGGCGATAATGGAAGCACTTCAGCAGTAAAAGCGGGGAAAACCCGCTTTTTTTAAATCAGGACTTTTATATATCCCATTTTATTTGATGAATCAATTTTCCATAAACAATCATGAACATACTTTCTGCAAAATCTATTCGGAAGCCGGCCGGAAAATTGAAGACGGCCGGTTCAAGGACGCGCTTGAGGATAACCTCGCTGTGCTGTTTCAGCCTTTTTTGCCGTTTTCATCACAGAAAATAGCTGATTGGCTTAATCTGAACAATGAGTGGAAACCCCAATATGTTAAAGAAGGGCTGAAAATCTCAAATATATCAATACTGTTTAAAAGACTTGATAAAAAAGTAATCGAAGAAGAAAGGAGTAAGCTTGGCATAATTTAACGTTTTTTTTACCAAATCTAATCATATTCGATATTTTATTTTTTCCGCTTAATAA
>JAAYXD010000270.1 GCA_012516065.1 Clostridiaceae bacterium
GTGCCAAAGCATTCCAGATTATGCTGCCTTCACGTTTATCAATATTATTTGGAACTCTGTCCAACATCCGTTGCATTATTGCCTCAAAAGTCTGTTCTTCAAACAACTCCCGTCACCTCCTGTTCTACTTTAAACTCACCGAATACTGAGACTACCGTAAAACGTACTAGAGCACTGTCGCCATTAATCTCTATATCGAAATCGGTCACATCTTCGATGCGGTCGTCCTGCAGCAATGCTTCCGTAATGCGTCGTTTTAGTTCCGAACGAACAAAAAGAGGCTCTTTCCCTATCAAGCCTCTTAATTCGCATCCGTAATCGGACGAATAAATCAAGTATTGATAACGTTCGGTTTGCAAAATAAAAAAAACCGCCTGTTTGACGGCATCTAATCCATCGGTCATGCCTACAATACGACCTTTTTCAAAGTCGATTTTATATGTCAAACTCGGTTGTCGTTCTTCTACAATGTCCAAATCACGCGGTATCATGCCTTCGGGGATTGCCATATTTTACACCACCCTGTCCAGTATGACATAACGGTGCCCTCCCTGCATTCTAAGCAAAAGCACCTTATCACCAGTCTGCAGTCCTCGTCGGATTATTATATTCTGTCCATCAATTGTGACTTGATATCCCGTCAATTGTTCAGGTACAATCAAGAATTCACTTGTAAGTGTAAACCTCTGGTCGACGTTCACCTCTAGAGGATTTGTTTTCGTTACAGTACCAAATAAAACGGCCACCGGGTTAGCAGCCTCAACTGCCCCAAGGCTGGCCTGCTTAATAAGATCTACCAAGCTCATATATCACACCACCTTCAAATCAAGCGACATTATATGGGCCGAACCGTCCCATTTATGCGTACATTCATCTACAAGAAAATACTGATTAATGCCCAGTTCTTCGATTGCGATTGGCACATAGCAACCCGCACGAATCCGTAAATCGCCCAACGCATCAAGCCTAAATGTTCTCTTTTCCCTATTTTTGAGCTGTATCAGCTGATCAAGCATTTCTTTTATCTGCGCCGAATTAAGCTTTTCGTCCACTTTCTGAAAGTACTGCAATCGGCCCCACTTGGCTATATTTGCACTGTCCTGCGCAATATACACTTCACGTTTGCCGGTATCCTTGTTATCCTTAACCAGCTTAATCCGGTTATACGTATCATCGTCTATGGTGCGTTTATGGCTGTATTCGTATGCCAGGCTTTCGTCACCTACCATAATGTCAACAACCATATTTCTTGCGTTACGCAAAGTTAGTAGACCAAAATCGTCATAAAAGACGTATATCTGGCCAGTCGCAATCAATGTTAAATCAAGCGCTTTGCAGATTATATCAAGTAACTTCTGATTATCCTCCACCAGCGTTGGTATGCGATATCCAGTATTCTCCATAGTGCCTATACGCAGTCCTAAATCCTGTGCAATTCGCTTAATTACGTCGTTAGCTGTAACATTAGCAAATACATATGTGTCGCTGGACAAAAGTTACCTAATTTGGTCATATGCTACAAGCCTTATATCATCATCCTGGCTTTGTTCTATTGTAAACACATAACCATAAAATACATTTGTGTTATCGCTTCTGACTCTTATTACCGCTCCCGGCTCAATCTTTAAGTCTTTGTGTTTCACGAGCGTTACATCCAAACTGCTCGGTTGGCCAATGCGTACCGTTTTCCACGATACCGATGATACGAGCTCCGATATATCCCATACATTGCCGTCTTTGTTGTCAAGCAGAATTTCAAGCAACTTTATCACCTCATGATGACGGAATCTGGATTTTCATGCCTACCGGCAGTCTGCGCACTTGCGAATCCTTAATGCCGTTTAAGTTTGCAATTTCACGCCAGCGCGCACCACTACCTAAATATCTCTGTGCCAGCGCCCACAATGTTTCCCCCCGCTTCAATACGTGTACTTTGGGCTGTGGTTTTGTGTTAGGCCGCGTCTGCTGCTTCTGTACTGTCACTTGATTTGTCGTTGTTTTGACTATCACTTTTTTAGGTGCATAATAAACGTATCGTTTAAGTGACAGTTTATATTCTATATCGCCTATGCTCCCAGCCTTTTCACGCCACGTAAACTCTTCTATCGACGTTAGCATGTTAATGTCAATTGCTCCGTTTGTGATGATTAACCGAACCACCTGCTTTTCGTTCTTCCATCTCTCGATGAACTCTACATATCTGGCCGGTGGCAGGAGAACCTCACCCACCACAAAAGGGTACCGCTGGGCAGGGAAAAAGCTCTCAAAGCTAATTTCCGTTAGCTTTGGTTCTTTTATCACATTTATCTCGCCAAGCTTAATGATGTTGAATGTATTTCCCTGCCCCTGGCCTTTTACTTCAATTTCTGGGGGGTTAACTGGAATGCGAAAGCCCTCCTCTCCATCATTTACCGAAAGGTATATTGCATAGTCCATCAACTGAACACCCCTTGAGCCGAACTTGCGATTTCGCGTTCTAACATATCCTCAATGCGTCTGATGATTGTATTTATGTCGGTATCGTTCCTTATATCGCCAGTTGTGACGTTTACAGTCGGCGTAAGCGTGACAAAATTCTGAATCGATTTCATCTCAGCAAGCTCGCGCATTATCTTTAGGTCCTCATTAGATATATCCACAGTATCGTTGATACGTCCCACTTCACCAACCTTGCCAATTTTACCTACGCTATCCAAATCAAGCGGGAAGCTCATCGAATCGGCCAGCTTGTTTATGTTCTGCATATCAAACAAACCGCCAACTTTTTTGACGACGTTCTGTATGCCGTTTGCCGCAAACTGCCCAAAAGACCGCCCCATCCGCTGACCTATGCTGAATGCTTCCCTGTAATCCATCTGCTGAAAACGCATGAGCTGTACAACGTCTGCTTCCGTCTTTAAGTTAGCCCTGGCAATTTCCAGTCTGTTCAGCAGATTGCTCAGGCCACTGGTGATGTTTACTTCTAATCCGGGAATAGCGTTGATAATATTTTCTATTCCCCTAGCAAGGTTGGTAAGCCACTGCAGTGCGTTGATAACGAGGTCATAGAATAGCTTTTTCACCGCATATACAGGATCGCGCCATACGTTGGCAAAGAATTCGGCAACGGACAGAACTATGTTGGCGAAATAGGCAAACATGTTGTAAATATGTGCAAGCAGAGCGCCAAACATACCAACAACGAATCCGATTACTTCCGCAACTGTATCGCCCCAGCGGTAAAGAGCATATATTACAAAGCCTATTGCGGCGCCTATGAGCATAATAGGCCAATGAGTAGCAAGCCAAGCCGCAGCTTGGGCCAACAGAGGCGGTACAGTCGCCCATAATGCAGTTACCATGTTCCATATCTTTTGAATCAGAAGAGCCAACAGTACCGAGCTTATTGTGATGAGGATTGGTTCTATAATTCCCCAGTTGTTGTAAATCACATCACCAATCCATATCAGTATATTTAAAAGCGTGTTTGCTGCCTGCGCAGCAAATTGTATTGCGTTTGTTATCCTCTGTATTACTGCTATCCCCTGGTCAGAATTAAGCCATCTGTTTAATTCTTCAAACACAGGTTGAAAAGCCCGTCATGCAGTGTTTTTAATCTGCAACCATACTTCACCAAATGTTTTCGGCATTGCCGCAAACTTCTCGTTTATATCATCAGCTGCCGAAAACAATGCACCTTTGATAATGTCGGCA
>JAAYXD010000054.1 GCA_012516065.1 Clostridiaceae bacterium
AATATATTTAAACGCATGACGTTAAAAAACTCAATTGCCGAAAGCGTTTAAATTCTACTTTCTTGCGGAAATTTAAAATGGCAGTTTTTTGCATTGAATCGCATATGGAATTGTTTACCTGTAATGCTTAAATGGTGTAAAATAATTGAAAGAGGTGCTGTAAATGGCAATGACGATGACTCAAAAAATACTGGCGAAGGGTTCGGGAAATAAAGAAGTAAAACCCGGCCAGCTAATAAAAGCTAAAGTTGATATGGTGCTCGGAAATGATATTACCGCTCCTGTCGCTATAAGCGAATTTGAAAAAGCAGGACTCACAAAAGTCTTCGATAGAAAAAAGATAGCTTTGGTTCCGGATCATTTTACGCCGAATAAAGATATAAAGAGCGCGGAGCAAGTAAAAATAATGCGCGAATTCGCCCGAAAGATGGGTATTGAGCATTATTTCGAAATCGGGCGCGTCGGAATCGAGCATGCGCTTCTGCCCGAACAAGGTCTTGTCGTTGCGGGAGATATTGTGATAGGAGCCGATTCACACACTTGTACTTACGGAGCTTTAGGCGCATTTTCTACTGGAGTAGGCAGCACAGATATGGCTGCCGCGATGGCTACGGGAGAGGTCTGGCTTAAGGTTCCGGAGGCAATAAAATTCAACTTGATAGGAAAACCGTCCGAATGGGTAAGCGGAAAGGATATTATCCTTCATATCATAGGAATGATCGGCGTCGACGGGGCTTTGTACAAGTCGATGGAGTTTTCCGGCGAAGGCCTTGAATTCCTTTCGATGGACGACAGGTTCGCAATGGCTAACATGGCGATTGAGGCAGGTGCAAAAAACGGCATTTTCGAAGTGGATTCGGAAACACTGAAATATATCGCGGAGCATTCCGAAAGGGATTATGAAGTATTTACTGCGGACAGCGATGCCGAATATGTCAGGGAATATACGATAGATTTAAGCAAAGTACAGCTTACTGTTTCATTCCCTCATCTTCCCGAAAACACGAAAACAATTTCCGAGGTAGGGGATATCCCGATAGATCAGGTTGTAATAGGTTCATGTACGAACGGAAGGATGGAAGATATGAGAATGGCGGCCAAAATCCTCGCCGGAAAAAAGGTCCATCCTGATGTGCGCTGCATAATCATACCTGCTACGCAGGAGATTTGGAAACAGTGTATGAACGAAGGCCTTTTTGAAGTCTTTATAGATTCGGGCTGTGTCGTCAGCACTCCGACATGCGGCCCTTGCCTCGGAGGGCATATGGGTATTCTTGCCGAAGGCGAACGTGCCGTATCGACCACGAACCGGAATTTTGTCGGAAGGATGGGACACGTACGAAGTGAGGTATATCTTGCGGGACCTGCTGTAGCCGCCGCCTCTGCGGTTACCGGAAGAATATCTTCGCCTGAAGAGGTAATTGGCTGAAAGGCCGTCCGCTTCGCGAGAACTATATATTAAGAAAGGTGAGCACGATGAAATATGAAGGTAATGTTATAAAATACGGGGATAATGTCGATACCGATGTTATAATTCCGGCAAGGTATTTAAATACCTTTGATGAAAAAGAGCTTGCGAAACACTGCATGGAAGATATAGATAAAACATTTGTTACGCGCGTAAAGCCGGGCGATATAATCGTAGGCGGTTTTAATTTCGGATGCGGTTCTTCAAGGGAACACGCGCCGATAGCGATTAAAGCGTCGGGAATTTCATGCGTGATAGCGAAAAGCTTTGCGCGGATATTTTACAGGAACGCGATAAATATCGGGCTTCCGATTGTAGAATGCCCTGAATGCGTCGATGATGCTGAAGAAGGAGATAAAATAGGAATCGATCTTGATAACGGTGTCATTATTAACTATAATAAGAGGAAATCTTATACAATACATCCATTTCCGGAGTTTATACAAGGTATTATCAAAGCCGGCGGCTTGATGAAGTATATACGGCAGTGAATGCGCAAAAAACGCTGATTATATGTTCGGTTGGCAGGTGTTTGTTATGAATAAGACATACAGGATAGCCGTACTGCCTGGAGACGGAATCGGCCCGGAAGTTGTTAAACAGGCAGTCAAGGTGCTTAACAGGACAGGCGAAAAATTTGGATTTAACATCGAATACAGCTATGCAGACATAGGAGGCATTGCGATAGACAAAACGGGAACCCCTCTTCCGGACGAGACGCTTGAGGTTTGCAAGAATTCGGATGCGGTATTGATGGGAGCGGTCGGAGGTTATCAGTGGGATAATCTTCCCGGTGACAAAAGGCCTGAAGCAGGTTTGTTAAAAATTCGATCAGAGCTTGGTTTGTTCGCGAATTACCGTCCTGCTGTGATATACGGCCCGCTTATCGGCGCAAGCCCGCTGCAGAAGAGAATTACGGAAAAAGGCATTGATATATTGATATTAAGGGAACTGACAGGTGGCATCTATTTCGGCGAAAAGAAAAGAATAACAACCGGAACAGGAGAACAGGCCGCGTATGACACAATGATATACCGCAGGTCCGAAGTGGAGAGAATCGCAAGGCTCGCTTTTGAAACGGCAAGAGTGCGCCGGAAGAAACTAACATCCGTTGATAAGGCGAATGTTCTGGAAGTATCGCGTTTCTGGCGTGAAATAGTTATAGAAGTTTCAAAAGATTATCCTGATGTCGAATTGAATCACCTGTACGTTGATAATGCAGCCATGCAGCTCGTTATACATCCCGAACAGTTTGATGTTATTGTTACTGGCAACATGTTCGGGGATATTCTGTCGGACGAGGCGGCAATGCTCACCGGCTCAATCGGCATGCTTCCTTCGGCAAGTCTCGGAGAGGGAAGTCTCGGTTTATATGAGCCGGTTCACGGTTCCGCACCCGACATCGCGGGGCGTGATTTGGCAAATCCACTTGCGACAATCCTTTCGGCGGCTATGCTTTTGAGATACTCATTTAAACTGGAACCGGCGGCAAAAGCAGTTGAAAACGCAGTCGTAAAGGTTCTTGAAGATAAACTGATGACAGGCGATATAGCTACGGAAAATGCAAAAGTAATCGGATGCGAACAAATGGGTGATGAGGTAGCAAAAAGGATTTAAGTCAAATAAGTAATTTAAAAATATCGAAAACGGAGGTTTTGTCCTTGAAGTTAAGCGGATCTGATATCGTTATTGAATGTTTGAAAGAGCAGAAAGTTGATACAATATTCGGATTTCCGGGCGGTGCCGTCCTTAATATTTATGATTCATTGTACAGAAGGGGCGAGGGTATTAATCATATCCTTACAACTCATGAACAGGGAGCGGCCCATGCTGCGGACGGCTATGCGAGAGCTTCGGGTAAAACCGGAGTGTGCATGGCTACTTCCGGTCCCGGGGCCACAAATCTTGTTACGGGAATAGCCACTGCTTATATGGATTCTGTTCCGGTTGTGGCAATTACGGGACAGGTACACTCATCGCTTATCGGTAAGGATTCGTTCCAGGAAGTCGATATTACCGGTGTTACAATGCCGATAACGAAGCATAATTTTCTCGTAAAGGATGTTGATAAGCTCGCCGATACAATCAGGATGGCTTTTCAGATTGCTTCGACGGGAAGACCCGGCCCCGTACTTATAGACATATGTAAGGATGTTACTATCAACAAAACCGAGTTTAAACCGGCAGGTGAAAAAAGCAGGTTAAACTTAAAAATAAAGAACAGCTTTACTGAAGAAGACCTCGATAAGGCCGCCGATGCCGTTCAAAAAGCCGAAAGGCCTGTTATTCTTTCGGGAGGCGGCACGATAATAGCCGGTGTTACTGATATTCTCGTCGAACTTTCGGCTAAAATAAAGGCTCCGATTTCGACAACGTTAATGGGAACAGGTTCCGTCCCGTATGATTATCCGTTGTATATGGGACTTCTCGGCATGCACGGTACGCGTGTTTCAAACAGGGCTGTTTCAGAATGCGATTTGCTTATAACGGTAGGAGCGCGTTTTTCGGACCGGGTTATCAGCGATATGAGACGATTTGCTCCAAAAGCAAAGATAATGCATATTGACGCCGATCCTGCCGAGATTAATAAAAACATTACCGTTCACTATCCTTTTTCCGGAAATATCGAACAGGTACTAAAAGGGATACTGAAAAGGGTAAAACCCATAGAAGACAGCTTATGGGCAAAAAGCGTCATATCGTGGAAAAAGGAATATGGAAACAATAATATTGATAAATGCAGACTGACGCCTAAACTCATAATTGAAAAGATAAGCGAAATGACAAACAGCGAAGCCGTAATAACAACAGAGGTAGGACAGAACCAGATTTGGGCGGCGCAGTATTACAGATTCAAAAGGCCAAGGCAGTATATCTCATCGGGCGGACTCGGTACAATGGGTTATGGCACGGGAGCCGCGATCGGCGCTCAGATTGCCCTTCCCGATAAAAAAGTCATTAATATAGCCGGGGACGGAAGTTTCAGGATGAACTGCAATGAGCTTGCCACCGCTGTTCATTACAGGCTTCCTATAATTATAGCCGTTATGAATAACGGCACGCTTGGCATGGTGCGTCAGTGGCAGACATTGTTTTATGAAAAAAGGTATTCACAGACCACACTCGACAGAGGGCCGGACTTTGTCAAACTGGCCGACGCATACGGAGCTGTCGGAATTCGCGTAGAAAAACCGGAACAGGTCCAGCCTGCGCTTGAAAAAGCTCTTAGTTCGGATGATCGCCCTGTTGTTATTGATTTTATCATTGACATTGATGAAATGGTTCTGCCCATTGTGCCTCCAGGCAAAGGGATCGATGAACTGATATACGATTGAATAACAAAATGAGGTGATTAAAATGTTAAGCGACGCAATAAAGAAAGGAATAGAAAAAGCACCTCACAGAGCCTTGCTCAAATCAATGGGTTATACCGATGAAGAAATCGCTCGCCCTTTGATAGGAGTAGCTAATTCCGCGAGCGAGATAATTCCCGGGCATATCCATCTCGACAGGATTGCGGAGGCAGTTAAAGCCGGCATACGCTCGGCAGGGGGGACACCGTTTGAGTTCAACACAATCGGCGTATGCGACGGTATTGCAATGGGACATGAAGGTATGAAATATTCGCTCGCATCAAGAGAGCTCATTGCCGACTCGTGCGAAACGATGGCAAAGGCGCACAGCTTCGATGGAATCGTTTTTATTCCGAACTGCGATAAAATAGTTCCGGGAATGCTGATGGCAGCCGCAAGGGTGAATGTGCCCTGTGTTTTTGTTAGCGGCGGTCCGATGCTGTCCATAACAATGGACGGAAAGTATCTCGATCTGAACAGCGTCTTTGAAGCGGTCGGCGCGGTAAAAGCCGGATATATCGACGAAAAGGATATGGTTGAGTACGAAAATAACGCGTGCCCGGGATGCGGTTCATGCTCGGGCATGTTTACGGCGAATTCGATGAACTGCCTTACCGAAGTGCTCGGGCTTGGTCTTCCGGGCAACGGGACCATACCCGCCGTATATGCGGAAAGAATACGTCTTGCGAAGCTTGCCGGCGTAAAAGTTATGGAGATGGTTCAAAAAAATATAAAGCCTTCCGACATACTTGTTCCGGAAGCCTTTGAAAATGCGCTTACTGTTGATATGGCACTTGGTTGTTCGACAAACTCCGTTCTTCACCTTCCCGCAATAGCGCATGAGATGGGCGTAAAACTTGATCTTGACATTGTTAATGAAATAAGCGCCAGGGTTCCTAACCTGTGTAAGCTTGCCCCAAGCGGGCCGCACCATGTTCAGGACCTGCACCTTGCGGGCGGAGTTAAAGCGGTTATGAAAGAATTATCGCGTAAAAACCTGCTGCGTACGGATTTATTAACAGTTACGGGTAAAACGATAGCGGAAAATATTGCGGATGCCATTGTAAAAGACAGCAATGTCATACGCAGCATAGATAATCCTTACAGCGAAACGGGAGGAATAGCGGTATTAAAAGGGAATATCGCCCCGGAAGGCGCTGTTGTAAAACGGGCCGCCGTTGCTGAAGAGATGCTCCGTCACAGCGGACCGGCAAGGGTTTTTAATTCCGAAGACGAAGCGATAAAATCAATATACGGCGGGGAAATCCGTAAGGGCGATGTTGTAATCATCCGTTATGAAGGACCGAAAGGCGGTCCGGGTATGCGCGAGATGCTCGGCCCGACATCTTCGATAGCCGGCATGGGACTCGACAAGGATGTAGCACTTATCACTGACGGACGCTTTTCAGGTGCCTCACGCGGTGCTTCGATAGGGCATGTTTCGCCCGAAGCGATGGTTGGAGGACCTATAGCGGTAATCCAGGACGGAGATATAATTGAAATTGACATTCCGGCCGGAAAGATCAATGTAAACCTTCCGCAGGAAGAAATAGACAGAAGGCTGCAAGCATGGAAAGCTCCCGAACCGAGAATAAAGACAGGATATCTCGGAAGATATGCAAAACTCGTTTCATCTGCAAGCAAAGGCGCGGTATTATTATAGGAAGGAGTGTTTTAATTTGAAACATATTATTTCGGTTCTAGTAAACAACCAGGCGGGTGTATTGTCAAGAGTGTCAGGCTTGTTCAGCCGGAGAGGTTTTAATATTGACAGTCTTGCGGTTGGGACTACGAATATACCCGAAATATCACGCATGACGATTGTCGTTGACGGCGATGACAACATCGTAGATCAGGTGCAGAAACAGCTCTCAAAACTGATAGATGTAATTAAAGTGGTGCGCCTTGACGCCGAGAATTCCGTCAGCCGTGAACTTGCACTTATTAAAGTCAGGGCCGATACGTCGGTGCGTTCCGAGATAATGCAGATTGCTGAAGTGTTCAGAGCGAACATAGTCGATATATCAAAGGACACCCTTACTATTGAAATTTCCGGCAGCAGCAAAAAAGCAGAAGCAATGTATGAGATGCTGCGTCCGTTCGGTATACTCGAAGATGCCCGTACTGGTTTGCTTTCCCTTGAACGCGGAGCAAAAACAATACTCGATGATTAATGCTTATATAAAACCTGAATAAAAGAAAGGATGAATAATATGGCAAAACTGTATTATGACAGTGACTGTGAACTGAAACTGCTCGAGAATAAAAAAGTGGCGGTAATCGGATACGGAAGCCAGGGACATGCGCATGCCCTGAATTTAAAGGACAGTGGTATAGATGTTGTTGTGGGTCTTGCTCCGGATTCAAAAAGCCGCGAAAAGGCACAAGCTGCCGGATTAACAGTTATGGACACCGCAGACGCGGCAAAGGCTGCGGATTTAATCATGATTCTTGTGCCGGATCAGGTTCAGGCTGATGTCTTTAAAGAGAGCATAGAAAAAAATCTAAAAGAAGGGGACGTTTTGCTCTTTGCACATGGGTTCAATATTCATTTCAGCCAGATAGTACCGCCGGAATATGTGGACGTAATCATGGTCGCGCCGAAAGGCCCCGGTCATACGGTGCGTTCGCAGTATCTTGAAGGCCGCGGCGTTCCTTCGCTTATTGCGGTTCACCAGGATTACAGCGGCAAAGCGCGCGATTATGCCCTCGCGTACGCTTCGGGAATAGGTTCGGGCCGTGCGGGAATTCTCGAAACAACATTCCGTGAAGAAACGGAAACCGACCTGTTCGGTGAACAGGCTGTTTTGTGCGGAGGCGTTACCGAACTTATGAAGGCGGGGTTTGAAACGCTCGTAGAAGCCGGATATCAGCCAGAAATAGCGTATTTTGAATGCATACACGAAATGAAACTGATTGTTGATTTAATATACGAAGGCGGTTTTGGATACATGCGTTATTCGGTAAGCGATACCGCCGAATATGGTGATTATACAACAGGAAAAAAGATAATTAACGAAGAAAGCAGAAAAGCAATGAAACAGGTTCTTGCTGATATCCAGGACGGCAGTTTTGCGTCAAAATGGATTTCAGAAAACAAATCAGGCGGAAGGGCAAGATTGATTACATCGAGAAGAAAAGAAGCCGAACACCTGCTTGAGCGTACCGGAAAAGAACTTCGTAAAATGATGTCATGGCTGAAAAAGTAAATATTGACAAATAAACTCCTGTGCGGTATCTTTTTGGTATCAACAGGGGTTTTTGTCATTTATCTTTTATAATCCGGAAACTGTTCAAAAGATGGAAAATGCCTTGTTGTACTGTCATTTGAACAGAAGTATTCTTTTCGTTTATACGATTTGTCGCTTGCTTGTCCATAAGTTATGACATTTGTACCACTTTTTTAGCCGGATTTTAGTATTTATGCTTATTATTGCTTCATGAAATGGCAAGTAAAAATATATGAATTGTTATGATTGTTACCCAGTTAACCGGGTACATGTTATATATACTGAAATATATTTATATCAGATTAATAGGGGGGTATAGCATGAAAGCGACGGGATATGTAAGAAAGCTGGATTCTCTGGGCCGCATAGTCCGTCCGAAATCACTGAGAAAGCAGCTAAAAATTAATGAGGGAGACAATATAGAAATGTTTGTTGACGAACAGGGCAATGTTGTGCTGGATAAGTATGTACCCAGGTGTACGTTCTGTGAAAGCGCATCCGAGGAAATGATAGAATTCAAAGGAAAAACTATCTGCAGAAACTGTTTGAATGCAATATAAAAATTTTATAAGCAGAAAATAAATCAGCATTTACAAGCTATCTACGGCTGACTGTATTACGGGCAGTTAACTTAACGGCAACTGCCTGTTTTTTTGCGATAATGTTTTACTTAGTTTATTAAAGGTAAATAATTAGGGTATATAATTAAGGGTATAA
>JAAYXD010000055.1 GCA_012516065.1 Clostridiaceae bacterium
ATATTCGAGAAAGAACAATACAATCTACCCACTAATAGTCCAACACAGATACTAATTAGATCTTATGGCCGGTTAAGGAGTTTGGTTGGATAACAACAGGAGGTTGTCAAGCAAAAACTCCACAACAATTTGACACCGTCTATTTTATACGGTTCCTTGAAAGGCAGTGCCGCGTCTGTTATAATATGCAATAATTAAACTGTATACGGGAGAAGAATTACTATGTCATTAACGGTTCGCACACGGTATGCACCAAGCCCGACAGGCTATATACACATCGGCAACTTAAGGTCAGCCCTTTATGAATACCTGATTGCCCGTGTTCACGGCGGGCAGTTTGTTTTGCGCATAGAAGACACCGATCAGGAGCGGCTTGTCGAAGGAGCCGTCGATGTTATATACCGCACGCTGAAAATATGCGGTATTAAACACGATGAAGGTCCGGATATCAGCGGGCCTTATGCGCCGTATGTCCAGAGCGAACGCAAGGATATCTACCTGCCGTACGCGAAGGAACTGATAAAAAAGGGGCATGCGTACTACTGCTTTTGTTCGAAAGAGCGTTTGGAGAAGCTTCGCATGGAATGTGAAGCGGAAGGAAGAACGTTCCGTTATGACCGGCACTGTTTAGGTCTGTCCGAGGAAGAGGTAAAATCAAGAATTGAAGCAGGAGAGCCATATGTTATACGCCAGAAAATGCCCGACGAAGGTACAACGACCTTTCATGACGCGGTTTACGGGGATATTACGGTTGATAACAAAGACCTTGAGGATCAAATCCTCATTAAGTCCGATGGTTATCCTACGTATAACTTCGCCAATGTGATAGATGATCACCTTATGAATATCACCCATGTGGTCAGGGGGAGTGAGTATCTTTCGTCAACCCCGAAATATTGTTTGTTGTATGAAGCGTTTGGATGGGAAGTCCCGACATACGTTCACCTGCCCCTTATAGTTAAGCCCGACGGATCAAAAATTTCCAAGCGTAAGGGTGACGCGACATTTGAGGATTTAATCAATGACGGATACCTTGCAGAGGCAATTGTAAATTACCTCGCGCTTCTCGGATGGTCACCGGATTCCAACAGGGAAATTTTCAGCCTCGCCGAATTGGAAAAGATATTTTCGATCGACCGTATCAGCAAATCGCCTTCGGTTTTTGATATGGCCAAACTGCGCTGGTTTAACGGCGAGTATATCAGGGCAATGACACCGGAGGCTTTTCATGAAATTGCGCTGCCCTGGATAAAAAAGGGATTAACCGTTGATTTGCCTACGTTTCCGATTGCACGGATGATCCAGAACCGTACGGAAGTACTTTCGGAGATTCCTCAAAACATTAAGTTTTTGAATGAGCTTGAAGATTACGACCTGAATATCTATGTCCATAAGAAAATGAAAACGGATCTTAAAATTTCTCTGGACAGCCTTACCGCCGCAGTTCCTGTTCTGGAAGCACTGACGGATTGGTCCGAGGAGAGCCTGCACGAAGCCCTGTTGAATCTTGTAGCTAAACTCGGCATAAAGAACGGTCAACTGCTTTGGCCTGTCAGGACAGCCCTTTCAGGATGGGAAGTAACGCCGGGAGGCGCCATTGAAATAGCGGCAGTGCTTGGGAAAGATGAAACGCTGCGAAGGATCCGGATAGGTATTGACAGGCTCAAATCCAGCGGACAGGTTTAGAAAATAAAAACAGGCCGGGAAATTGCTTCCCGGCCTTTCTGGTGACCCCAAGGGGATTCGAACCCCTGTTGCCGCCGTGAGAGGGCGGCGTCTTAACCGCTTGACCATGGGGCCTAGAAATAGTTATTATAAGCACCAAACGGACAAGTTCTATTTTACAGGTCCTGATGATAAAAGTCAATAATTACTCTCCGCCCATAATGCTAAAAATCTTGACAACAGATAATAACCCTTGTATAATAAGCAAGGCACAGATTTAATATTACGTGCACCATTAGCTCAGTTGGTAGAGCACCTGACTCTTAATCAGGGTGTCCTGGGTTCGAGTCCCCGATGGTGCACCAGCAAATATCAAGGGTTACAAGATTCTTACCCTTGATATTTTTTATTTTCGAATTTATTCTTCATTCTCCCGTTTTGTTATGATATGATATTATCGCAATCATAGAAGAGATAATTCAAGTTGAAATCAGTACAGTTACTTAAAGTTCCGGGTACGAATCCCGGATGGTGTATTATTTAACCGTCGGTTTATATTTCATAAGTAACAAACAGGTCATAAAAACATTCGCATTTTTTTATAATAATAGAACGGGTGTCTGTCTGAAGATTGTATGTGTATTGCCGAGAAACCGACTTAAAGGTATAGTAAATATTGGAGGGAATGATAAAATATGATTGAACTAATAGATGTAAGCAAAACCTATGGAGGCACTGTCAAAGCCGTCGATAATCTCAACCTGACAATACCGGGCGGTGAAATTTTCGGGTTTCTCGGTCCTAACGGCGCCGGAAAAACTACTACGATAAAAATGATTACCGGAATTCTTAATGCAGACAGCGGTACAATAAAAGTTAACGGGGTGGACATAAAAACCGATCCGGTAAAAGTAAAAAAGCAGATAGGTTTTGTACCGGATTCGCCGAATATGTTTTTAAGGCTGAAAGGCATCGAATACCTTGGATTTATGGCGGACATGTACGACGTAAGTTCAAAGGATAGGACAGAGATTATAGATGATCTGGCAAAAAAATTCGGCATGGAGGATGTGCTGAACGACCGAATACAGAGTTATTCACACGGCATGCGGCAGAAAATAGTGCTGATGGGTTCGCTGCTTCACGATCCGTCCGTATGGATTCTTGATGAGCCTATGACGGGTCTTGATCCGCGCTCATCGTTTATTCTGAAAGAAATGATGAGAAAACGAGCAGACAGCGAAAAAACAGTTTTTTTCTCCACTCATGTACTTGACGTTGCAGAAAAGATATGCGACAAGGTCGCAATTATAAATAAGGGCAGAATCCTTTTCTGCGGCACCCTGGACGAAATGAGAAACAGTTCAATGAAAGACGAATCGCTTGAAAAATTATTCCTGGAGTTGACCGAAAATGAAGAATAAAATGCTGCTGCTGACAAGAACACTTCTGAAAAACGGTGAAGGTTTCGGCATAAAGGGAATGAAAAATAAAGTATCGAAGGTTTTGTTTGCACTAATGCTGATTATAATTCTTCCGGGCCTTGTGGTTATGTTTTCATTTTTTGTTAACAGCGCTTACAGCGCATTAGCTGTAATAGGGCAGGAAGGTGTGATAATTAGCTGGGGAATTGCAATAACATCGACAGTAATATTACTGTTCGGAATATTTTATATAGCCGCAAGTTTTTACTTTTCCAGAGATGTGGAAGTATTGCTGTACCTGCCTCTGAAACCGAGGCAGATCGTAGGCGCGAAATTTCTTACGGCAGCAATATTTGAATACATTATAACCGCTGCGGTTTTCCTGCCTGCAGTTATTGTTTACGGTATAAGAAGTGCTGTTGGTATAGTATTCTATCTGTACAGCTTTGTTGTTTTTGTGTTTATACCTGTAGTGCCGCTGTGTCTCGCGTCGGTGTTGGTTATGATTCTGATGAGGTTTACAAACGCCTCAAAGCACAAGGATACCTTCAGTATTATCGGAGGTACGCTTGCGCTTTTACTGGGCATGGGTATAAACATTGTCATGCAGAGGTTTATTGTCAATATAAATCTGCAGGAGCTTGAAGCCCTGATTACGAAAGGTGAAAATACCCTTGCATTGTTAACATCGGGCATATTCCCCACAGCAAGGTGGGCGGTCTCCGCTTTATTGGATACCGCAACCGCGGCCGGTTTTTTGAACCTGCTGCTTTATGCCGCTGCATCGGCTGCGGTTTATATTTTCCTGCTGTTTTTGGGTGAAAAGGTATATATAAAAGGTGTTGTCGGACTGTCCGAATCAGTTTCGAAAAGAAACAAACAGAATAAAGCCGAAGAAAGGGATAAATTTCTTAAGAAACATTCCGCGCTCAGGACATATACGATGCTCGAACTTAAACTTTTGTTCAGGACTCCTATTTATTTTTTAAACTGCGTTATAGTAAATTTTATCTGGCCGGTATTACTGCTTATATATATGGTTATGGGAACGGAAGGTGCGGATATGCAAGGCATGGTAAAACAGTTAATAATCAATACCGATAATGCCGGTACTATTTTTCTGTTTGGAATAGCCATGTTTGCATTTGTCGCAGGGTTTAACGGAACCGTTTCCACATCCATATCAAGAGAAGGCCAGGAATTATTTGTGAAAAAATATATCCCGGTCAGCTATAGAACGCAAATACTTGCGAAAGTGTTATCAGGGTTTATTCTGAGTATTGCCGGAGCAGTGTTTATGCTTATTGCAGCGACAGCCGTGTTTAAACTCCCGCTGTACATCAGCCTGCTTATCCTTGTAGCTGGGTGGATGGGAACGCTTTTGATTTCATTTTTTGAAATTCTTCTCGATCTGTATAACCCGAAGCTTGACTGGGATTCCGAGCAAAAGGCTGTTAAGCAGAACATGAATGTTGTTTACAGCATGGTAATCTCAAGCATTGTCGGCGGACTTACAATCTATGCCGCGGCGCAGTTCTCTCCGGGAATCATAACCGCGGCTTTATCGGCGGTTTTGATATACGGCGGGTTGAATGTTCTTGTATATTTCCTGCTGTGTAAAAAGGGCGTTGAAAGGTTTAAGCAGCTTGAAGGTTAACGGAATCCGGCAAAACTATTGCAAATCACAGAAAACCTGTGTATAATAAGACTTGCTGTTATTCCTGGCGGATGACAGCAAAGTAAAAGATAATATTATGTGGGGGTATAGCTCAGTTGGGAGAGCGCTTGAATGGCATTCAAGAGGTCAGGGGTTCGACTCCCCTTATCTCCACCACACTAAAAGCCTTGAAATCACGATACTTTCAAGGCTTCTATTTTTTTAGCATTATGTTTATTGGAAATAAGTTGAAAAATTGATGAATGGAAAATTACTTGTCTTTATTATGGTAAAACTTTTCTTGTTGAAGGATCAATTCAAACTGTAACCCGCAATTATGCCGGGCGGAGTCAATTTCTGCCGGGCATTGTGGGTCAATTATATCCCAGTGGTTAAAATAGTGTTGAAATAAAGATACATTTCGATTGTCAATATTAACCATATAAAGTATAATTAAGTAAGATTACGATAGTAAAATATGACGAGTTAAATATTACTGATATGATCTCGGAAGGAAGGTAATCATGCTAAATAACAAAAATGAGGTATTGATTTTATTGACAGACCGTTGGTGCGATTGGGAAGCAGGCTATGCCATTGCGGTGATAAATTCCTTTTCGGACTATGCGGTAAAAACAATTTCAACCGATAACATTCCAAAAGTATCAATGGGCGGCATTAAAGCGGAGGTTGATTACTGTATAGGCAGTTATAAAAACTTCGACAACCTTGCTATGATTATTCTTCCCGGCGGCCTTTCGTGGAAGGAAAACGATTATGACGGAATTAAAGAATTTATCCAACGTGCTGTAGAGTTGGATATACCTGTTGCCGCAATATGCGGAGCAACTCTTTTTTTATGCAGGCATGGCTTTCTTAACCGTGTAAAGCATACAGGAGATTCTTTGGAATTGTTTTTAAGTCAAAAGAATTACAGTGGGCAATCACTTTATGTCCCTGCCCAGGTAGTTGTTGACGGAGGTTTTATCACGGCGAATGAAACTGCCGCTGTTGAGTTTGCTTACAACATATTCAAAAAATTGAAAATAGACAGCGATGAAGAAATCGAAAAATGGTATGAAAGATTTAAAAATGGTGCTGTTCGTTAGATTGTGTACATAACTTCTCACTACGCCATTATGATGAAATATAGCGAAAAATATCGAAAAGTGAAAAAGCAAAGCGATAAACACAAAAAAAAGATATTGTAAAAGACGAGCACTTGAGTTAATATAGAATTGCCTAATATAATTCGGACGATATGGGTCCAAAGTCTCTACCAAGCAACCGTAAATTGCTTGACTATTAGGACGTATCCTCCGTTTTTATTAGGTGATAAAAAGGGGAGGATTTTTTTATGGAGAAGTTTTTCAAACTGAAAGAAAACGGAACGAAATTTTCTACTGAAGTCTTAGCTGGTCTTACAACTTTCTTCACAATGGCTTACATTATCGTTGTAAACCCGAGCATACTCAGTCAGTCCGGTATGGAGTGGGGCGCAGTATTTCTCGCGACCATCATTGCCTCCATCATCGGTACCTTGGTGATGGGCCTTGTAGCAAACGTTCCTTATGCCCAGGCACCTGGTATGGGACTAAACGCATTCTTTGTCTACACCGTATGCTTTGCACTTAAGTTTTCTTGGCAGCAGGCTTTATCCATGGTCTTCATCTGCGGTATTGTTAACATTCTGATTACCGTTACCAAACTTCGTAAGTTTATCATTAAAGCAATTCCCCACAGCCTGCAGAACGCCATCGGCGGTGGTATCGGTATCTTTATCGCTTATATAGGCCTTCTTAACGCCGGATTTATTGATTTTGGTGCTGGCGTTCCTTCTATGGCCACTATTAATACACCCGCACTTTGGCTGTTCCTTATCGGTCTTGTAATCACAGTTGTCCTTCTGGTTCTGAAGGTAAAAGGCGCTATACTTATTGGGATTATCGCTTCAACAATAATCGGTATTCCTATGGGTCTTACCTCTACCGCAGACACTATTTCTTTTATTGATGCCTGCAAGGTTCTGCCCACAACATTAGGCGTTATCTTCACAAGTGAGGGAATTCCTTCACTGTTTAATGATATGAGCAGACTTCCGCTTATTCTTGTTACGATTTTTGCATTCACTCTGACTGACACGTTTGATACGATTGGTACCTTCATCGGAACCGGTCGTCGCACCGGAATTTTCAGTGAAGAAGACGAGAAAGCTATGGAATCCAGCGCCGGATTTAAGTCCAAGATGGATAAGGCCCTCTTTGCTGACGCTATTGCAACCTCCATCGGTTCCATTTTCGGTACTTCGAACACCACAACATACGTTGAAAGCGCAGCCGGTATCGGCGTAGGCGGGCGCACCGGTCTCACCAGCGTAGTTGTTTCTATCTGCTTTGCAATTTCCGCATTCCTGGCTACTTTCATCAGTGCAATTCCTTCCGCAGCGACAGCTCCTGCGCTTGTACTTGTCGGTGTTATGATGCTCGCTGCATTTAAGGATATCGAATGGACTGATCTGGACGAAGCTATTCCCGCTTTCTTTGCCGGTATCTTCATGGCTCTGTCCTACAGTATTTCCAACGGTATTGCAACCGGCTTTATCTTCTACGGAATTGTGAAGCTCTGCAAGAAGGAAGCAAAGGATGTTCATCCAATTCTCTGGGGTGCTGCTATTCTGTTCATCCTGAACTTCGCTCTGCTTGCAATTATCGGCTAATAAAGACTAATATTTTCGCAGTTATTGAATTTAAGAGACAAGTGGTTCGTTCCCGCTTGTCTCTGTCATAACAACAGAGGCTTGTCTTATCGGACAAGCCTTTTATTTCGGTTCTATAATAAATGTTGGGGTGTCGAAGTGATAACAACTTCGTTACTCCAACATTTTTTTGCAAATAAAGAGAGCATGGAGTTGAAATCTCAAGTAAAATGGAGTTACACCCATCCCATTTTGAAAGGAGATTAACCCA
>JAAYXD010000056.1 GCA_012516065.1 Clostridiaceae bacterium
ACGAAAATAATACGCCAAAAACAGCAGGGTAAAGTGGATTTATAATAAGACTTAAAAGAAACAATATTAATGCGCATTTAACCTGGAAATGATGCGAAAAGCGTAAAATTATGTTGTAGACAGCCAATTCATGTTATGTTATTATGATTGAAAAAAACAGATTCAAAGTAATTTTAAATAAAAGAGGTATTGGATATGAAGCTTGTATATAAAGGAAAAACGAAAGATGTATATGATCTCGAAAACGGAAATTATCTTCTTAAATTCAAGGATGACGTTACGGGGGAAAACGGAGTGTTTGACCCGGGCGCGAACCAGGTTGGCCTTACAATAGAAGGTGCCGGAAAAGCAGGTTTAAGGCTTACGGAGCACTTTTTCAAAGTACTCAGGGATAAAGGAATTCCAACCCATTATATCGATTCAAACATTGATGAAGCGACAATGACCGTGAAACCTGCCAAACCGTTCGGAAAAGGGCTTGAGGTTATCTGCCGCTACAGGGCCGTAGGAAGCTTTTATCGCCGCTATGGTTCATATGTTAATGAAGGCGAGCCTCTTGATTGTTTTATTGAAATGACGCTTAAGGATGATGAACGAAATGACCCGCCGATATCGGAGGATGCTCTTGATATGCTCGGCATAATGAAAAAAAGTGAGTATCAGACAATTAAGGAACTCGCAAAAAGAATAGGGAACATAATTAAGGATGAACTGCAGAAGATAAATATAGAGTTATATGATATAAAATTTGAATTCGGGAAGATAGGGGAAGATGAAATCGTTCTTATCGACGAAATTTCCGGCGGCAATATGAGAGCGTATAAAAACGGTGAGTATATAGATCCGCTGATGCTTGAAAAACTTGTTTTAGAATCTAACTAGCCCCGTTCATTCCTTGACAAAATAAAAGCTATCGGCTAATATTTGTATTACGAGATTAACATATACCCGCGATGAACAGCGGATATCGAATAAATTGATATAAGGCAATGATGGAGAGAAGTAGGCACTAAAGCCCGCCAGAGAGTATGCGCCTTGGCTGCGAGCGCATTCGGTAACTTTAGCGCTGAAGGTCGCTCCGGAGCCGCACGGCTGAAGTCAGTAGGCTGTGCCGGGTGGAATCCGATATCGTTCCCTGAGTTGCCGGTAAGGAATTTTGGTGGTACCGCGGAGGAATGCCCCTTCGTCCAATAATTGGATGAAGGGGTTTTTTAACAGGAGTGAGTGAATTTGAATACATTACTGAAAATATTATCAATTGCTTTATTTGTGATTGGCGCTTTTATCTTTTACGGCGCAGGTCAAATTAATAAAATAATAAAAAAGAAAAACGGAGAAGAAAACAGTGAAAACAACGGCGAAAACAATCAAAAGATACTGAATATAAAAACTCTCGGGGCATGTTTTGTTATCGCAGGAGCGCTTATGATACTTGTCGCTTTCAGATGACAATGATATCGCAGTACGTATAAAAGAACATATTTAATATGAAATAAATTGCTTTGCAATAGAAAAACATGGTTCATGGAGGAATGATTATGATTAAAGAGAATATACCAAAAAATTATGATCCGAAGGATGTAGAAAAACGGCTGTATGATTTCTGGATGGAGAAGGATTATTTCCACCCAGAAATAGACAGGAGCAAAGAGCCGTTTACAATAGTGATACCCCCGCCGAATATAACCGGACAGCTTCATATGGGGCATGCTCTTAACAATACGATACAGGATATAATCATACGGTTTAAAAGAATGCAGGGGTATTGCACGCTTTGGCTTCCGGGCACCGATCATGCAAGCATTGCAACGGAACTTAAAATAGTCGAAAAACTCAGGGAGGAAGGCTTAACGAAGGAAGAGCTCGGCCGCGAGAAATTCCTTGAACGCGCGTGGAAATGGAAAGAACAGTACGGCGGAAGGATTGTCGAGCAGCTAAAAAGGCTTGGAAGCTCCTGCGACTGGAAGCGTGAGAGATTCACAATGGATGAAAAACTGTCGGAAGCCGTTATTGAAGTATTTGTACGCCTTTACGAAAAAGGTTTGATATACCGCGGCGAAAGGATAATAAACTGGTGTCCGTGCTGTCTTACGTCGATTTCCGATACTGAAGTCGAATACGAGGAGCAGGGAGGGCATTTCTGGCATATACGGTACCCGATTAAGGATTCCGATGAATATGTTGTAGTCGCAACGACGCGTCCGGAAACAATGCTTGGCGATACTGCGGTTGCCGTTCATCCCGACGATGAAAGATACTCTCATTTGGTAGGGAAAACTGTGATCCTGCCGTTAATGAACAGGGAAATTCCCGTTATTGCGGATACTTATGTCGATATGGAATTCGGTACCGGCGTTGTCAAAATTACTCCGGCCCACGATCCGAATGACTTTGAAGTAGGGTTAAGGCATGATCTTCCCGTTATTGATATTATGAACGATGACGCGACAATGAACTCAAATGCGGGTATTTATGAAGGGCTTGACCGTTACCAGGCGCGGAAAAAGGTTGTGGAGGATCTTGAAAAGCATGGTTTGTTTGAGAAAGTCGAACCGCACAGTCATAATGTCGGAACGTGTTACCGGTGCAATACCGTTATAGAGCCGAAAGTTTCGCTGCAGTGGTTTGTAAAAATGAAACCGCTGTCAATTCCCGCAATTGATATCGTTAAAAGCGGAGCGGTGAAGTTTGTTCCCGAACGCTTCGCAAAAATATACTATAACTGGATGGAAAACGTGCAGGATTGGTGTATTTCCCGTCAGCTCTGGTGGGGGCACCGTATCCCGGCATGGTACTGCCAGGACTGCGGCCATATGCAGGTGGCAAGAAAGGCGCCTGAGCGCTGTGAAAAATGCAATAGCCTAAATCTCAAGCAGGACGAGGATGTTCTGGACACATGGTTCAGTTCCGCGCTGTGGCCGTTTTCAACGCTCGGTTGGCCGGAAAAAACCGACGATTTGGACTATTTTTACCCGACGAACGTCCTTGTTACCGCTTACGATATTATTTTCTTCTGGGTTGCGCGCATGATTTTCTCAGGCATGGAGCATATGAAAAAGGAACCGTTCAAATACGTTCTTATCCATGGACTGGTCCGCGACGCGCTCGGGAGAAAAATGAGCAAATCGTTGGGTAATGGCATTGATCCTCTTGATGTTATTGAAAATTACGGAACCGACGCACTGCGGTATGCCCTTACTGTCGGAACTTCCCCGGGAAATGATCTGCGCTTCTCCGAAGAAAAGCTTGAGTCGAGCAGGAACTTTGCGAATAAAATATGGAATGCATTCCGCTTTACGATGATGAATTTTGATGAAGACGTCGATTTCTCGAAAGTGGATGCCGGATTGTTTACGCTTGCCGACCGCTGGATACTGAGCCGCGTTAACACGGTTGCAAAGGAAGTAACCGAGAATCTCGAAAAATTCGAGCTCGGTATCGGCCTGCAGAAGATATATGAATTTATTTGGGAAGAATTCTGCGACTGGTACATCGAGCTTGTCAAGCCGAGACTTTTCAACCGTGAGGCGCCCGGAAGGCTTGAAGCATTGTATGTGCTGAACGAAGTTTTAAAAATATCAATGAAACTTCTGCACCCGTTTATGCCGTTTATAACCGAAGAAATTTACAGGCATTTGCATACTGACGATGAAAGCGTTATGATCTCCGAGTGGCCGGTTTACAGGCAGGAATGGAATGATCCCGTATCCGAGAGAAAAATGTCGGTAATAATGGAAGCGGTAAGGAGTATCCGCAATATCCGGGCCGAAATGAAAGTTCCGGTCACAAGGAAGATAAAAGTATTATTTGTTATTGAAGATGAAGAACTTGGAAAAATTTTCAGGAATGAAGAGTCTACATTTATGAGGCTTGCCGGTGTATCGGAGTTCAGTATATCAAGGGACAAGTCCGGTGTGCCGGGTGACGCGGTATCAAGCGTTATAAGCGGGGTTGAAATATTCATTCCGCTTGAGGACCTTATTGATTTTGAAAAAGAGATGGAAAGACTTAATAAGGAAAAAGAGAATCTGGAGAGAGAATTGGAGAGAGTTAACGGGAAACTCGGCAATGAGAATTTTGTTTCGAAAGCTCCTGCGCAGGTAGTTGAAGCTGAACGCGAAAAACAGAAAAAATACAGCGAATTGTATGAAAAGGTAATTGAAAGAATCAACTTCATTAAGAGCAAAATGTAATGCGCCGAAACGGTTTATAAAGAGAAGTCTGCCGTTTTCTCCTTGCTCGGTGCGATAATAAAAGCGGCAGAAGCGGGGAACTTTTTGGTCAAAAATTATATTATAATCGGAAACGTATGTGTTATAATAACGTGGAGGAAAGTGTCCGCCGCCTTTAGTGGCGGCGGATATCTACCGCCAAAACCGGGCGCAGGGTATAATTCTCCCGCCTCGTAACAACCGGCTGGAAGTTGAATATCATTACTTTTAAGGCAGGGAAAAGAATGCAGAAAAAAACAAAGATAGCATTAATTATATTATGCTCAACGATAATCGTTTTGTCCGGCGTTTTGATACTAATCATAAGACCATCGGGAAATGAACCCACTGAAACTGTTTCTACAGATGAACCGATAGATGATATTACTCCGACTCCCGAACCGCCGGTTATCAGCGAACCGGATGAGGAAACAGTCCAGGATCCTGAACCCGTAGGGCTCACGAATGGTCAGAGATATTACAAGGATCTTGTTGCCGAAGGGAGCAGAAATATATTATTAATCGGCCAGGACGCCGTATACCATGCTTATGATACTATAATTGTAGTTAGCCTCGATGAAAAGAATAAAGAAATAAAACTTATCAATTTCCCGAGAGACGCTTACATTGATTATAATGATAAAATTTTAAACCAACTGAAAGAAGCTGATCCCGAAAAAGCGAAGGATAACAGCATTCAGAAAATGAATGCTGCGCACGCGATAGCGATAAGCATACTGTATAAATACGAAACCGGCGGGAAGTTCGGCAAAGTAACGTACATGAATTTCTGGGCGGATCTTCTTGAAGAGATATTCGGGATCACAATTGATGATTACATTATTATACGGACCGAAGGTTTCCGTGAGATTGTTGATGCGTTCGGAGGCGTTTACGTTGATGTCCCAATATACATGCATTATGAAGATCCGTTTCAAAACCTGTATATCCACCTTGAACCGGGGTATCAGCTTTTAAACGGCGAACAGGCCGAAGGTTTTGTAAGGTTCAGGCAGGGATATACGCCTGAAGGTGAGTTTAAAACGTATTCGGTTTATTTCCGCCAGAAGAACCAGAATGCGTTCTTAAAAGCTTTTTATGAGCAGCATGTTAACCTTAAAAACCTTGGTAAACTTAATGATATTGTGGAGATAGTGAAAAAGAACGTCAGGACAAGTGTTAATGAATGGTCCGAAATAGTAGAGTACTCAAAACTTGCGCAGAAGGTGTTAACCGGTAACTACAAGTATTCCGCGACAATAGTTGAATGCGAGGAAAACCCCCGGCTTATAAACGGTATTTCTTACGAGATCCTTAAAACGAAGTAATTGAAGTTTTGAATAGGCTGCCTGAAAAGGTTTCTGCATTAAGCGCAGTCAGTCATAATTTGCACGGAAGATTAGGCATCGTGAATATCGATGCCTTTTTGTGTCTGAATATAAAAAAGAATTCGGTCGTTCATTTGAAAAAGTGTATTATTATTTATCGTATTTTCATATATATAATATATGCGGACATAGAATAGTAAATATCATACGCATAGGTTTTATTCCTTTATAAAGGCTCTTCCGTAAGCCGATTGCGGTTTAAACTTCGATTTTTTGCCTGCGAAAAATTTACATAAAAAAAGTTGTTTTTAGGTGCTTGACAAACGATAAATGGCGTGATAATATATAAAAGCTGTCGCCGATAAAGGGCTCAAACAGCGTGGTACAAGCGTGATTGAGGGAAAGGTCGGCGGTAGTGCCGGTGGGTAACCGGGGATGGACATTGAAAATTG
>JAAYXD010000057.1 GCA_012516065.1 Clostridiaceae bacterium
ATCGGTATCTGTATCATAAGGCATAAAATGTTTTTATGTTTTATTGATATAGGTGTTTTTTTTGCATTTTTACAGGTTTCTTATCCGGATTGACAAGCATACGTAAAATTAAAGGTTATAAGAAGCATAACTGGTTGCTTTGCTGCATTCCGTCCAGGCAGCCGTGATTGTCGAGTATTTCTATAACCGCCTTGCTCACGCCCGCTCTGATTTTTAAATCGTCAACCGAAAGGAAAGGACCGTTTTTTCTCGCGTCGGCTATACGGCGCGCCGCAGCCTCGCCAAGCCCCTGGAGCGTGTTAAGCGGCGGAAGTATTCCTTTGTCAGTGATAATAAATCGCGTCGCGTCCGATTCATACAAATCCACAGGGAGGCAGTTTATACCTCGCGCATACATCTCATTTGCAACTTCCAGAATAGTAAGAAGATTCTTTTCCTTTTGCGTCGCTTCATTGCCTTTCTTCTCGAGTTCGCTTATCGCCCTTAACACCGCGTCGCGCCCCTTTGAGACTATATCCGCGTCAAACTCATCGGCTCTTACGGTAAAATACGCCGCGTAAAACGCATGCGGGTAATACACCTTAAACCAGGCAATGCGGAAAGCCATCATTACATAGGCGGCGGCATGAGCTTTCGGGAACATGTACTTAATTTTTTTACACGAATCTATATACCAGCCCGGGACACCCGCTTTTTTCATCATTTCCTCATACTCTTCGGTAAGACCTTTTCCTTTTCTTACGTCTTCCATTATTTTAAACGCGCTCAGCGGTTGTATTCCATAATTAATCAGCGATATCATAATATCATCACGGGTCGTAATAACGTTTGACAGGGTTGCTATATTATTTTTTATCAGGTCCTGGGCATTGTTCGTCCATACATCGGTTCCGTGGGACAATCCCGAAATACGTACCAGTTCGGAAAAAGACGACGGCCTCGTTTCGACGAGCATTTGACGCACAAATCTTGTACCGAATTCAGGTATCCCGATTGTCCCGACTTCGCTGCCTATATCCTGCGGCGTAACCCCGAGCGGCTCTGTGCTCCTGAAAATCTCCATCGTCGTTTTTTCTCCTATCGGTATCGTTTTCGGATCAATATCCGTAATATCCTGGAGCATCTTAATCATCGTCGGATCATCATGGCCGAGGATATCAAGCTTCAAAATCCTTCCGCTTATCGCGTTATAGTCGAAATGTGTGGTTATTACGCTGGAATCCACATCATCGGCAGGCCTTTGAACCGGCGAAAAATCGTATATCTCCATATTATACGGCACAATCATGACGCCTCCGGGGTGCTGCCCGGTAGTGCGCTTAACGCCCGTACACCCTGCGACCAGACGGTTTATTTCCGCGTTCGTAGCCGTTATCCCTTTCTCGCTGAGATACCCTTTTACAAAACCGAACGCAGTTTTTTCGGCTATTGTCGCAATTGTACCGGCCCTGAACACATGCTGTTTCCCGAACAATTCTTCCGTATGTTTATGCGCTTTAAGCTGGTACTCCCCTGAAAAATTCAAGTCTATATCGGGCTCTTTATCGCCGTTGAAACCGAGAAAAGTTTCGAAAGGAATGTCATAACCATCTTTTATCAGAGGCCGCCCGCATTTCGGACATTCCTTATCGGGAAGGTCAAAACCGCATCCGGTGTCAAAAAATTCGGAATAAAGGCAATTCTCGCACCTGTAATGCGCGGGAAGTGAATTAACCTCGGTTATTCCGATTAAATACGCGACAAGCGAAGAACCTACCGAACCGCGCGAGCCTACGAGGTAACCGTCTTCAATTGATTTTGACACAAGCTTGCGCGCTATTATATACATAACCGAAAATCCGTTTTTGATAATCGAATCAAGCTCCTTGTCAAGTCTTTTCCGGACCAGTTCGGGAAGCGGGTTTCCGTACAACGACGCAGCTTTCTCTTCCGAAACGTTTTTTATCTCCTCTTCTGCCCCGTCTATGCAGGGCGGGTAAGTCCCATCGGGAATAGGACAGATATTGCCTATCCTGTCCGATATCAACTGCGTGTTTTTCACAACGACCTCAAAAGCGGTTTCTTCACCCAGATATGAAAATTCCTGAAGCATTTCTTCGGTTGTCCTGAAAAAGAGCGGCGCCTGGCTCTCCGCATCTTCATAACCCTGACCGGCCTGAAGTATGCGCCTGAATACTTCGTCCTCGGGATCGAGAAAATGAACGTCGCAGGTAGCTACGACAGGCTTGTTCAGAATTCTGCCGATTTCAACGATTTTACGGTTGTATTCCCTTAACTGTTCATACCCGGAAACCTCGCCCGAATCAACCATAAAACCGTTATTCTCAAGCGGCTGTATTTCGAGATAATCGTACAATTCGGCTATTTTGATTATCTCTTCGTCACTTTTGCCCGCCGCGACAGCCCTGTATACCTCACCGGATTCACACGCGCTTCCGAGGATTAGGCCTTCCCTGTACTTTGCAAGTACGGACTTCGGAACTCTTGGCCTTTTATAGAAATAATTCAGATGGCTTTCCGATATCAAGCGGTACAGATTCTTAAGCCCTGTTTGATTTTCCACAAGCAGTATCGCATGATAAGTATCAGTGTTTTTGTAATCGATTTGACCTTTTTTTCCTGTTTTCTCTTCTCCGAGCAGGTATATTTCAACGCCGTAGATTATTTTTATACCGTGCTTTTTCGCCGCCGAATGCGCATCCGGGAATGCCTGAACGACACCGTGGTCCGTAATCGCGATAGCTTTATGACCCCACTTAGCAGCCCTCTCTATGACTGCCTCAACGGGAGTTATCGCGTCCATCTGGCTCATTTTTGTATGAAGATGAAGTTCCACCCTCTTCTGCCCGGCATTGTCGGTTCTTTCCGCAACGCTTGTTTCCATGATAGCTTTTGCCCTAACGGTAAGTTCCCTGCCGAATGTATCATACTGGGCGTCCCCGTTAACCAGCAGCCATACTCCGGGGTGAATTCTTTCATTCAGCGTTTCGAGCTGCTTTTCGGTTAAAAAGCACTTTACGGTTAATGTATGAGTATAGTCCGTTATATCGAAAGAAAACAATGACCGTCCGTTTTTAAGGGGGCGCGTTTCAATCCGGATAACCTTGCCTTTTACCGTTATCCTCCCGGAATCGATTGTGACCTCGGACATCGGCACCGCTTCATCAGTAAAAGACTTGCCGTATATCACTGAACCGTTTTTACTCTTATATGCCGATGTACTTTCGGTTATTTTCCTGTTCCTGTCTTTTCCGTTCGTTTCCGTGTCATATATTATTTTTTTTACCGCTTCCGCTTCCTTAACGGCTTTATTCCGGATATAGCTGTTCATGTCATCCTCATCAAACGGCGGATCGACAAAAGACACGCAAATGCTTACGCCAAAACAATCCCTGAAATATTTTTCCAACTGTCTGTGGCAGTTGCCCGCCTGCAGGATCTTTCCGCTGTTTGTGGACAAATGAACGCTTAAGTTCGCGCCTTCAAGCTTGAACTCCGCGTTTTCAAGCAAGCACGCAAAATGCCCCGATTGTCCGGCCATAATACGGATGAAATCTTCCTTATGGTTGCCAATAAAATCAGAGTCTATCTTGTTCTCCCTGTAATGCGGAATTACCGATACAGGCACATTGAAATAGCCGCTAAGCGATTCCCCGAGTTCAAATACCCTGTCAACCGGGACAATGTAAGGCATTTCGAGATGTATTTCCATCCTGCCTGAACTTTTATTAAACTTTACTTTTGAAACGAAACCATGACTAAAAGATTCCAGAAGTTCTTCATCTGCAGTAATTTCATAAAACACATCCCTGAAAAGACGCTTTTTGTCCATCGTGTTTTGCATTACGTAATCCCCTTTGCCGTATACAATAAAAACGAAAGGTAAAAAATGTTCTATCGATATCCGGCTGTTTCTATTTTATCATAATGACGATTGTGTGCAAGCATGATCAAACCATATACTTTTATTTTTGTTGACACCGGCAACAATTTTTCATATAATATTAAGCGTTTAATTATCAAACGCTTAACTAAAATAGCAGCGTATTTTAAGGAGTTAAAAAATGCAGATTAAAAAAGCTGTCATATCCCTGGAAAAACTTCATATTGTCCGGCGAATACTCCGCCGTAAGGGAACGATGAACTTTCCCCTTCATCCCGGGCAGCTTTATATTCTGGAATATGTCAAAACACACAGCGGCTGTACACAGTCGGAAGTTGCGCAGAACTTAATGGTTACACCCGCTTCGGTAGCGTTATCGACAAAGAGAATGGAAAAATCGGGTTTGCTTAAAAAGCAGCCGGATAATGAAAATTTAAGGTGCAACCGTCTTTATATAACCGAGAAGGGGGAAGAATTATCTCTGCAATGCAGGAAAGTATTCGATGAGATAGACAGCGTCATGCTTGAAGGTTTCTCGGAAGACGAACTTGAGATTTTTAACGGCTTTGTTGAAAGATTTTTGGCCAACCTTACGAACAAATACTCTTTGGACACGGATGATATGGATTTCTTTTCGTTATATGCGATGAACAATATGATCAAATACAACAGAAAGAGGAATGCTTTGCATGATTAGAAAACTGTTTCGATACATCGGGAAATATAAAATATACGCAGTCCTTGCTCCTGCTGCAGTCATAATAGAAGTATTTCTTGAAGTAAATATACCGCGCATAATGGCAAAAATAGTCGATATCGGAATATCAAACCGCGATTTGGACTATATTCTCAAAATGGGCACATTGATGATTATAATGGCTGTCACTTCGCTTGTTATGGGAGCCCTTGCCGCTCGCTTCGCATCGATTGCCGGCACCGGGTTTGCAAAGGAAATACGGAAAAACATGTTTTATAAAATCCAGGATTACTCTTTTGCAAACATGGATAAGTTCTCCACGGCATCACTGATAACAAGGCTTACATCTGACGTAACGAATGCCCAGATGACCTTTATGATGATGATCCGCATGATGATCAGAGCCCCTATCATGCTGATTATGGCAACATTTATGGCAGTTTCGTTGAATGCAAGATTGTCGGCGGTTTTCATGGTAGCGATACCTTTTATGGGTATTGCCCTGTATTTCATTGCCACAAGAGCTTACCCGAAATTCAGGACGATGTTCAAAAAACTGGACCGGCTGAATGCCGTTATCCAGGAAAACCTGATTGGGATACGCGTTGTAAAGGCTTTCGTAAGAGGCGAATATGAAGAGGAGAAATTCAGGGATATTGCCGACCAGGTACGTGAGACCCAACTGCGCGCCGAGCAAATTGTAATATGGAATATGCCTGTCATGCAGTTTGCGATGTACGGCTGTATGCTCGCGATTTCCTGGTTTGGAGGAAATTTAATTATTTCGGGAGACATGCTCGAAGGTGAATTGATGGGATTTATAAGTTATGTAACTCAAATATTGATGTCTCTTATGATGATTTCAATGGTATTTGTAATGCTCATTATTTCAAAAGCTTCCGTGACTCGCATAGCCGAAGTTCTTGACGAAAAACCGGACATAACGGAAAAGCCGGGCTCGGAAGGAATTCCCGTGAAAGACGGCTCGATAAGATTTGAAAACGTTTCGTTCGGCTACGGGGGACCTGAAGGGAATAAAGTCCTTGAAAACATTAATTTGAACATAGAATCCGGAGAAGTCGTAGGTATTATCGGCGGGACGGGCTCGGCAAAAACAACCCTTGTCCAGTTGATCCCGAGGCTTTATGACGTTATTGACGGTAAAGTTTACGTTTCAGGCCGCGATGTAAGGGATTATTCACTGAAAACACTGCGAAACGCGGTAGCGATGGTTCTTCAGAAGAATGTGCTTTTTTCCGGAACAATAAAAGAAAATTTGAAATGGGGAAACGAAAACGCCTCGGATGAAGAGATAATAGAGGCATGCAAAGCGGCCCAGGCCCATGATTTTATCATGTCTTTCCCGAATGGTTACGATACCGTTCTCGGACAGGGCGGAGTAAACGTATCCGGCGGGCAGAAGCAGCGCCTGTGCATAGCAAGGGCTCTTCTAAAGAAACCGAAAATAATAATACTCGATGACAGCACAAGCGCGGTGGATACCGTCACAGACGCGAAAATCCGCAAAGCGCTGAAAAAATATCTTGCAGGGACTACTGTGATTATTATAGCCCAGAGAATCGCTTCCGTCATCGATGCCGACAAAATTATCGTAATGGACGACGGAAAGATAAACGCGGTCGGGTCACACGAAACCCTTCTTGAAACAAACCCGATTTACAGGGAAGTATATGAATCGCAGCATCAAGGAGTTGTTGAATATGCGGGGGCATGAACGTTCAATGCGGAATATGAATATTATGAAGCCGAAAAATGCGCTTAAAACAATTAAACGCATAATCTCATACATGAAACCTTACCGTGCCCACATGGTACTGGTTGTCATATGCGTGTTAATCAGCGTCGCATCCAATATTGCGGCGACATACTTTCTGAAACCATTGTTCAACCGGTATATAATTCCTTATATCGGCCAGCAGAACCCGGACCTGTCGGAGTTTATCAAGACGATCCTCGTAATGGGCATTATATACACAATCGGAGTTCTTGCGACATACACATATAACCGCCTTATGGTCACGGTAACAACGGGCACTTTATACAGAATCCGGATCGAACTTTTTTCGCATATGCAGACACTGCCGATACGCTTTTTTGACACGCATACACACGGCGAACTAATGAGCAGGTACACAAACGATACTGATGCGCTGCGCAATATGCTCTCCCAGAGTTTTGTCAATATTTTTCAGTCAATGCTCACGGTAAGCGGCGTTTTCATAGCAATGCTGCTATTAAGCCCGCTCCTTACAGGAATTGTCGTGTTAATGCTTGTTATCATGGTATTTATCATTAAAAAACTCGGTTCAAAAAGCGGTAAGTTTTTCAGGGAGCAGCAAATGGCCGTCGGAAAGGTTAACGGGTATATCGAGGAACTTATTGAAGGCCAGAAAGTCGTTAAGGTTTTCTGCCATGAAAACAAGGTGAAAGCGGACTTTGACAAGCTGAACGGCGAGCTGTTCGAAGCAGCGAAGCAGGCCAACACCTTTGCGAGCATGTTAAGGCCGATTATGGGAAATCTGTCATATATACATTATTCGATTACCGCGATAGCAGGCGCGGTTATGTCGATTACGACAGGGTTTGACATTGGTTCCCTTGCATCGTTCCTGCAGTATACCAGATCATTTTCTCAGCCCATCACAATGATGAGCGAGCAGTTCAACTCGATACTTATGGCTCTGGCGGGCGCCGAGCGCATATTCGACATGCTCGATCAGGAGCCCGAAACCGACGAAGGTTTTGTATCGCTCGTAAACGCGGAAAAAACCGAAAAGGGAGAAATTCGCGAATCATCGAAACGGACCGGGATCTGGGCATGGAAAATCCCGAAAGATGACGGCGGCGCAGAATATATAGAAGTAAAAGGAGATATAAGGTTTAATAATGTCGTATTCGGATATGAGAAAGACAAGACGGTACTTTCCGGGATAACGCTGTATGCGAAGCCGGGCCAGAAAATAGCGTTTGTAGGATCGACGGGCGCCGGAAAAACAACGGTGACGAATTTGCTGAACCGTTTTTACGATGTTCCCGAGGGCGCGATTCTTTATGACGGCATACCTATAAATAATATTAAAAAGAAGGACTTGCGCCGCTCGCTGTCGATGGTGCTGCAGGATACGCACCTGTTTTCCGGTACGGTAATGGAGAATATACGTTACGGAAGGCTCGACGCAACCGACGAAGAAGTTATTGAAGCGGCTAAACTCGCTAATGCCGATTCATTCATAAGACATCTGCCGCAGGGCTACGATACGCTTATAACCGCGGACGGCATGAATTTAAGCCAGGGGCAGAGGCAGCTTATAGCAATTGCCCGTGCGGCCGTCGCCGATTCTCCGGTCCTCATTCTTGACGAGGCCACGAGTTCGATTGACACACGAACCGAGGCATTGATTGAAAAAGGCATGGATAAGCTCATGGAAGGAAGAACGGTGTTTGTGATAGCACACAGGCTGTCGACCGTACGCAACGCGAATGCGATAATTGTTCTTGAAAACGGTTCAATTGTCGAGCGCGGCGACCATGAAGATCTCATAAAACAAGGCGGAAGGTATTACCAGTTATACACGGGCCTGCTCGAATTGGCTTAAAGTTTAATTTATTATGCCCAGTTCGCTGAACGGATAAAGCCGGAATATAACCCTGCCTTCTACCCTGCTGACCGGGACGGGGCCGAATGTTCTGCTGTCCTTGCTTTCGCCGGGCAAACGATTGTCCCCGAGAACATAAATGTATCCGTCGGGAATCGTTAAATTGTTATGAATACCTGATACCGGGCCCATCTCGACGCCGCCAGTGTAATCCTCATTCAGTTTATTCCCGTCAATCAGCACATATCCGTTTTCTATCGATATGTGCTGGCCCCCTGTCGCTATAATTCTTTTTATCGCATACGTTTTTTTGCCGTCAAGGTATTCCGGGATTTTAATTACCACTATATCCCCGTTTTTCAGCGTTCCGAACCTTCCGGTCAGCTTCTCGATAAACAGCACCGTGTTGTTTTTAAATGTCGGAAGCATCGAATCGCCTTTGACAATCGTAAACTGACCTATGTATGTTATCACAAAAAAAGTGATTATAATGGCCGGCGCAATCTGCGCCAGCCATCGCATTATTTCCCTCGCAGACGGATTTTTGATCATCAGTCTGCCTCCAGTACGCGGATATGAAGCTCTCTCAACTGTTTAATCTCAACACTGTCCGGCGCTCCGGTCATAAGGCAAGAAGCGTTTTGAACTTTCGGGAACGCAATTACATCCCTGATCGAATTCCTCTTAGCCATTAGCATTACAAGCCTGTCAAGCCCGAAAGCCAGACCGCCGTGCGGAGGAGTGCCGTACTTGAACGCTTCGAGCAGAAAACCGAACCGTTTCTGGGCTTCTTCTTCAGGAAGTCCTATAATCGAAAACATTTTTTTCTGAAGCTCCTGGTCATGTATCCTTATGCTTCCGCCGCCGATTTCCACGCCGTTCATCACTATATCGTAAGCCTTCGCCCGGACTTTTCCCGGATCCGTATCCAGCAGCCCGATATCTTCATCCATCGGCGAAGTAAACGGATGGTGTTTCGCAACCCATCTTTTTTCCTCGTCATCATATTCGAGCAGCGGGAATTCGGTCACCCAGAGCAAATTGACCTTGCTGTCGTCGATTAAATCCAGTTTCTCGGCTATTTCCAATCGCAAACGGCCCAAAACTTCAAATACTATTTCATCGGTGTCGGCTATGAAGCAAATCAGATCTCCCGGTTCCGCGTCCATACGTTTTATAATCCGATTAATTTCATCTTCGCTCATAAACTTGGTTATCGCGGATTTCAATCCGTCCTCTTCGATGGAAATCCACGCCATTCCCTTCGCCCCGTATGATTTCGCAAATTCCACAAGCGCGTCGATTTCCCTTCGTGAGAATTTATAGCCGCAGCCTTTTGCATTGACAGCCCTCACGCTTCCGCCCTTTGAAACCGCATCGGAAAATACCTTGAAGCCTGAATCCCTGACAATATCCGAAAGATTCACAAGCTCAAGACCGAAACGCGTATCAGGCTTATCGGTACCAAACCTGTCCATAGCTTCCCTGTATGTCAGGCGCGTGAACGGCGTTTCCAGCTTTATACCCAGTACCTCATCGAATGCGCGTTTTAAAAAGCCCTCATTTACCGCAATCACGTCATCAACATCGACAAAAGACATTTCAAGGTCTATCTGCGTAAATTCGGGCTGCCTGTCGGAGCGCAGGTCTTCATCCCTGAAACATCTCGCAATCTGGAAGTACCGGTCGAACCCCGAAACCATCAGAATTTGCTTGAATAGCTGAGGAGACTGGGGCAGCGCATAGAATTTGCCCGGGTGCACACGGCTAGGCACAAGATAATCCCTCGCCCCCTCCGGCGTGCTTTTCATAAGAATCGGTGTTTCTATCTCGAGAAAACCCTGTTCGTCGAAATAGTCCCTCGCTATTTTCGTTATCTTATGCCGGAGCATTATATTCCTCTGCATGTCAGGCCGACGCAAATCAAGGAACCTGTATTTGAGCCTTACCGCTTCATTCGTGTCAATATCCTCTTCTATTAGCAGCGGTGGTGTTGCGGCCTTGCTTAAAATCCTGAGTTCTTTTGCGACAAGTTCCCATTTTCCCGTCGCTATGGCGGGATTTACCGTATCTTCGGAGCGGTTCACCAAAACGCCCCTTACAGCTAGGACATATTCGCTTCGGATTTGTTCCGCCTTCGCGTGCAGCGCGCTGTCGTTTTCAATATTGAAAACAACCTGCAGAACACCGCTTCTGTCCCTCAAATCGATAAAAATAACACCGCCGAGATCCCTTCTTTTATGCGCCCAGCCCATCACGACAATTTCCTTGCCGACATCTTCCGCCGTAACCTCGGCACAGCGATGGGTTCTTTTCATTCCTGCAATGTTTTCAGCCATATATACCTCTCCTTCACTATTATGAATTTACCTGCTTAAATTTTTTCAACCGGTCTTGCAGAGTATCTATATTAATCATTCTTGTTTCCCCGGTGCTCATATCTTTCAGTTCGACCTTTCCGCTTTCAACCTCATTATCGCCTATAATAACAACAAATCTCGCATTCAGCTTGTTAGCGTATTTCATCTGCGCTGAAACGCTCCGCTCCATGATATCCTTATGGCATGTAATCCCGCCGGCGCGAAGTTTCAACGCGAGGTTTTCGGCAAAAAGGTTTGCTTTGTCCCCGATAACGCCGACAAATATATCCGGTGAAGGCGGCAGCGGAACATTTATCCCCTGGCTGTCCATTTCAAGAAGCAGCCTTTCAATTCCAAGCGCAAAGCCTATACCCGGCGTCGGACTTCCTCCGACCGACTCGATAAGGCCGTCGTACCTGCCGCCGCCGCATACGGTTCCCTGCGAACCTATATTTTTAGATACAAATTCAAAAACAGTACGGTTGTAATAATCCAAACCGCGGACTATTTTTTTATCAACAGTAAACGGTATGCCCATTGCGGTAAGTTTCTCCTTTACTTTTTCAAAGTGTTCGGCACAGTCATCACAAATATGATCGAGCAGATAAGGAATGCCCTGCAGTTCATTTATGCAGCCCTGTTCCTTGCAGTCGAGGATTCTTAACGGGTTCCTTTGATACCTGTTTTTGCAGTCCTCACATAGCCGCTCCAGTTTCGGTTCAATAAATGCTTTCAATATCCTGTTATATTCCGCCCGGCATGAAGGGCAGCCTATGCTGTTCAGGTTCAGGGAAAGACCCCTGATTCCAACCGATTCAAGAAATAAATATAAAAGAGATATCACTTCAACATCGGCATCGGGTTTTGCAGAGCCGAAAAGCTCCACTCCCAACTGGTGGAATTCACGATAACGGCCTTTCTGAACATTTTCATAACGGTATGCCGTAATATTGTAAAAAAGCTTAACCGGCTGCGGCCACGAAGCCATTCCGTTTTCAATATAACTTCTCGCAACGCCGGCCGTCCCTTCAGGCCTTAATGTGATACTCCTTCCGCCTTTATCGAAAAAAGTGTACATTTCTTTTTGGACAATATCAGTCGTATCGCCGACTCCACGCTCGAAAAGTTCGGTATGTTCGAAAACCGGTATCCGGATCTCCCGGTAACCGAATCTTTTGCATATTTCACTGAATTTCTCTTCGACGTAATGCCATTTGTGTATCTCATCAGGCAGAATATCCCTGGTTCCTTTTGGCGCTTTAATTGACATTTTCATCACTCCAATAACTATTATTCGCTTCTTCAACCCGCATAATCTTTCCTAATTAAAAAAACCTCTGTCCACAGTAAAGGGACGAGAGGCATTCCCGCGGTACCACCCTATTGGAAGATAAACTTCCGCTCTTACCGTTAACGCAGGTTTCACGTGACGGACTACAGCTTTATCGAAAGCATTCGCCCGGCCGGCTCCGGGGTGTTCTTTCACCGGCTTGTTTCCAAAAAACGCTTTCAGTCACGGCGTTTTATCCCTGTTGGGCATAACCGGCTAATCGTCCCCTTCCTTGCCTTTTCGGTATCCAACAATTGTTGATATGATTATAATGAAAAAGCCGCACGTTGTCAACTAATGGTTTATGCCGGACGGTGTCAAATTGTTGTGGAGTTTTTGCTTGACAACCTCCTGTTGTTATCCAACCAAACTCCTTAACCGGCCATAAGATCTAATTAGTATCTGTGTTGGACTATTAGTGGGTAGATTGTATTGTTCTTTCTCGAATA
>JAAYXD010000058.1 GCA_012516065.1 Clostridiaceae bacterium
ATGCCTTCTAGTCTTAACCCTATTCTACTAATCTCTTCCAGATAATAAAGTCCGCTCTAAAATTCCATATTTTCATCCCATTTATTAACACTTTTTCCTTAATCCTTGTAACAATTTTTAAAATAAAGTTGGTTCCAAATAGGGATAAGGTGAAAGGAAAAAGGTATAAGGTTGCATTTTCTATTGTCTTATTTCAGTGTTATTTCAATCAACATATCGTTTTCAATTCCTTTAAAATCAATACCTTTAGCCTTATTACTTTCCCCTTGACCCTTCCTTCCAAAAAACAAACCCCGCAGCAAATGAAGATTTCTCCTGCATCTGCTACGGGATTTTGGAACGGACTTTATTTTTATGGAGCGAACTTTATTTTAATGGAGTCGAGTTTATTTTAAATGTACAACAATACGGCCCATTTTCCTTTCACCTATTCGACGGTTACGCTTTTGGCCAGATTGCGCGGTTTATCTATATCCAGCCCTTTGTTTGCGGCAACATAATAGCTGAATAACTGCAGGTAAATCACCGAAAGCGAAGGAGCAAACAGTTCATTTATATCCGGCAGTTCAATAATCTCAAGCCTTTCCCCCGGCACGGCTTTTATGCAGTTTCCGATAAAAAGCACCTTCGCGCCGCGGCTTATAACCTGCTCCACGTTGCTGTAAATCTTTTCATACAATCTTTCACAGCATGAAATCGCCACAACGAGGGTATTGTCTTCGATCAGCGAGATCGTGCCATGTTTCAGTTCTCCGCCTGCATACGCCTCGGAATGTATATACGAGATTTCCTTAAGTTTCAGCGATCCCTCAAGGGCAATCGCATAATCTATATTTCTGCCTATGAAAAAAATACTTTTATAACCAACACATGTGGCGGCATATTTCTGCACGGGATCAATCCGCTCCAGCATTCCGGTTGCTTTGTCGGGCAGCGAAGCTATATCTTCAAGAAGTTTTTCCTCTGTCTCTTTTGATATTTTTCCGAGTTTTCCGGCGAACGAC
The DNA here is from genome assembly GCA_012516065.1 of Clostridiaceae bacterium. Taxonomy (GTDB): domain Bacteria; phylum Bacillota; class Clostridia; order DSM-8532; family DSM-8532; genus DTU069. The sequence continues at coordinate 1,005 of JAAYXD010000058.1, forward strand.
ACTGCGAGTATGTAAAGCAGCACGAGCTGTGCCGAAAAAGCTTTCGTTGTGGCTACCGCAATCTCCGGTCCGGCAATCGTATACAGGGTATAATCCGTTTCTCTTGCAATCGTGCTGCCGATGACATTTACGATGGATAATGTTGTCGCTCCCCTTCTTTTTGCCTCTCTCATCGCGGCGATCGTATCGGCAGTCTCGCCTGACTGGCTGATTATAATAACCAAAGTGTCTTTGTCGACAATGGGGTCCTTGTAACGGAACTCGCTTGCAAGATCCACTTCGACAGTCATACGGCAGAGCTGCTCAAACACGTATTTTGCCACCATTCCAGCGTTATATGCCGAGCCGCAAGCCGTAATTACAATCCTGTTAAACCTGGATATATCAAGGCTTTCAATGATCCTCCGGTTATCCCCGTCGCCGATCGCCGACTGAATCGTATCTTTTAAAACCCTCGGCTGTTCCATTATCTCTTTGAGCATAAAATGCTCATATCCGCCCTTCTCAGCCCTGTCAAGGCTCCACGTCACAATCTCGGGCTCTTTATGTATAGGCTCCCCGTCCATGTCATAGAATTCCACGCCGGTTTTGGTCAATACCGCGATTTCCTTGTCGTTCATGTAGTAAACCTTGTTTGTATGGGCAAGGACAGCCGGCACATCCGAGGCTATGAAATTACCGTGTTCCGAAACACCGACAATAAGCGGGTTATCCTTCTTTATCGCAACGAGCTTGTCAGGTTCGTCAAGACAGATAATACCCAAAGCATAAGAGCCTTCGAGCGCGTTTGCCGTTCTAATAATGGTCTCAACAATATCCCCGGTATGATAAGATTCGGCAAGCTGGGCAATGACCTCGCTGTCGGTCTGTGAAACAAAACTGATTCCCTTTTGTTCCAGACGTTCTTTGATTTGCTTGTAATTTTCAATAATACCGTTATGTACGATAGCAATTTTGTTTTGATTTCCAAGATGGGGGTGGGAATTTATATCCGACGGTTCTCCATGCGTTGCCCAACGGGTATGCCCAATCCCTATGAAACCTTCTATCGGTTTCCGGCTAACTAATTCTTCAAGAGCGGACAGCCGCCCTTTCTGCTTAACGACCGTAAAACCGTCATTATTCATAATCGCGATGCCCGAGGAGTCATACCCCCGGTACTCCAGCCGTTTCAACCCATCCAAAATAATCGGTACCGCATTTTCAGTTCCTATGTATCCGATAATGCCGCACATTGGCTTTCCTCCCTTTTTTGCATATAGAATTTACTCCCATAGAAATATATGGTGATATAAATAAAAAAAGGCATTCATCAACAT
>JAAYXD010000059.1 GCA_012516065.1 Clostridiaceae bacterium
AGCCTGGACAGTCAGAAAATAAAGTATCCTGAATAAATGGGGTACTTTTATGATTTATTTGGACAATGCTGCAACTTCATGGCCGAAACCTCCGACGGTTATACAGGCTGTAACTGATTTTATCAAACGCGGTTGTGCCAATCCGGGAAGATCCGCACATTCGATGGCTCGAATGGCTGATGAAGCGGTCATGCATGCCCGTGAAATTTTGGCCGGTTTTTTCAACATTTCCAATCCGTTAAGGATTGTGTTCATGCCGAACACAACATATGCTCTTAATACTGCGATATATGGAATAATAAACCCCGGTGACCATGTAGTTACCACTATGATGGAACACAACTCGGTTCTCAGACCTTTGTCAGCTCTTGAAAAGGCCGGAATGATCCGGCTTGATTTCATCGAACCCGACAGGTTCGGGCGGATCACAATTCAGAGTATAAAAAAAGCGGTAACAAAGTCGACTTCGGTTTTTTGCATGACTCTCTCGTCAAACGTGACAGGAGCGATAATGCCGGTTGCGGAAGCGGGAAGACACTGCAGGGCTAACGGAGTGCTGTTTCTTGTTGACTCGGCGCAGGGCGCCGGGGCAATACCTATAGATGTCGAAAACATGTGTATTGATATACTTGCGTTTTCCGGGCATAAAGGCCTTATGGGCCTGCAGGGAACGGGTGGCCTGTATGTCGCAGAAAACGTTACTATAAAACCCCTTGTGCAGGGAGGAACCGGAAGTTTTTCCGACAGCCTTGAGCAGCCCGATATGCTCCCGGACGCTCTGGAAAGCGGAACCCTGAATGTGCCGGGTATTGTCGGTTTGGGAAAAGGAGTCCAGTACATAATTGATACCGGCATGTCGGCTATATTTATGAAGAAACAGAGGTTTTTAAGAATGCTTATTGAAGGAGTTGAAAAAGAAAGCAATATTACCGTTTATTCTCCACCCCCTGAATCAAATTCCGGGATTTTTGCCTTTAATATTGCAGATATGGATTCATCGGAGGTAGGGTACATTCTTGATAAAAAATTCGGGATTTGCGTAAGGAGCGGGCTGCACTGCGCTCCACTCGCACATTACAGCCTCGGTACGCGCGACAGAGGTATTGTACGGATCAGCCCGGGCTTTTTTAACGATGAAAATGAAATAGATTTGACGGTTAAGGCGATACAGGGAATCGCACGCGGCACTTACAGGTAAAAATCAAACGGTAAATATCTATGGTTTGATATCGAAAACCGTTATTTCGGGTACGGAAAAAAAACGGAAAGGAACAAGAACGGTACCAAGTCCTCGGCTTATATACACCATGTTGTTTCTTATAGCAGCGAACCCTTTTATATGGCCCATTCTGCATACCTTTTCTTTTCTAAGAAGCATATACTCAAGGTTAAACGGCAGCCATATCTGACCGCCGTGAAAATGCCCCGCGACAAAAAGATCAACACTGCCTTCGGGAATATGAAGGGAGACATCTGGATTATGGGAAAAGGCCAAAACGAATTTATATTTGTCTTTTAACCCTTCAAATATCTTCTTGTCGAACAGGATTCCTGTCTTGCAGTCGTCAAGGCCGACAAGCGCCAAAACGGATGAATTGTTTTTATCGTTTAAAACAACGGTTTCATTGATGAGAATTTGGATATTTAGACTCTTCATTAACCGCATAAATTCATTCTTGAAATTAGGATCGCTTATAAAACACCGATGATCGTGATTTCCGAGAACGGCATATGTCCGTATGCCGGATTCAATTCCTTTAAGCCATTTTTCAAGTTTTTTGATATGCTTCGGGCAATCGAGAAAATCACCGCTTATAAGTATGAAATCAGGCTTTGTTTCAATAATAGTTTTTTTAATCCTTGACGAAGATATGAACAAAAGACCGATGTGTATGTCGGTAATATGCAAAAAGCGGAATTCTGCCCCGCCGGAAAGCTCATAGTGCCTTGTTTTATATGACATCGCCTGGATGAACATATATACAAGCAGCAGTATACCGAGTGAAACAAGAGCAATCAGGTATTTCATCAGCAGTAGTTTCCTTTCAATAAACAAATCAAAAATATCAAAATGGTTTTGTCCTGCACCGTTGTTTATTTTATCAGAAAAATGATAATATATGAATAAGCTGATGTGTGTAACGAAACACCCGAAGTAAAGCCGCGTACCCACTGAACGCGGCAGCAGTGCGTCGACCCGCGAAGCAGGACCGGTGTGAATAAATAAGGGAAGCTAAACACCTGAAGCAAAGCCGAACACGCTTGAATACAACGTATGAGAGGGGTATTTCGTGAAAAGAGTAATAGTTATTGTGCTTGACAGCGTCGGTATAGGGGAACTGCCGGACAGCCATAAATACGGCGACGAAGGCAGTAATACGCTTAAGCATATTGCTGAACTTACGGAAGGCTTTTCTCTGCCTAACCTTGAAAAGCTTGGCTTTGGATGCATTGACGGCGTTTCTTATCTGACAAAAGAGAATAACCCGCAGGGAGCTTTCGGCAAGATGGCTGAAAAATCCGCCGGGAAAGATACTACTACAGGGCATTGGGAAATATCAGGGATTATATTGACAAAACCTTTCCCGCTGTATCCGAATGGGTTTCCGAGAGAAATTATTGATGAATTCGAAAAGAGAATCGGGACGAAAACCCTGGGAAACAAACCGGCCTCCGGAACGGTTATTATTCAGGAGTTAGGCGACGAACACGTAAAAACAGGATTTCCCATTGTTTATACCTCCGCGGACAGTGTTTTCCAGATTGCCGCCCACGAACAGGTAATTCCGATTGAAAAACAGTATGAAATATGCCGGACAGCAAGAGATCTTATGCAGGGCGAATACGGAGTCGCAAGGGTTATCGCCAGGCCATTTACGGGGGAATCCGGCAATTACGTGCGCACCAATCGGAGGAGAGATTTTTCGTTGACGCCGCCGAGGAAGACAATACTTAACTTCCTGGAGGAAAACGGATTTGAAGTGCGCGCGGTTGGGAAAATAGAAGATATTTTTAATGGTTCCGGCATAACAAAAGCCGTGCATACTAAAGGAAACGCCGACGGTATCGACAAAACGATAGACTGGATGAAAGAAGACTTCGAAGGGCTGTTATTTGTGAATCTCGTTGATTTTGACATGTTATTCGGTCACCGGAACAATATCGAGGGATATGCAAAAGCACTGTCGGAATTTGACGGGAGGCTTCCCGAAATTCTTAGCTGCATGAAGCGTGATGATATACTGATTATAACTGCGGATCACGGCTGCGATCCTTCTACCGAGTCGACCGATCATTCAAGGGAATATGTTCCTGTTCTCGTTACAGGTTTTAATATCAATAAAGGAAAAAACCTTCATATACGTGACAGTTTTTCAGATATAGCAAAAACGATAGGCGAATATTTCGGAATAGAAAATGATTTGTGCGGAGAGAGCTTTTTGGATGAGATTATAACGAATAAACCGGGGAGATAAAAATGTTTGTTCTGGACTTGATTTTAAAAAAAAGAAATGGCATGAAGTTAAGCAGGGAAGAGATTGAATATTTCGTCCGCGGCTATACTGACGGCGATATTGAGGATTACCAGGCCGCCGCGTTTTTGATGGCTGTATATTTTCAGGGAATGGACGCCGACGAGACCCTTTACCTGACCGAAGCGATGCTGCATTCGGGCGATATAGTCGATCTTTCCGAAATCCCGGGTATAAAAACCGATAAACACAGTACCGGCGGAGTCGGTGACAAAACCACTCTGATAGTGGCGCCGGTGGTGGCTTCATGCGGAGTACCCGTGGCTAAAATGTCCGGCAGAGGGCTTGGACATACGGGTGGAACGATAGACAAACTCGAATCGATACCGGGTTTTCAAACAAGCCTTACACGTGAACAGCTAATAAGGAATGTAAAAGAGATAGGTCTGGCTGTGGCGGGACAAACCGGAAACCTTGCCCCAGCTGATAAGAAAATATACGCTCTCAGGGATGTTACCGGCACAGTTGAAAATATATCCCTTATCGCGGCAAGTATAATGAGCAAAAAGTTAGCTTCCGGTTCCGATGCGATTGTGCTGGACGTAAAGGTAGGCAGCGGCGCCTTTATGAAATCAATGGATGATGCCGGGAAACTCGCGAAAATGATGGTGGATATAAGCAGAGGCGCGGGCAAAAAAGCAGTTGCCGTTCTTACAAGAATGGACAACCCGCTCGGCATGAATATCGGCAATGCGCTTGAAGTTGCCGAGGCCGTTGATATATTAAAAGGACATGGCCCGGAAGATCTGAGAGAGGTTTGTATCGAACTTGCTGCTAATATGCTTATGCTTGGAGGGAAAGGGACGCTTGACAGCTGCCGTGAGCTCGCAGCCAGGTCAATCGCGGACGGAAGTGCATTCAGGAAACTTATAGAAATGGTAGAAAGGCAGGGAGGGGACCCTTCCGTGCTGGAAGATACGCGCAGGCTTCCTGCGGCCCCGGTAAAAGCGGAATATAAAGCCGAAAAAGCCGGGTATATTATACAAATGAATGCCGAAAAATTCGGAATGGCTTCCGTTGCCCTTGGAGCCGGAAGAAAAACCATTGCAGATAAGATTGATCCTTCTGCGGGAATAGTATTATTAAAAAAATACGGAGATATCGTGGAAAAAGGCGAACCCATAGCCGTTCTTCATACATCTGAAAAAGAAACAATGCCTGACGCTCTTAAAATTCTCGAAGGTTCTGTTATAACCGGCGAAAAATCTCCGCCCGAAGTTCCAATCATACTCGGAAGGATAGAATAATTACGCTGCAGTCAAGTCCATATTTGCTTCAATGAATAAGCATTAATCGGAATGTAGAATGTAGGCCATGCATACATTATTATGGGATTATCTTTTAAGGAGTATCCGATGATACCTAAAAGGATTGTATGTTTATTGTTGGCCGTTACATATATGCTTGTTTTCTGCCAGACAGCAATATGTTCCGAAAAAAACAGCGCGCCGCTTGTTGAAAACATACCGTTTGAGGTAAATGCAAAATCCGCTGTTCTGATGGCTGCGAATACCGGTCAGATTATTTTTGAAAAAAACAGCCATGAGAAACGTCCTATTGCTTCTATAACGAAAATAATGACAATGCTGCTGATAATGGAGGCGTTGGATCAAAAGAAAATAACCCTGGATGATGTGGTTACGGTTTCCGAGCATGCCAGCAGAATGGGCGGCTCCCAGGTTTATCTGGCCGAGGGTGAGGAATTTACGGTACACGAGCTTTTGAAAGCGGTAGCGATTCACTCTGCAAATGACGCTTCGGTTGCGCTTGCCGAACATATAGCAGGAAGTGAAAACGTCTTTGTAACTCTGATGAATGAAAAAGCCAGGGAATTGGGAATGAACAACACATATTTTCTTGA
>JAAYXD010000060.1 GCA_012516065.1 Clostridiaceae bacterium
GAATATTTCACGTAAATATAAAATACTATTTTTTATTATATGGGCAGAAAAGAATAATTTCAACATTTTTCGACAATATTATCATATTATGTAAACTATTATAATAGTGCACATAAGCATAAGAATACATTCATCTTGTCTAATTGAGCAATTCATCACTGATAATCTTGTCTGACACTCTAATCCAATTTCCGTCGGTATAAGCGTAAATTTCCACTTTCGAATTTGGCTAAATCTACTTCAAAACTGCTTTTACCTTGCATGTCTTAATATAAAGTTTTCCCTCAAAAATACCATCTGTTCCGAACAGCCGTTTACATTATAAATGCTACTACCAGGACCTGTGAGTACGGACAACTTGAAGGAAAACTAAATCATGCGTGCTTCAGGGGAAACAGGCGTATTTTGTCAAGCTTTCGTTCGCATCTGACAAGCTTTTCTTTCGGAAAAGGTCTGCCGTGAGAAGGATAAACCTTTTTAAACTCAAGACTTATCATTTTCTTCCACGAGGCTTTGTATTCATCCAGGTCCTCTATCCAAATAATTACATGATTTCTGCCCGGTATGCCGTTCATAGCCGCATCGCCGCAAAACAGTACACTATTGTCGAACAAAAGGCCTATTGAATCCTTCGTATGACCGGGAAGGGCAATTACTTTCGCAGAAAGCGTTTTTTCTATTTCAGGAAGTGTTTCTTCGTTTACAACAATATACCGTTCGGGAGCATCCACCGGCGGGAAACGATGTTCCCTTTTGCCGAACAGTTTCATAAGATGGTAAAAAATCAAAGCCTGCATACTGCTGCAGCCGCCCTCGAAAGAGTTCTGACCGGTCTTCAGCCGCTCAACCGCTTCGGGATGAAGGATTACATTCGCGTTCGTTTTTTTTAGCAGTTGTTTCAGAAAACCTACATGATCATCATGGGTATGCGTTATAAATATATATTGGATGTCTTCGAAAGCAATGCTTCTCTTTTTCAATGCTTTCTCGAACCGTTCAAACTGTTCTTCGTATCCAGTGTCAATCAATAAATACCCTTCCTGTATCTCGATCAGATAGATGTTGCTGATCATGTTTCCCACATTTATCAGCCGTTCTTCTATCGGCTTCCTGACGCGATACATGCCGAAGATCTTTTCGGACAGTATGGCATCCATTTTTCTTACCTCCCCGATATATGACCTGATATTTTCAAAATTCTCTATACCCCTGCCGAGCAGGATTGTTTCCATCTGGTTTCTTAAAAAGTGGACATTTTTTAATCTTTTTTCATCCTGAACCGTGCTGATCAGCCAAAGAGTATCCACAAGGCAGTCCAGTACTTCCTCTTTCGTAAAAGGCTTGTCCCAATGGCTTGTCCCAATCGTCTCCGGTTCCTGCTGCCAATCCTGGTCAGTCAACGCCGCTTCTACAATCTCTTTTGACTGCCCGACGGCGCACTGGTTTCCTTCGCATGCGCAGCAATATTCCAGGCCGAGGCAAATATTGTTCAGATCTTCTTTCATATGCAGATAGTAATCATGCAGCCGTTTTGATTTGGCAACAAGTTCGGAACGAATTCCCTCCCGCCTTCTGCGGATCAATGTACGGATCATCAAAATCACGATGAAAGCCAGTACGCAGATGAACGGAACCGCTATATACACGTTCAGAAACTGCGCCGGTACGGTTTGGTACAGCTTCTGAAGCCCGAAGAACATAAAAACGGACGCTGCAAGTATTTTTATGCCTAGTTCCGGAATCTTGTCGCCGAGCTTTTTCCCGATAAAAATTCCCAAGGCCCCGGTGGCTATCATGCCTGAAACAGTCCCTGCCAGGACCGCGATCGGGTAATTCGCATGCGCAGCGAGAGTAATTGCCGTTAACTGTGTTTTATCACCGAGTTCACCCAAGAAAAAAGCAAGGGCAACCGTAACCACCGGTCCGAACTGCATTCCGGGTTCTTCTTCACTTTCCTCTTTGTCAGGCTTAAGAGTCCAAAGGGCAAATCCGACAAACGCTGCTCCGGCAATCATCTGAACAGTATTTATCGGAACCATCCGGGACAGATAGCTTCCCAAGGCAACTGCGAGGCCGTGGTTCAGAAACGCTCCGATACCTATCCCGCTCATCACTTTTCGCAGCGGATACCGGGTAGCAAACGCCATGGCCAGTATCTGCGTCTTGTCCCCCATTTCTGCGATAAAGACGAATAAAAATGCCTGGATGATTTCTTGAACCATTATATCGCCCGGGTACATAACAACCTCCATAATCATATAAAAAAGACTTTCAGATTA
>JAAYXD010000061.1 GCA_012516065.1 Clostridiaceae bacterium
AATGTATATTTTGTTTATAGCTTATTATTATTATCGGAATTATGTAAAAATGGATTATCAGTAATTTTTTGTATACCGGAAGCAGATAAACAAGTAAAATACGGTGTTCTTTTTTCATTTTATACTAAAAAACGGTATAAAGCTACAAAAAAATATTCTGGGTAATTATCAATGCGGCAAAAACCATAATTAAGGTTTTTGTCAGGAAATCTTGTTTACAGAAAAAGCCTTTAAATTGCTGTGCGTTTGAACGGCAAAAACAAGAATAAAAAAGATTTTTCAGACAATCCGATGAGGACTTGTAAGCGTAAAGGTAATATAATTTAACGGTGGCGGTAAAATAATGAAAATGATGCAAACGCTATTCGTTTGCTGAAAGGAGGAATAAACAGGGTTTTTCCTGTAAAGTACAAATGAATAAGTACAACATGCATAAAAGAAGCAATGCTGTGAAAGTAATTCTCTTTTTGGCAGTTCTTGCGGTATTTATATTTATGGCAATTTTATACATGAATCGCGGAAAAGAAACAAACGGCCGGGATGTGACCGTTATTACCCCGCCTGCAGGAACAAATCCGGACGGAAATGCGTCAGAAAATACGGGAAACGGAGAGGATGCCATTACACCCACGGCCGCTCCTTCCAAGGAACCTGCACTGGTTCCGACTCTGACGCCTTCGCCGACACCAACACCGGCTCCGACTCCTTTTCCGAGGGATATGGAAGCGTTGAAAAAAGAACTCGAGGATTATATTTCACAGCAGCCGGCCAAGTATGGCATGTATTTCATCAACCTCGTTACCGGGGACGAGTTCGGTATTAATGACAAGGATGAATTTGTGGCGGCATCAACCACAAAACTGCCGATGAACCTTCTTTTATATAAAAAAATAGCCGCCGGTGAAATTGATCCTGAAAGCACATTAAAATACCTCGAAGAAGATTTTGAACCGGGTTCGGGCATTATTCAAAAATCCGAGTACGGCACGGAATATACCGTACGTGAAACCGCAAGGCTGTCAATCGTATACAGCGACAACTGCGCGATAAACATGATTATCCGGCTCTTGGGCATTGATAATATCAGGAACTATATGCAGGAACTCGGCGGGACCATATACTACGGACGCAGGCACCGTTCATGCCCGTACGATATTGCTCTTTATACAAAAGAATTATACCGGTTCTATCTTGAATCTCCCGAAATAGCCGGCATTTTAATGGAAGACCTGCAGAACACGGTATTTAACGACAGGATTAACAGGTATTTGCCTGAAGATGTAAAGGTAGCGCATAAAATCGGATCTTTTGAAAGCTTAGGCGTATTCAACGATGTCGGAATAGTATTCGCGGATGAACCTTATGTTCTGGCTGTTATGAGTGACGGCGCCGAATACGGGGCTGCATGCGATGTGATTGGCGAAATATCAAAAAGAATTTATTATTATCTGAAGCACGAATAACCGGTATGCCAATATTCATGACAGAAGGGAAAATGTTTGGAGGATTGTAATGAGAACCAGGAAAGGAAAAGCTTTGATGCTGATAATGCCGGTTTTGTTATTGGCAGTACTTATTTTTGTATACAGGGACTATGAGGCGCTTAATAAAAACAATGAAGATACGAAACCTACACAGGCTCCGCAGCAGCCTTTAACAATAACTCCTACAGTAACGCCGACCCCTTCGCCGTCGCCGACACCATCTCCGACGCCGACTCCGGCGGTAACGCCCGTCCCAATGTCGGACAGTGCCGGAAATAACAGCGGACAGCAGGTTAAATACCAGGTTTACTCCGGTAAAACCCCGGTAAATAACTACAGCGGAGAAGAAGAAATTGTTTTCGGCCCTCCCGAATCTTACAGCAAGGTTGACGGCATAACAACATTCCGCGGCAATAATCACCGGAACGGTGCTGCATTCGGAAACAGGAACGTTATCGAAAAGAAACTTGAAATCGTATGGAACTACGGCGAACTTGAGCTGATTGATCCGCAGTGGCCCGGTGTCGGCTGGACAGGACAGCCCCTTATAATACGCTGGCCTGAAAATGTGCGTAAAATTATGAACATCTACCCCGAATTCAGGGATAAGGACCTTGTGGAAGTAATCCAGGCGGCTCTGGACGGAAAAGTGCACTTTTTGGATCTTGAAACGGGCAAGCCGACACGTCCTGCGATAGAAATCGGTTTTCCTATCAAGGGTACACCCGCAGTTGATCCGAGAGGATATCCGATTCTATACTGCGGGATGGGCGTTCAAAAACTTAACAGCGGGAAATCCGCCCCCTTTTATTACCGGATTTTCAATCTGATTAACCAGGAAGAAATATACGCTCTGCCGGGAAACGATCCTAACCAGCCGCGAAACTGGGGAGCATTTGATTCGTCGGGTCTCGTGCATGCCGAAACGGATACGCTGTTCCAATGCGGTGAAAACGGGCTTGTGTACAAGATAAAGCTTAATACGCGGTTTGATATCGAAAAAGCCGAACTGTCAATAGAACCTGTCATAACGAAATACAGGTATACGAACCACTTTACCGGAAGTTACGGGATAGAGAATTCTCCTGCAATCTACAGAGATCTTATGTATTTCGCCGATAATGGCGGAATGCTCCAGTGCGTCGATATAAACACTTTTACTCCCAAATGGTGCTTTAACTTGAAAGACGACACGGACAGCACAATTGTGATAGAGGAAACCGAGGACGGTGTTTTCCTGTACACCGGAAATGAAGTGGACAGGCAGGGGGATTACGGCAAATCCACGATCCGGAAAATCAACGCACTAACCGGAGAGCAAATCTGGGAGCGCTCCTATGAATGCTGGAAAGACCCGGTAATAAACGGCGGCCTTTTCGGAACGCCCGCGGTAGGTACGGGAGATATTTCTAACCTTGTATTTTTCAATATTGCAAAGACGGGCACACCTGCAGGCGGAAGGCTTATTGCCGTTGACAAGGAAACGGGTGAAGAAGTATGGGTCAAAGTAATGAATAATTACGGCTGGAGTTCGCCGACACTATTTAAGTCGGACGACGGCACAAGCTATATGATATACTGTGATTCCGCCGGATATGTGTATTTGATTGATCCGAAAAACGGCGAAACTCTTGATACGGTATCGGTGGAGCGGAACGTGGAAGCGTCGCCCGCGATTTTCGACGATATGATAGTAATAGGTTCATATGCGCGGAAAATTTTCGGAATAAAAATTAAGTAAAACAAGAATGCTTCTTAAGTAAGGAAGGAATACGGAAAAGTCTTTCTTTTTCCGGCGAAAGGAGTCGGTCGCGTGATATGGTTCGGCCCTTCCGGAAACTCCGAAAGTTTTTACAGGGAAGGGAACAGGCATTCATGGCAAATGCCGCTCTGGTTGAAAAAAATGGGCTTAAACGCCTATGAATACCAGTGCAATAAAGGAGTAAACATAAAGAAGGAAACGGCAGAGAAAATCGGTGAAGAGGCAAAAAAGGCGGGGATAAGGATGAGTATCCACGCCCCTTACTATATTAACCTCGCAAGCACTGATGATAAAAAAAGAGAAAACTCAGTGCAGTATATTCTGAAAACACTGCAAATCGCAGACTGGATGGGTGCCGGGAGAATAGTGGTCCATACCGGCACGGTGGGGAAAATGTCAAGGGAAAAAGCGATGACTCTTGCCCTTCCGGCACTTGCACAAGCATTGAAGGAAGCCGATGCATCAGGTCTTTCCGGGATTTCGATCTGCCCCGAGGTTCTGGGCAGGATAAGCCAGCTTGGGGATTTGGATGAAATATTAATTATGTGCGGCCTGGATGAAAGAATGATTCCGTGTGTCGATTTCGGACATGTTTACGCGCGAAGCTTTGGAGCGCTTAAAACTATCGATGATTACCGCCGAATATTTGATGCTGTTGAAAATTCACTCGGGAAGGAAAGGGCCGATAAGCTTCACATTCACTTCAGCCGTGTTGAATTTACCGATGCCGGCGAAAGGAAACATCACACCCTTGACGAAACGGAATACGGTCCGGATTTCGAGCCCTTGGCAAAAGTACTTGCCGAAAGAAACGCGGAACCCGTGATTATATGCGAATCAAGGGACAGGATGGCCGAGGATGCTTTAAAAATGAAACATATATATGAAGCCTGTTTGTCTTCCTGCTGATTCATTTCACAACTGTTATGAAATTGCAAATCTTTCCTGTTCATGTTCACAGGTAACCCTTCAATAATTTCTCCTGTCAATAGGTAAATAATAATATTAATCATACGGTAATATTTGGGAAATATGTATAAATTATATTGACACCAGGATGTTTGTATGATTATATATGAGTGTCAAAAGAAGCTTATATCAGCTATTGTAAGCACATTGATTCCAAACTGAGAACAATAAACCTGTTTTATAAATCAGCAGCTATTAATCACAAATAGATTTGCCAAGTTTTAAAAACACTTCGTATCTTTGCAAGAACTCTTTCAAGTCCAGTGGCACCCGGGAAATAAATATAAATGTATTAGCAAAAACATACGTAAGGGGGGGGAAATATTGTGAACAGGATACGTGATCAGTAAATCATCCGTTTCAAACCACAAAAACCATATTTATTGAGGAAGGAGGAGTATCATGTACAAAAAACATTGCTTAAAATCCGGCGTTTCGCTGGCCTTGGCTGCTATCCTTTTATTGGGATTGTTTATTTCGGTTCCGGTATTTGCCGCTAATGATTTGTATAAGTTCTCTTTTACCCCTGCGGAAAAACTTGAGCAGGAATCCTGGTTTGTCCCGGCATCAGCTTCCGAAATTGTTTGGGACAGCGGCAGCGGTATGGGTTTTGATGATAATTATTTCCTTCGCGCAAACCACATCGAAGGGGAGAGTTACGCAAATGCGGACAACGCGATCCGTCTGAATCTGCCTGAACCTCTGCCTGCAGGCGCAAGTTATGATATCCGGGTATATTATTATGTACCTTCCGAGTATAACCAAAACAAATCCCCCTGGATGTGGGGACTTGGGATTGTATTAAACGGTAACTACTCAAATACCGAATATAATCTTCCTTCAAGCTCCTGGTCCTCCGGTATTATACAGATGAACTCCTGGAGAATGCTAAGCGTGAGCACGCCCGTAATGACAGAGGAAATTACGAGCATTGATTTTCGTTTTTGGGGGGATAGCAGCAGTAACCACCCCGATGTCTGGTATATTGACAATATAGTAATCACACGCCCTGAATGGGATCTCACGCTGCCTTCGCTCGCGGAAACTTATAAGGACAGTTTCCTGTTCGGCAATGTAATATCGCCGCATCAAATGGATGCCGATACTACTGCGATGTATAAACATCACTACAATGTCGTCACCGCGGAAAACAATATGAAACCGATGTATCTCACCAGCGGGAAGGGTCAGTATGACTTTTCGGGCGCCGATCCGATTGTTGAATGGGCCGAGGAAAACGGAATCCTGCTCCACGGACATACACTCGTGTGGCATTCTCAATCCGCAAGCTGGCTGAACACTAACCCCGACAATACTCCTGTTACGCGTGACGAAGCGCGTGAAAATATGGAGGAGTTTATCAGCACTGTCGCGGGTTACTTTGCGGGTAAAGTCATTTCGTGGGATGTCGTTAACGAGGCTTTCGACGGCGGTTCCCTTCCGTTCGATAACTGGAGGGATGTATTAAGGAAGAGTTCACCATGGTACAGGGCTTATGCCAACGGTGCCGACCCGGAAAAGGGTGAAAGCGGAGCCGATTATATTTACGACGCATTTGTCTTTGCTCGCCTGGCAGATCCGAACGCTGTACTTGATTACAACGATTATAACGAAACGGATGACTGGAAACGCGAAGCAATGGCTCAGATGGCTGAAGAACTGAACGAAAAATGGAAGACCGACCCGCGCAACACCGATCCCGGCCGCAAACTGATTGAAAGACTAGGTATGCAATCCCACCATTTCACCGAGCATCCCGATGTTTCAGAAATTGAAAAATCAATTCAGCGTTTTATAAAAGCAGGAGTCAGGATTACAGTGTCCGAACTCGATGTTCCCGTGGGTCGTTATAACGGGCCGACTTCTCCTGTCCTTACATATGAACAGCAGGTAGAACAGGCTATCTACTATGCACGCCTGTTTGAATATTACAAGGCATATGACGCCCATATCGACCGTGTAACCCTCTGGGGTCATGCAGACAGCAGAAGCTGGCGAGGTGATTACAGCCCGCAGTTGTTTGACCGCTCATTTGCTGCAAAAGAAGCATTCTATGCGGTTATTGATCCGAGCGGCTACCTGATTGGGAAAGGTCTTACGCCGCGTCCGCTGCACGACCTGACTGTTTCGGCCGACAAGAATGAAATTATAACAGGAGAACCGGCAGACATCACCGTTAATGCTGTTGCCGCGGGCATAGAAAATTATAATGTTGTCGCGTACCTTGAAAAGGACGGCGTAAAATACAGCGATGAGTTCCAGCTTGCAAACGGCACAGGAACGGTTACGATTGCCAAAGCCCCTGAAGCCGGCAGTTACAGGATTCTTGTCGACGTATATGACGGAGACACGCTTTTCGCATCGAAAGCCGTTCCACTGCTGATTAAAGATGATTATTCCATATTGCCGTTTATACTCAGGAATGAGAACTTTGCGTTCCATGAGCGCACCGATGCATTGATCATTGACGCAAAGAAAGAAGTAGTCGGTTCCTCTTTGAATATTTCCGACTGGAGCGCCCATGTTCGCGCGACAAGAATAGTGGACCCGAATTATGTCTGGTATGACGGTCCGCGCGAGATAATTGACGTTTATGTAAGCAAAGTGAATGATGTGGGTTATCCTTCCGATACGGGACGATACATTGTTATTGATTTCCCCGACCTGGGATGGGGTGACGGCGGCTACACGAATGACGAGGGATATACATTTGATTCACAGTACACAATTACGTTCAGCGGTACACATATTGAATGCGCAGACGGATCTGTGATAGTGCCCGAATCATTTGTTCAAACCGGCGTTGTCAGTCCCGTACTTGACAAGTTCAGATACGGAAATTATGAAGGATTGGACTACAGCTATTTCTGGAACGAGGAGATTGATGAGCCGCTGCCTCTTGTTATTTTCAATCACGGCGGCGGACAGGGGAATGATATATACACGCCTATCCGTTTCAGCAACGGCGGTACCGTTTGGGCAAACCCCGAAAACCAGGCCAGGTATCCGTGCCATGTTCTGGCCCCGCGCAATGCGACTACCGCCTCAGCCATGCAAAAAGTAAAAGCGCTTATAGATACATGGATAGCCGATGGTAAAGTTGATCCTAACCGTATCTATATAACCGGGTTCTCGATGGGCGGAGGAGCAACCTGGACTTTCCTTCAGAATTTTCCCGACGTCCCTGCGGCAGCCGCGCCGATATGTCCCGCCGGCGGGCCCGGAAACGTGGAAAATGCACTGAAGGTGGCCTATCTGCCTCTTTGGACCTTTGTCGATGATGATGATTTCCTATACGGCTATGTTCTGAATACTTATAATACTTACAGTCAGTATTGGCACGACTCGATGCTGACAGTTTTCCCCGAAAATAAACTTAATAATCCTCCTTACAACGGATGGGTATTTGATCCGCATTGCTCATGGCTGCCGGCATATAATGAATATGTTGATCCGGAGCGCGGCATGCTGATAGACTGGTTCTTCTCAAAGAGCAAAATCAGAGGCATAGAAGATGTCGAAGTTGAGACGGTTTCCGGGGTTGCTCCCGTACTGCCCGGTACAGTGACCGTATCGGTCAACCATAACGATGTCGGTATTGTACAGGAAGAACGGGAAGTCGTATGGGATGATATAGATCCGCAGAGCTATGCAAGCCCCGGAGTATTTACGGTGCAAGGTAAAATTGAAGGCTGCGTAGAAAAGGCAACAGCCCGGGTGACGGTTGCAAGTGTTCTTGAAAATGCTGTGGTGTTGAAAGGGCCGGCTGAAATACAGCCCGGTAATGAATTTATCGTAGAAGTGAATATGGAAAATGTGGATGGCAATATATACGCGGAAGATATCATTATTACATACGATTCACAGCTGTTTACCCTTTTGGGCGTTGAAGCGGTCGGAGGTGTTCAGATAATAATCCCCGACGAAGAAACTGAATTGGAGCCGGGAATACTGCGTATTATTGCATTCAGTCAGGAAGCGCTGACGGGGAATGCTTCCCTGTTCAGACTGAAATTCCTTGCCTCCGGAGCTATTGGTCAAACTGGTGTAATCTCGGTATCGTCAGCGGAGTTGGGCGTTGCTCCTGAAGGAACGGTAATTAAGGCTTCCGGCGGTATACTGTCGGTATCCGTTTCAGGTATTCCTGTAACAGGAGTAAGTCTCGACAAAACAACCCTGACATTCGACGCAATAGGTCAGAGCAAAACGCTGACAGCAACGGTTGAACCCGCTGATGCGACGAACAAGAGGGTAATATGGTCAACAAGCAACCCGAGCGTTGCTGTGGTTGATAACGGTGTCGTCACTGCGGTTGGCGAAGGAACTGCGATTATAACCGTCACTACCGAAGATGGCGGATTCACCGCTACCTGTACGGTCACTGTTACCATTGATACAACTGTTCCTGTTGAAAGCGTAAGCCTTGACAAAACGAGCCTGTATCTGACGAGAATGGGTCAGAGCGTACAGCTTACCGCAACCGTTGAGCCGGCCAATGCGACGAATAAGAATGTTACCTGGTCTTCAAGCAATACTGATGTCGCTGTTGTGGAAAACGGAGTAGTTACCGCGGTTGGAAACGGAGAAGCAATCATTACGGTCACGACTGAAGACGGCGGTAAGACGGCAACCTGTACCGTAACCGTGCTGATTGGAGATCTGAACGGAAACAGCGGTGTGGACATCGGAGATTTGGCAATAGCAGCGTACTACTACAATACCGACAGTTCAGACGATAACTGGCAGCAGGCACAAATAGCCGACGTGAACAATGACGGTATTGTTGATATTATAGACCTTGCGATTATAGCAAGAAGCATTATTAATTAAACAGATAATCATTATTGATATGGGCAGAATTAAAAATTCTGCCCATATCATTATCAAGTACTGCAAACGGCCTGAAAAAGTACACATTTTTTCGGTTTAATTTAATCCTTGCAGGCTGCCTTTATGAGGAGGCGATATTTATTCAACAAAGATACGAATAATGCAGTAATTATGGACAAGTTTTCATATTCAGAGGTGAAATCTATGCAAAAAAGAAATTTATATAAAAAAACCGGTATATTCCTGATGCTTTTTCTTCTGTTAACCTTTATAAATCCATCTTCCGCCGGAACAGGTATTGCTGATATAAATGTATCCGTAATTGAATCGGATGGGCAGATCACATTACAGTGGCAGGATCCTGATAACAGCTTTTTTGCCCGGGTCAAAATTACCGGCGCAGGGAAAACGGTATATGTGGAAAAGGGAGTTCAACAGGCAGTTTTTGCTGATTTGATAAACGGCATAGAATATTCATTCCGGTTATCAATAATAAGCGATACGGGAGTTATTTTGGGTGAGACAGTGGTTTTCGGTATTCCACGGGATGAGACACCACCTGGCCCGGTGTCGAATGCATATGGTATACCGGGCGACGGATGTGTTTTATTGAAATGGAATGATCCGGTTGACAACGATTTGGATCGAATCAGAATAGCAGGACCTGACGGAGTTATTGATGTGGATAAGGGAGTGGAGCGGTTATTGATTGATGGGCTTGATAATGGAACAGAGTATCGTTTTGTCATTATCGCACTGGACACTTCCGGGAATGAATCCGAAGGCGTGGAGATCACGTCAATTCCCGGGACAGGGATAAGAATTCATCTTAGCGGCCCGGGAACAGTGATAAGCGGGCAAACCTTTTCGATCACTATGGATGTATATACTTCACGTACCGATATGTATGCGATTCAGGCGGTTCTGGAGTATGATGCCGATTACTTTGAGTATTTAGGTTATGACGAACCGGAAAATATTACGGTAGTGCGTGAAGATGACAGTTCCGAAGGAAGCGTAAAGATATTTGTTGTCGGTAATGGCGTGCCGATAACAGGGCAGGGAATTCGAATGGTTACACTGAAATTTAAAGCAGGGACAGCGGAGAATTATACCGGTTGTTTCCGGCTTGAACGGGCTTTAGCAGGAACTGCTCCTTTCGGTGAACAGATACCTGTTGCCTCTAATTCTGTAAATATAACGATATCCCGGATTACTCTTCCCGAAGTATCGGATGTTATAGTGCTTCCCGGAAATGCTGCAATCTCACTGACATGGATTGACCCTCCCGGTAACGAATATGACCGGATTCTGATAATAGTAAATGGAACGGACTCGTATATCGTGGAAAAAGGACAGCAGAGTATAACTATTCCGGACCTTATAAACGGAGAGGTATATCAGTTTGTTTTGAAAACTGTGGATTCTGACGGAAATACATCCCAGGGAATAACCATAACCGGAATTCCCGGTATATTGGGAGATGTAAATTACGATGGCGTTATTAATGCAGGGGATTTGGCTATAGCTGCATATAATTACATGACCCGGGCAGGAGATCCGGAATGGGAACAGGCAAGGCACTGCGATGTTACAGGGGAAAACGGAAAACCGGACGGTATAGTGGATATTCTCGATATCATATTTATAGCAAAAAAGATGCTGGAACAATCTTAGTGACGACGAAAAAAAGGAGGATTCTCATGAAACGCTTTATTGTATACGTGCTTTTGGCTGCTCTGACTTCCATGGCAATGCCCGGCATGAACATCAGTTTTGCCGCAGAGACTGTGTTTTCAATATCTGCGGAAGACAATGCCGGCACAGGAAGATCACAGATAAATATATCCCTTAATGGGATTAATCTGAATGATCTTTATGCCTATGAGGCGGTCTTGTCGTTTGACAGCGAAAAGCTTGAGCTGATAAAAGCAGTATCGGAGATAAACGGTTTTTCCGTTTCTCCTAAGATAAAAGGAGATAAGGCATACATTGCTTTTACAAAAGTGGGAGATGTTAATGGCGAGAATGGCAACATGAAACTTAGTACCATCACATTCAGGGGGAAAGTATCGGGTACGGCTTCAATCAAACTTGAGTCGTTCAGGACAGTGGATTCAAAACTTGCATCACAAACATATATGTCGGGTGAATCGATTTCTGTGGCGGTTCGCAGAGCAGATCTCGTGCTGGAACCGGTATTTGATAAGGCAGCAGGAGCGGCGACCGCGACATTATCGATGACACAAATCACGGGTTTGTTATCGGAAGTACCGGCCGATTCGTCGGGAATAAAGACAATAGAAATAGAAATATTGCAAGCCGAAGGAGCCGGAGAATATATTCTGAATTTTCCCGTACAGGCCCTGATAAACCCTGCAGCCTGTTTTATAATCAGGACCCCTTTAGGAACAGTCCGGATCCCGGGAAACATACTTGCAGGAGAAATGGCACACAATGCTGAATATGCCTCAATAAGGTTAGGTATCGCAGGAATTGGCAATCTTAATGATACGCTGAAAAAACAAATCGGGAACAGGCCTGTCATTATACTGCAAATCGAGTTGAACGGAAATACGAACACGCGGAACAACCCGAATGCCGCTGTCCGTGCTGATATACCATACCACCCGACCGCGGAAGAAGCCGCAGACTTTGAACATATTGTTGTATGGCATATAGATGCGGAGGGAAATGTAAAACCTGTTGAAACGGGTGTATATAACAACCAGCAGGGAAACGTAAGTTTCGTGACGAACTATTTTGGTACGTTTGCCGTATCCTTTGTGAAAAAAACCTTTGATGATGTCAGGGATCACTGGTCGAGAAAATATGTTGACGTAATGGCTTCACGCGGTATTATCAAGGGACTTCCGAACAATTTGTTCGGATACCAATATGACATAACCCGTGCCGATTACGTTACACTGCTCGTGAGAATGCTGGGTATATCAGCCGCAGTGGAGACCAATTTTGATGATGTTAAGGCCGACGATTATTTTTATCATACGGTGGGGATAGCAAAGATGACAGGTATTGTAAAAGCGGACGGAAACCTTTTCAGGCCAAGAGATCCCATTACGAGGGAAGAAATGATGGTGTTTACCGCTTCGGCATTGAAATACGCAAAGCCGGAATTAGGGCAGGTAAACTATCAAAATTATGACATCCTTAATGAGTTTTCAGATGCAAATCTTGTGTCCGCTGAAGCGTTGGAAAGCGTTGCCCTTCTGGTTGATAAAAAAATCATTGTCGGAGCGGGAGGAAAGCTGCTTCCTAAGGCAAAAATGACAAGGGCGGAAGCTGCGGCTGTTTTATACAGGTTATTTAAAATAATTTGGGGTGAATAATTTACCAAATAAAAGATTATAAAAGAAGAAGCAGGGATCCGTTAAACCATCCCTTGCTTCTTTGTTTACAAAGTAAAGCGGTGACGCTGAAAAAATCTGATATCTGATCACGGCTGTCTGATACTTATATTTAACAATAACGATATTACAGAGAATACAATGAGCAGAATAAATGGAGCCACATAGGATCCGGTTGATGCGACGAGAGAACCCGCTACCGTTGCGGTAAAGGAAGCGGGAATAAGCATCGTGTTTACGACACTGAAGTTCATTGAGAAATTTTTGCTGCCGTAAAAAAGGCTTGTAAAGGCTGAACTTATAGTAGGAGAGCTGCCATAGGAAATACCCGCAAGGCAAAGGCCTGCAACACCAAGTATTATGGAGTTTGATACAACAGCCGATAATATGACCGCCGAAGCCGCAATCGTGATGATATTAGCCGTTGTCATGGTGAACCGGCATCCTTTTTTATCAAAGAGTATACCGGAAAAGATCCTTCCAAGGCCGTTGAAAATTGAAAGCACGCCAACTAACATGGTTGCCAGGGCGTCTGCCGCACCTATTGATAAAGCTAAATCCCTGGCAAAGCTGATTACCGTACTGCCCACAGCAGTCAATGTAATGGAAAACATAAAAAATTTCCAGAAGCTAAACCTGCGGATCATTTGCGCCGTAGTATAGTCACGTGTCGTAAATGCGCCGTTTCCGGCTGCTTTGTTATTTTTAGCCTCAGGGAGTTTTGTATCTTTGGAAGGATATTTTACGATAAAGCTGACTATCAGCAGAATAAGCCCTATCGATATACCCAGAATTAAATATGTGGTTCGCCACCCTACGGATTCGGATTTAATCAATAATGCCGCTATATTTCCAAGTACCAGCGTACTTGCGCCGAAACCCATCATCATTGCCCCGGATGCGGTGCCTTTTTTATCGGGAAACCAGGCATTTGTTGCGGAAATAATTGCATTATAGGCCATGCCGATTCCCAGGCCGCAAATTACGCCATAGGAAATGTACAGCGTTAAAATACCGGTTCCTGACATACGCGATGCAATAGTGAAACCTGAAAATACGAGAATGGCTGAAATTACAACAGCAGCTTTGGGCGAAGTTTTTTTGGTCAATATGCCTGAAACTATTCCGCCTATGCAGAAAAAGCACATTGTCAACGTGAAGTTCAGTGCAAGCTGGGAAGGAGTCCATCCGAATTCCTCCGCAAGAGGTGCTTTTAAAATAGACCAGGCATATATTATACCGGCAAAAAGCATGCTGATAACGCCGCTTAACAAATACGGCCATCTTACAAGTTTATTTTTTTGTTGTGTACCCTGCATAAAAACTATCCTTTTCGATTTTCTGTTATTATTGTACATATTATATATTTACATAATATTCTTTAGAATACAACCTATATTTTTGTTTTTAACTAAAAAATCACGACGAAACTTTCTTCATGAAAAAGCAAGGAAATGAAAACAGGGGTTTTACGAAAAAACCCCTGCTTTTTATGAATATACCGCCAGGTTTTTTATACCTGGAAAACTTTCAGGCTTTCTTTCAGCTTTGCCGCCTGTTCGGCAAGTTCGGCCGAAATGCTCGCGTATTCTTCAGCAGTTGCCGATGTGTCGGTTATAGTCGCGGTAAGTAAGTTAATCTCCTGCTGGATTTTAAGCGACTCCCGTGAATTGTTCATAAAGTCTTCTACTACCTGTTCCGTAAAGCCGACAAGCTGATTAATGTACTCCAGGACCTCCATAAAGTATTTTTCTATGTCGCTGACTATTGAATTGTTGTTTTCTATAGCTTGCGTTACATCCGACAGGAGTTTATGCGTATTGCTTACGGAAACGCTGCTCTCGCTCGCCAGTTTGCCGACTTCGTCGGCTACAACGCCGAATCCTTTTCCGAGCTCTCCCGCTCTTGCCGCTTCAATTGAAGCATTCAAAGCAAGGAGGGATGTCTGTTTCGCAATACCGCTGATGTTTTCAACAATTGACTCAATCGCCATCGAAGACTTTACAATCTCACCCATGGCTGTTTTAAGATTTGCGAGTTTCTCTTTGCATTCGGAATCTATTTTTTCAGTCGATTGTTTCATATTCACGATAAGTTCCTGCGATTTTTCAGCCTGCTTTTTGCTCGCTTCAATTATTTGCTCAATAATATCATTTGCGGAACTTACGGAGACGCTCTGGTTTGAGACACTTTCCGCAAGGCTTGTTGAGCCTTCGGCCATGTTGTCCGCGCTCAAAGCGACATGCGCACTTGTGTCGTTGATAGAATTTATGACTGCCGACAGCATTGATTTGACATTAATAAATGAATCTACAAGCGCTTCAAAATCACCGACATAAATATCCCGCTCTTTCTCCATGTCATACCTGAAGTCTCCATTGGATAGCTGAAACAGTTTTTCCTTGATGTTCACAATAATTTTATTCAGGTTAATGACTGCGGTTTTCATTGCCTCATTCATTTCGGTTATTTCTGCTGTCGTTGTTGAAAGATCGGCTACCGATGTCAGATCGCCTTCAGAAAGCCTTTCCAGTCTTTCAACAATTTGTTTAAGAGGCATTGCAAGCTTTTCTGCGTTTTTCCTTGAAAATGCGTTGGAGATAACCATCAAAACAACGAGAATTGCAATGAATATAATAAGGCAGATGATAATCGGGGTTGTGTATTCCGTCACGGACGCGCTTACGAAGATTGTCCATCCCCTTGAGCCTTCTATCTGGCGGTACGCTACGACGGAGTACCTTTTTCCGAGGAATGTATTCATTATTCCGCTTTTTTTGTTTACGGCGGCATCGGCAATTTTATCCGCCCCTTTATAATAGTCGGTTACGGGAAGCTGTTTTACCACGGTATTGTCATAATCCTCATGGGCGACAATAATCCCGTCGCTGTTTACAATGAAAGTCTGGCCCTGTTCGCCGATGAAACACTCCTTCACGAGATCTGTGACGCGCTGTGCGTCAATGACGGTGCCGATTGC
>JAAYXD010000062.1 GCA_012516065.1 Clostridiaceae bacterium
GAATATAGACAAACAAAAGGGAATTTAACGTTATAGTCCGGGATTGGGAAATAATTTTAAAGAAAATCGCAATTAAAAAGGAGGCTAATAACATGATTAAAAAAGCGGAAGAAATGAAATCGGAAATCAGGGAACGGCTGCGGGGCGGCAATGGAAACGTCGAATTACTGCATATTCTGAACACTGATGAAATGAAAGGAAAAGTCCGGCTGTATGCAAAAATCACACTGAACCCGGGATGTTCGATTGGCACGCACCAGCATGTAGACGAGGAAGAAGCTTATTATATACTTAAAGGAACCGCCAGAGTAAATGACAACGGAACGGAAAAGATTGTGAAACCCGGCGATGTTGTGCTCACAGGAGACGGAGCGTCGCACTCGATTGAAAATGCGGGGGATGAACCGCTTGAATTTATCGCAGTTGTAATGCTTTATGTGTAACGCTGAAGAAGAAATTCGAAAACCCAATCCGCCGGCCATTATAAGTATTTGTTGGAGGAATATATGCTTGGAAGCAGTTTCGCATTTAAGTTCTCACGGACACCGAATATAATATTCGGTCCTGGTAAATTCCGCTGTCTGACGGATCTGCCGCTGATAAAAAACGCCCGGTGCGTCATTCTCGTTATTGGTAGCAAGTCGTTTGAAAACACTGCGCAGTGCGCATGGCTGACCAATGAACTTAAGCGGTTGCGGATTGAAGCAATGACCGTTAGAGTCGCAGGTGAGCCTTCACCGGATATTATAGACAGGGCTGTTTCGGAATACCGGAACTTGAAAGTCGATACTGTTGTCGCAATAGGCGGAGGCAGTGTTATTGACACCG
The DNA here is from genome assembly GCA_012516065.1 of Clostridiaceae bacterium. Classification (GTDB taxonomy): domain Bacteria; phylum Bacillota; class Clostridia; order DSM-8532; family DSM-8532; genus DTU069. The sequence continues at coordinate 829 of JAAYXD010000062.1, forward strand.
GAAAAGCCATATCTGCGATGATATTAAAAAACGAACCGGTTATTGAATACCTGGAAGGTGTCGGCACAGGTAAAATTCATGATGGGACAAAGATTCCTTTTATTGCTGTGCCGACAACGGCAGGCACGGGGAGCGAAGCTACCAAAAATGCCGTACTTGGACAGGTCGGCAGCAATGGATTCAAAAACTCGTTAAGGCACGATAATTTTATACCTGACATAGCCCTGGTTGACCCCGAACTTACGCTGACATGCCCGTCAAATGTGACGGCAGCCAGCGGTATGGATGCTCTTTGCCAGCTTATCGGCTCATATATGTCCATATCGGCGTTTCCGTTAACTGACGCTTTAGCGATGTCCGGAATTGAAGCGATACGTGATTCTCTGATTGATGTCAGTACTGATGATCCCGGAAATATTGAAAAAAGAACAAAAATGTCGTATGCAGCGCTTGTTTCAGGGATTACTTTAGCAAATGCCGGTCTTTGTGCGGATCATGGGTTTGCTTCATCAATAGGCGCGCTATTTAAAATTCCGCATGGAGCAATATGCGGAATAATCCTTCCTGAAACGGTCAGGATGAGTATAAACGAATTGATGGCGGACAAGCGTAATAACGAATATCACTTAAGAAAATATGCCCGGCTTGGGGAAGTACTTACCGGTTCATGCTGTGATAATATTGAGAAGGCCTGCAATGAACTTGTTGAGTTTCTGAAAAACTTAAAAACCGCTTTGGGTTTGCCCGGCCTCGGAGAATTCGGAGTAACCGAAAAAGATGCCGGGACAATAGCGCTGAAAACTTCGAATAAAAATAACCCTGTCAGGTTAAGCACCGAGGCTTTAAAACAGATTGTAATAAATTCGCTTTAAAGCATATTTTAATTAACGATTCCGTATTATTTCCGCGGGTCCTGGTTCAGGTGTTTCGTTTCCCAGTGCGACAAAGCACGTACTGATAACACGCTTCAAACCCTTTTTATTTTTATGAAGAGGTTTCCATATCCCGGGCCGCTCATTCGCCCGCTCCAGAGTTACTGGTACGCAGCAGGGCTTTGGGGTATGTCGCCCGTCGTCACCGAAAGCACCTAAA
>JAAYXD010000303.1 GCA_012516065.1 Clostridiaceae bacterium
CAATATCGCCACGACGATCACAAGTTCAATTAGCGTAAACCCCTTTTTGTTTTTTACAAACTTCTTAAGCATCTTTCTCCTCTCCCTTCATTTTCATTCTTTAGCCTATAAAGCTGGTCATCTCAAACATGGGCAAGGCTATGGAAAGCACGATGAATGCTACCGTTCCCCCCAGCAACACTATCACCATGGGCTCCAGCAGGGTAGTGAGCCTCATAAGGCTCGCCTCCAGCTCCCCTTCGTAAAACTCGGCCGTCTTAAGCAGCATCTCATCCAGCGTCCCCGATTCCTCACCTACCCTGAGCATCTGGATTAGCATGGGAGGAAACAGGTTGAGCTGCGCAAGCGGAGCCGATATGCCACCGCCTTTCTTTGCCGCATCCTGAACCTGCAGCAAACCCCTTTGGGCCACTTCGTTGCCTACCAATATTTTAGTTATCTCCAGCGCAGTAACAAGCGGTATCCCCGTCCTAAGCAGTATCCCCAGCGTTCCCGAAAACCGGGTTGATATGGATTGAACAACCACTGCCTTGACCACGGGCAACCTCAGCAAGAACTTATGCCACCTGTAACGCCCCTCTCCTCTGGAGGTGGCTACATAAAATCCAAAAGCAAACATTACAAGGAACAGCAGCACGAAAACGCCATACTTGAGCGTAAAATCGCTTAAACCGAGAAGCATGCGCGTGGGCAGTGGAAGGGTTGCTCCGCTGCGGGTGAATATATCGGCAAAGGTGGGGACCACCGTAGTCAACAGAAAATACACAACTGCAACCGCCACCACAAGCACTATGACGGGATATGCCATGGAGTTTTTGATCTTTTGTATAAGCTTGTGCTCCTTCTCATAATGCTGCGCCAGGTTATCCAGCACATCGTCCAAGGTACCGCTGGCTTCCCCCGCTTCCACCATGCTTATAAACAGCTGGGGGAAATACCTGCTCCGCTTCACCAGGCTCTCGCTCAAGCTCTTCCCCGAACGCACCTCCACGTACATCTCGGCAAATATGCTCCGCAGCAGCCTGCTTGAAAGCTGTTTAGACAGTATATCAATGCACCTTATTATGGGGATCCCCGCCTTTAGCATGGTAGAAAACTGCTTGCAAAGCACCGCCATATCCTTCGATTTTATTTTGCTGGACAGCTGCAAATCCTTTATATCCCTGATTTTGATTACCTTTTCTACCTTGACGGGATAATACTCCCGCTCCTTAAGACGGCGGTAAACTTCCCTTTTGCTTGAAGCCTCAAGCGTTCCCCTGGTTGCGATGCCCTGTAGATTCTTAGCTAAATACCTGTACCTGGCAATATCCCATCACTCCTTCCTCACCACCACGGCTCAATTCTCAAAGCTATCGGCCGTTTATTAAGGCTTTCATGTGCTCGGTATCAACGGCATAAAGCACGGCATCCTCTTTGGTTATTAGCCCTTTATTGTAAAGCTCCAGCAGCGCCTGATCCATGGTTCTCATGCCCAGCCTGGCACCAGTCTGAATAGCGTTGGTTATTTGATAGGTCTTGCCTTCGCGAATGAGGTTTCGTATGGCCGGCGTCACCACCATCACCTCCACAGCCACCACCCTGCCTGCAGCATCCTTTCGCGGAATCAGCTGCTGGCTTATGACGCCTTCCAGCACGGTTGACAGCTGAAACCTTACCTGTTGCTGCTGATGCGGCGGAAAGACATCGATAATCCTGTCTATGGTCTTGGCCGCACCAATTGTATGCAAAGTAGACAGCACCAGGTGCCCCGTCTCAGCAGCCGTAATGGCTGTGGAAATGGTCTCCAAATCTCTCATCTCGCCTATCAATATTACATCAGGATCCTGGCGCAGCGCCGCCCTTAAACCCGCCGCAAAGCTCCTGGTATCGCTTCCCACTTCCCTCTGGTTGACTATGCTCTTCTGATGCCGGTGCAGATATTCTATGGGCTCTTCTAAAGTGATGATATGGGCAGCCCTTTCCATGTTTATCTTATTGACTATTGCCGCTAGAGTGGTGGACTTGCCGCTACCCGTGGGCCCGGTCACCAACACCAAACCGCTTTTCCTGTTGGCAAATTCCTGCACCATCGGGGGCAATCCCAGCTCCTCAAAATCGGGAATCCTCAAATTCACCAATCTTATAGCCAGGCTGCAGCTACCCCTCTGCTTATAGGCGTTTACTCGAAACCTGTGAATTCCTGCTATGGACAGGGAAAAATCGATCTCCCCTTTATCCTGAAATGCTTCCCACTGCTCATCATTTAGCAGCGCTCTTGTAAACTGATGGGTCTGGTCAGCAGACAAAGGTTCACCCGATATCGGCAACAAGTTTCCATCCTTGCGCACAACCGGTGGCATGCCGGCAGATATATGTACATCGGAGCATTTGAGCTCAACGGCTTTCTTGAGTATCTCATATATGTCCATAAACTAACTGCCCCTTTCACTGCAACCCTTGGAATGAATGGCATGGGCGTTGTATTATGAGAGCCTAATAGCGTCACCCATCCTGACTGTAAGATACGCGTATCACCTCATCAATGGTGGTCACTCCTCTTCGTATTAGCTTTATGCACTCTTCCTTCAAAGTGCTCATGCCCATCTTTATGGACAAATCCTTTATTTCATCGATTGGGGCCTTTTGTGCTATCAGCTGACGATGCTGCCTTGAAACCACAAGGATTTCATGGACAGGCACACGCCCTTTGTAACCGGTATAATTGCAGGCGCTGCACCCCTTTCCCCTGTACAGCGTCACACCCGCCAATTCCTCAAATCCTGGTACAGCCAGATGATGGGGCTCAATCTCATAGGGTACGCGGCAGTTACTGCATACCTTCCTCAAAAGCCTCTGGGATATCACCCCCACCAGGGAGGCAGATATGAGGTAAGGCTCTATGCCCATATCTATTAACCGGGAGATGCCGCTGACAGCATCGTTGGTATGTAAGGTACTCAATACCAGATGTCCTGTGATTGCCGAACGTATAGCAATCTCGGCTGTCTCGCTGTCCCGAATCTCTCCCACCATGATGATATCGGGGTCTTGACGTACAATAGCTCTAAGTCCCGCGGCAAAGGTTAGTCCCGCTTTGGGGTTGACTTGAATCTGGTTTATCCCCTCCATCCGGTACTCCACCGGGTCCTCTATGGTTATGACGTTGACCGATTCCCTGTTGAGCTCATTGAGCATGGCATAGAGGGTGGTCGACTTGCCACTACCTGTAGGCCCCGTCACCAATATGATGCCATGGGTATTTTTAAGCAGCTCATTGAATTTTTCCAAGTTTTCTTATGTAAACCCGAGCTTTTCTTTGGACAGGAGAAAATTGGATTGATCCAAAATCCTTAGGACAGCTTTTTCCCCGTAGATGGTAGGTATGGTAGAAATGCGAAGGTCTATGTCCTTTCCTGATATGTTCATACCCACGCGTCCGTCCTGAGGGAGCCTCTTTTCGGCTATGTCCATGTTGCCCATGATCTTTATGCGGGTGATCAGGGCAGAATGCATATAAACGGGTATGTTAAATATCTTTTGCAGCATCCCATCGATCCGGAATCTCACCCGCGACTCATTCTCTATGGGCTCGATGTGGATATCGCTGGCCCCCATGTTAACCGCCTGTTGGATTATGGAATTGACCAGCCTCACTACCGGAGCATTGCTGACGTCCTCATCAAAAGAGCCGTTTTGCACATCCTGAGGCAGTTGCCCTAGCTTAGCTTCCCTTGTATAATCCTGAACTGCCTTTTCGGCATACTCCATCCCGTAAAGCCTGTTAATGGCATTTTTTATAGCTTCTCCAAACGAAATAAGCGGTACCACATCCATTTTTGATACGCGCTTTACATCGTCGACAGCAGCAAAATTCAGCGGGTCTTCCATAGCTATGTAAAGTTTGCCGTTTTCCTCCTTTATGGGGATTAGGGTATGCCTTTTGGCAAGCATGAAAGGGATGTACTCAGCCAGTTTAGGTTCAAGGGTAACTTTGTTTAAATCCACAAAGGGAATACCCAGCTGTTCCTGAAGCACTTCAGCCATCTGGGCTTCAGATATCAAATTTTGAGAGATGAGTACTTCGCCCAGCTTTTTACCGGTAGACTTTTGCAGGACAAGCGCCTCTTTAAGCTGCTCCCTGGTGATTATGCCTTTTTCAACCAACAGTTCCCCCAGCCTCTTCCTGTA
>JAAYXD010000304.1 GCA_012516065.1 Clostridiaceae bacterium
GGTGGTGGAAGAGAAAAAGCTTGAAATAACAGATAAGCCTGTAAAGGTTTACAATTTTAAGGTCGATAATTTTCATACGTATCATGTTGGCGAAAATAGGGTATTGGTTCATAATGCGAATAAGTATGTTAAGGGAACGAGTAAGACTGTATTTGAAAATGGGGAAATGTTTGAAAGTAAAATTATTACGAAAAATGGCATCGAAATAGGTGGACTTGCTGATGTAGAAATCAATGGAAAAACTCTAACACTTAAAGATGTTGCAGTATACTCAAATAAAGGAGATATTCCCAATGCTGTTGGGGCAAGAGATATCTTTAAATGGCAAAACGAGATAGCTCAACAGGCAAAGGCTCAGGGTTTTGATACACTTATTATTAAAGGTGTTAGAGCTATGAATTCAACTTCTGCAAATCCAGGAAAAGTTGTTGAATATATAATTGACTTAACTAAACTTAAATGAGGTGAATATATTGAATGAATTTAGTAAAACTTTTTCAAAGGAAGAACTTGAAGAAATTGAGGTTTTTAAGGAAGGAACAGAAGCTATGAGTGTTGAAGGAAAAGAAATTATTTGCTTTCAATTATTGTACCAACTGATTAATGGAAATATTAAAATTTCAGAAGTTTCAAAAGATAAGCTGTTATTTACATATGCTCAATTAAAAGGATTTAAGGAGATTAGTGGTTCTATCGGAATTTTTGATACAATTTTATTGGAGAGTATTGTAAGTAAGGCAAAAAAGATAATTTCTGAAGAGATAGAAAAAAGAAAGCAAAAAAGATAAAATACTGAGGTCACACAGTTCCAACTGCTGTGACCTTGTTTTCCGTACGCAGAGATTAACGTATCAAAACAAAGGAGACTGTTTAACCTTTTATTAATACATAAGGAGCAGGACGAAGGAATGGCACATTCGATGCCGGAGGACATGGGAGGTTTGCTGCTTGGAGTAGATGTGTGCTCCCGATGCCCAAGATAGATAAAACACACGCGGTTTTATTTGTTCTGCCTGAAACCATAAAACTACCAGCTAAATTGCAGTATCCTGAGAACAGGCTCAATCAGATCAATATGAAAATCTATGAAAAATGAAGGTGATTAAAGTATATGAGAGTTTATTAAGGAGGTTTTGTGAGTGAAAATAATAAAACGTGTTACCAATGAGGGTATAAGTTATATTGATGATAGTGGTTCTCAGGGATATGTTGATTTTAAGCAATGTAACGAAAACTGGATACAATATAGGAAAAGAAGCGAAAATTTAAGTGAAGAGAGAGTTATTGAGCTTAGAAAACGCAGTAAATGTGTTGGTCAGAGGGATATTTGTGCAAGGCCTCGGTTTATTGGGTTTTTTACTAAACCTTTTACAAGATTTGAGTTTATTGAGTGTGATGAGTATCCCGACGCTGAAAAGGCTTTTTGCAAGCTGCAAAATGATATCATTTCTGCTGGATGGACAACATTAGATTTAAGCTAAGTATAAATATTGGGATATGTGTTTGAGTGATATACATGATTGATATTGAGTATGTCCACCCAGCAAGCCAATATAACGGCAAGTCGGGTTTTCTTTTTATCCATACTTGACAAATCGTGATACGATGTGATACAATTAAACCAACAAGATACAGGAGGTGCAATGATGTCTGCAGAGAAGGATAGTATGCTACGGGTAAGGCTTACACAAAGGTAGTCGGATGAATTGGACGCTATCATCGATGAACTTCAAGCACAAATGCCGGAAGCAAGTGTTACCACATCAAGCATAGCAAGATACGCTCTGGAGAAATATGTGAACGACCATATCGCCAAGCGTGACGGTACCAAGATTTTTATTGAAATCAACACCGCAGATGCCACAGAAGAGGACATAAAGAATCTCTACGACCTTCTTTCCAAGCTGTTTGACGAAACAAAGGAGAATTATTCACCAATGGTTCATTACATGGTTGGAGAGATATTAGAGCCTGTGATGATGAAGATGGTAAGACTTATGAAGCTAAATAAGCCGGGGGTGAAGGTGGATGAGTAAGAAAAA
>JAAYXD010000063.1 GCA_012516065.1 Clostridiaceae bacterium
ATTTATTAGTAAGACTTTTACGTCTTATCGGCAATAATTAACTATTTTTTTGTTTCCGTTTCATCCCTGGAAATTACATAAACTATTCAGTGTCTTCCGGCTTTTTTGTTTTAACCTTCGTGGTAAACTGAGATGTTTACTATGGGGCCTCAATTATCAGCATGACCGGGAAGTGACTGATGATGGTGCGAAATCAGGTCCGGAGCTTGGTAAAGCGGCATGAGTATCAATCTGGCTTTTTCTTTATTATATTTTAGCAGTTAGGATTTTGTTGGACAAGTGTTCTTTTTATTACTGTAAAATAAAACGGTATGCATCGAATAACCCGCCGCTATCGTTATAATAGCCTGAAATTAAGCGATAAATCAATGAGTCGGCATTTTGTCCGTGTTTGATAATAATGAGAAATTATGGTATCCTATCTCTATGCATAAAAAGCAGCTTTTGCGCTGCTGCTGGCTGACATATGAAAATCGGTCTGTAAGGGAGCAGAGCAGCATTCTTTGCAGATACAAACAAAAACGGAGAATAGCCATGATTAATAAAGTGCCATATGAAGAATTGAAAACACGTATGGAGCGTTTCAGAGCGAAAATGGATGAAACAAACCCCGAATGGCGGATTGCGGTCATATTCAGCAAAGTAAACCAGTATTACTTTACCGGGACAATGCAGGACGGAATGCTTATAATCCCACGCGACGGCGAGGCCGTATACTGGGTAAGAAGAAGCTATGAAAGGGCAATGGACGAATCGCTGTTTCCGCGTATTAAACCTATGCAGAGTTTCCGCGATGCGGCTGCCGGACACAGGAATCTGCCTGAAACCGTATACATGGAAACAGAAGTGGTCCCGCTCGCTTTGTGTCAAAGGTTCCTAAAGTACTTTAAATTTGAAGACATAAAGCCTGCCGACCGGCAGATTGCTTCAGTACGCGCTGTTAAAAGCAAATTCGAACTGTCTCTTATAGAACAATCGGGGAAAATACATAAAAGGATACTTGAGGAACGGTTGCCCGAAGTTTTGTATGAAGGTATGAGTGAAGCCGAGCTCGGCACGCGTCTTTTCACGATTATGATTGAAGAGGGTCATCACGGATTGTCGCGTTTCGGCATGTTTGATACCGAAATGATCCTGGGCAATATATGTTTCGGCGAAAGTTCAATCTATCCTACGAATTTCGACGGGCCGGGCGGCAATCTTGGCTTGTCTCCCGCTGTGCCGCTGTTCGGGAACCGTGAACGGAAGCTCAGGAAAGGGGACTTGGTATTCATTGATGTCGGATGCGGGGTTGATGGTTATCATACCGATAAAACGATGACATATATGTTCGGGAAACCTCTTCCCGGGCATGTACTTGAGATTCATAAAAAATGCGTTGATATCCAGAATGAGGTTGCTTCCATGTTAAGGCCGGGCGCAATTCCGTCGGAAATATATAATAAGGTTATGGGCGGTTTAAGCGAAGATTTCCTCGAAAACTTTATGGGATACGGCAGCAGAAGGGTGAAGTTCCTCGGTCATGGAATAGGCCTCGTTATTGATGAACCGCCCGTAATAGCGGACGGGTTTACGGAGCCTTTGCAGGAGGGAATGGTTTTTGCGGTTGAACCTAAAAAAGCGATAAAGGGTATCGGAATGGTGGGAATAGAAAATACGTTCATTGTGACGGCCGAAGGCGGAAAATGTGTCACAGGCGAAAGTCCAGGCATGATCCCGGTGTATTAGCGGGTATGTTTTCCTGTCTGCTTTAATTCAGGCATTCGTTATCGGAAAAGTATGTTCATCAGCGGCTTGTTATAAACGAAAAAGTACCGGTCCCGCATATGCGGCAAGGCCGGTTCTTTTTGCTTTCGTGCATTTCAAATAAGTTCGGTGCTGAAATACCTTTCGGCTCTGTCGCACAGTATTGTAGCGATGTTTTTGTTCCCGCCGAGCTTTTCGGCCATCCGCATGCTTGCCCAAACATTGCACCCGGATGAAATCCCGACAAGCAAGCCTTGTTTTTTCGCGAGGTCCTTTGCCGTCTGTATTGCGTCTTCATTGCTTACTTCAATAACGCAATCTATAAGCGACGTATCAAGCACAGGAGGTACAAAACCGTCGCCTATGCCCTGGATTTTATGGGAACCCGGCTGCTGCCCCAATAATACAGAGACGCCCTTTGGTTCCGCGGCAGCTATTATTACATCCGGATTTTTTTCTTTTAAGAACTTGCCCACGCCTCCGATTGTTCCGCCGCTTCCTATACCTGACACGAATACATCAACATTTCCGTCAAGCTGGTCCCAAATTTCGCGTGCCGTTGTTAAATAATGAATTTTGGGGTTATTCGGATTTTCAAACTGCATCGGGATAAAAAGGGACGGGTCATTTTTACGGCGTTGTTCCACTTCGCGGAGCGCCCCTTCGATGTTTTTTTCAGCCGGTGTCAAAACAAGTTCGGCCCCAAGTGCTTGTATTATGCGCTTTCTTTCATCACTCACGTTTTCAGGCATAACGATAATAACTTCGTAGCCTTTTTGTATGCCGACAAGCGCGAGCCCGATGCCTGTATTGCCCGATGTCGGCTCAATGATCTTCATTCCCTTTTTTAAGGCTCCGGTTCTTTCAGCTTCTTCAATCATATATTTCGCTATCCTGTCCTTAACGCTTCCACCGGGATTAAGATACTCCGCTTTTCCATAGATTGAACAGCCTGTGGCCTTTTTAAGATCAATCATATGGGTGCTGCCGATTAAATCCAAAACGTCATTTACACGCACTGTTATCCCTCTAATCTCCGTATATTTTGCTGTATGCTGCCCGCATGTATATATTTTTGCCTGCATCCGTGATAATTATATTATTATGAATAAACATCCCCGTACATTGGCGAAATTGTCAGAAATAAATAATAAAAAAGTAAAAAAAAGGGTTGATCCATTAGTTCTATTCAACTATAATTTCCTTATGGATTTACTTAAGGCTGAAAACGGAAGATTTGCCTGGCACTTACAGCCCGGCAGGACATGTGTTTGAGCAGTAAATCTAAGTTTTATATAGTAATTCATAACATCACAAAGGGAAACCCGTAATATAATTTTATAGAAATTATTAAATATAAATCCGGAAACGGAAATGCTGCCTGCTGCGGCAGCGTAAGCAATTTCTACCGTCGTTTTGTTGTGGTAAGAGGAACCTGGTTGTATGAATGAGCATTTTTATTCTTTTCTTCTCGAAAATGTGCCATACCTGCTGGTGGACAACGGCATTGTCACTCAAGTTGGAGACTTGCTTCTTGCACAGCTTGGCTATGACAAAGACGATATAGTCGGTTTAAGCGAACTTGATGTTCTTGATATGTTATTAGGCGTTCGCAACAAGATACAGCAGGATAAAAAGCAGTCCCTTCATTTGGTTTCCTCAAAAAGCGGAGAAATGTTTTTCTATTCCATCAAGGTTTGCGATCATATCAGTTCAAGGCAGCGCCTTTATATTTTTAAAAAGCGCGACTGCATAAAACATGATCTTAACATCATACACCAGTTGATTTCCAACAGCCCGTTCGGAATGGCTGTTTTCAGCGTTCCTGACATGACGCTGCTGAACGCGAACCAGTCGTGGCTGAAGCGTCTTGATGAACCGTACAATACAAGGGAGGCAAGCATCGGAAAGCATATCAGCGAAATAATTACGGGTTGGAAGGGAAGTGTGCTTGAAAACATATGGGCTACGGTTTTGGTCTCGGGAAAGTCCTGCTACCTGCCCGAATACCGCTATATAGGGTTAAAGAAAGGTTTGTCTTACTGGAATATTTCGCTGACGCCAATTTATGAAGACAGCATACTGGCATATTTTGTGGAAATTACGCATGATGTTACCGAAACCGTTATGAACCGGGAAAAAATCAGGTTTCAGCGCGATCAGTTATTTAAACAGTTCCAGCAATTCGAAACGGTCGTTGAAAATATGTCCGATGCGCTTTTTGTGCTGTACCCCGATTCGGCCGCAATATCGCTGAACCAGGAAGCGCATTATATAAAGCACTTGTTTAACGACTTCAGCAAGGTGAATAAAAACCCCGATGATATAAAATACTACGATGAAAACGGAAACGAAATACCTTACGATTCGCTGCCCGCGTTTAAAATACTGCAGGGTGAACATTATAAAGCGTTCAGGGTAACCGTTAAAACGCGCGATAATACGCATCATTTCAGCATAAGCGGAAGACCTGTTTTCGATAACTCAAAAAACATATTTTTCTCTATAGTTTGCATACGTGATGTGACAAGTCAGGTAAACCATGATAATTACATACTGAAAATTGAAAAAGAAAAAAAAGAATATCTGGAACGCGTTATCAGACTGAAAGATGAATTTCTAACCCTTATTTCGCATGAATTTAAAACTCCGCTTACCGTTATAGGAACCGCTATTCAGGCAATGGAACTGCTCTGCGGAAAAGAACTCAGCAGCAAGGCAAAACGGTATATTGATACGATAAAGCAGAATTCGCTGCGGCAACTGAGACTCGTCAGCAATCTTCTTGATATTACGCGGGGTACAGCGGATCAGATCCGTCTGTATAAAAGGAATGTTGACATTGTATCGCTGACGAAGCTGATAACGGATTCGGTAAAAATTTATGCAGCTCAGAAAAATCTGCAGATTACTTTCCTGTCGGAATTTGATAAAAAGCTTGTATTCATTGATGATGAAAAGTACGAGCGTATTGTTCTGAATCTGCTGTCGAATGCGATAAAGTTTACGCCAAAGGGCAAAAGCATTCAGGTACGGCTGTATAAAGAAAATGATTACATTAACCTTGAAGTTAAGGATGAAGGCGTTGGAATTCCAAAGGAGAAAATCGGCCTTATTTTCGAACGCTTCGGCCAGGTTGACAACAGTCTGTCAAGACAGGCCGAGGGAACGGGAATAGGATTATATCTTGTAAAAATGTTTGTCGAGCGAATGGGCGGAAGCATATCCGCTTCAAGCACGCTCTACAAGGGGGCGACTTTCCTTGTTAAGCTGCCGGATGAGTCGGTTGAACAGCACGGTGTGGTAAATGAACTTGAAACGGTAGATAACAAAAAAATAATACATATGATGAACATTGAATTTTCCGATATCTACCTGTCTAAATAATAGTAAATATAAATTTTTACTTTTATTTGCCCGTTCCATCCGATATAATAAAATAGATATTACCAGATAACAGGCATATAAAATAAAGGGGAAACAAAAGTGCTTCAGGCTTTGCTTATTGTTTTTATTCCGTTAGTCATATTGTATTTATCGCGTAAAAACAAGTTTATCGGCCTTGTCAGCCCTATCCTGTTAAGTTATATTGCCGGTATAGCAATAGGAAATCTTGGTTTTGATTTAAAAGAAAACATTTCAATGCAAATATCCGAAATAGCGGTGCCTGTTGCCATCCCATTCATTCTGTATTCACTCGATATCAAAAAATGGCTGAAGACGACGAATAAGACTATTAAATCTTTTACGTTTGTTATAATAAGCGCGATAATAAGCGCTGTGACGGCGGCACTGGTATTGGGGGATACTGTGCCCGAAACTGCAAAAATATCCGGGATGCTTGCAGGATGTTATACCGGCGGAACGCCTAATTTGGTTGCGGTAGGTTTGGCCGCCAGGATAAACAATGAAACGCTCGTCCTTGTAAACGGCGCCGATATATTTGTCGGCGGGCTGTATTTTCTGTTTATTATAGGATTGGCGCCCGTTATGACGAAAAAAATCCTTCCGCAGTTTGTAAAAGAGCAGGAAAGCCCAGAATCAGCGGCTGCCGTGGAAAAAAAGAAAAAAACCGTTTCGGATATTGTTATTGCTTTTTCGGTAATGCTTCTGATTGTCGGTGTTTCGGCTTTAGTCCCGATATTGTTGTTTGGTGAAATCCAGGTTGCGGTATTCTTTTTGATACTGACGGCGTTAAGCATAGGTGCTTCAATGTTCGAAAGGGTTAGGAAAATACCGGATACATATAATATAGGGTTGTATTTTATAAAGGTATTTTCGGTTGCTATGGGCAGCATGTTTAATTTCCGTACAATCTTCACAAAATCATCGTTTAATATTTTATTATATACATTTGTTGTCTGTTTTCTTGCGGTATTTTTCCATTTGCTTTTTGCGTGGATATTCCGCATCGACTCGCATACATTTATCATAACATCCGTCGCGGGCATATTCGGTCCGGCATTTGTTCCGTCTGTTGCCGAGGCGATACGCAACCGCGATGTTATTCTTGCAGGGCTCACTTCGGGACTGGTAGGCTATGCTGTGGGAAACTATATAGGCATGCTGGTCGTATGGATTTTAAATTTGCTTATTTGATTGCTCATACACGAAATTTGTTATACTATATATAATGGTGGTTGAAGTGAAAAAGCTTAATATCCCGAACCTGATTTTTTTAGTTCTCGGTTTTATAGGGATTGCCGATACCATTATTGTGCGCGCATTTGTTCAGAACATGGATTTGGGTGTGCTATTGCCTTCGGTAATAGGTGCCTTCTTTATATTCCTTTATTTACGGCCTTTGTGGGACAAGTATTACACAAAGCTGAACAATGTGATTAAGCGCATTATATACTGGGGTTTTCTCGTTTTTGTTGTTATTTTTATAATTGTCGAAGGCTGCATAATACTTGGCGGAATTTATAAGCCCAGCCCTGAAAAACAGCCGGAATATGTCGTTGTTTTGGGAGCGGGGATTCTCGAAAACGGTATGCCAACCCTATCGCTCGAAAAACGCTTGGATCGCTGCATCGAATATGCTGCCGAACACCCCGATACGAAGATTATTGTATCGGGAGGGCAGGGAAAAACGGAACCTATGACCGAAGCCGAGGCTATGGCACGGTACCTTGTCGACAGGGGAGTCGAACCTCAACGAATTATACTTGAAGACAGGTCTACGAGCACAATGGAAAATTTTAAATTCACTAAAGAGATTATCGGAGATGTAGACGAAATTGCTTTTATAACCAATAATTTTCATATTTTCCGCTCCGGGATACTGGCGAAAAGAAACGGCTTCAGGGCATACGGCTATGGGGCGCCGACTCCCGGAATAGTTCTTGTTAACAGTTACCTGAGGGAATTTTTCGCTATAATAAAGTCGCTGCTGCTCGATTATTGACTTTTTCTACTGTTTATTCCTGTCCTTCACAAGCGTTTCAAGAATCTCCGAGTACAGCTCCTGCGGAAATGCGGTCCAGTTTCTGCATATATTCCTTGCGTCTTCCTTTGAACCCGCGGCTATTTTTATTTCAATCAGCGGGAATTTATCCTCGCCAATTCTAAGAAGGGCAGTATAGCCGTTGTCTTCGTCAAGCGTATAATCCGCCGTAATCATCATTTCATTACGGATTTTTCCGCGCATTGATTTTATAATTTCATTGACCCTTTTTTTCAGGCCTTCGGGAAGTATATGTCCGAACATGTCAAGAACAGACAATCCTTTTTCCGTAATACCGTATATTTTGCGGCCGTTATCCTCATCAATGCGTATAAGGCCTTCTTCAACGAGTTCGCTGAAATACTGCCTCAGGAAAAAGTAATTCATAAACCTGTTTTCAAGCATTATTTTATTGAAACGGATATCGTCAATCGGCATATCCAGGCATCGCATGAAAAAGAGTATAAAAACCTTGCTTTCGGCTATCTCCAATGAAATGTCGTCTTTTTGCATAAATCCTCCATGTCGTTTTATTGAATTTATTATAACATAATGTTAAAATAATTCGATAGATAAAGCTTTTTATAATAATTTGTCCTAAATGACCAAATTTGTGGTCTAAATAACCACTCGCTCTAAGCCGCGTCCCTGATTCTGATCGGGAAGATGCACGATAAAAGATGTGCGTTCCCCTGATTTAACCTCTATATTTCCACCATATCGATCGACTAATTTTTTCACCAAATATAATCCGTATCCACGCGCCTCGGAATTCTTGGTCGTAAAGCCGGGCTCAAACAGCCTCTTTCGTTCTTTTGCAGTAATGGCTGGTCCATTATTGTAGATATACATAACATACTGGTTATCTTCATACTTTATTTCCAAGGCTACCCGACGATTTCCAGTATTCTGAACAGCTGCCTCCATAGCATTGTCCAACAAATTTCCCAAGATACTGCATAAATCCCAAGGATGCATTTTTATATTTAATGGATTGCATTTTACGGAAAAGGCAAAATCAATCCCCTTAGTTTCAGCTACTTTACATTTGCTATTGAGTAGAGCGGTTAAGGCCGGGTGTCCAACGTGAATTATGCCATCGCTAGGCTGGTAAGCTTGGGCAATCCCATCAATATACTCTTTAGCCTTGTCTATTTCTTCTAAATATAGCATTGCTTGGATAACCTGGATGTGTCTGGCATGTTCGTGTTTCTGACTCTGGAGACTATTAAGTAATCCCTCTACTTGTTGGAGATGAGC
>JAAYXD010000274.1 GCA_012516065.1 Clostridiaceae bacterium
GTAAAAGGTTTTATTAATTCGGCTGCTATAAAATGGAACATATCATGCAACCCAAGCACATATATTGTTCTATAAATGTTCCTCGTCTTTCTGAAACAGTAATGCAGAAGTGAGGCATTGTTATGAACATATTGAAGGATAAAAAGAAAGCTCAGTCATATCTCGAATTTTTATACATCCTGCCATTTATTGTTCTGGTTGCCGTTTTTTCGTATTATCCGCTCTATGGCTGGATATATGCATTTTTTGATTACAAGCCCCCATTCCCGTTGACAATGGACAAGTTTGTCGGGTTTAAGTGGTTTATATCAATGGTCGATAACAGCACCAAGGTAAACCAGCTTCTGAAGGTTCTCAGAAATACATTCGCTATCAGCGGCCTGAGTCTTATGTTTTCCTGGTTCCCAATGGTATTCGCTATTTTCCTCAACGAAATCAAAAGCAGGCCTTACAGGAAATTTGTTCAGACAGTAACAACGCTTCCGAATTTTATCAGTTGGGTATTGGTATATTCAATTGCTTTCAGTATTCTTAACAGCACAGGCGCCGTAAATTCCATATTAATGAGCCTGGGACTTATCGAGACGCCTAAAATGTTTCTGCAGTCTTCCGAACATGTCTGGTTCAGGATGTGGCTGTGGCTCACATGGAAAAACGCGGGCTGGGCGGCAATAATGTACATTGCGGCGATAAGCAGTATTGATGAAGAGATGAACGAGGCAGCAAGGATAGACGGGGCGTCCAAACTGCAGATTATATGGCATGTTACTCTCCCCAGCCTGATGCCTACATATTTTGTTTTGGTAATGCTTAATCTCGCGAATTTCCTTTCGAACGGCATGGAACAGTTTTTCGTTTTCCAGAATGCGTTCAATAAAGAGTATATTCAGGTTTTGGATTTATATGTATATAACCTTGCAATGGGCGGCGGCGGTTATTCACTCTCCGTAGCAATCAGCATTTTGAAAAGCATTGTCAGTGTCCTTCTTCTATGCCTGACAAATGCTTTTTCAAAAATGGTCAGAGGTGAAGGTTTTCTATAAGACAGGGGGTAAATATATTGGTTGCCAAAAAGTATATTAAGAAACGAAATATAAAAATGGGTCTGCAGGACAGCCTTGTCAGTATTTTTTCATACATAATTTACACTTTTTTCGCTTTTGTATGCGTTTACCCGTTTTATTACATTTTTATCAACACGCTCAGCGCAAACGACTTAAGCGAAAGAGGCAAAGTGCTCTTTTGGATAAAAGGCCTGCATTTTACGAATTATGTCAAAGTGTTGAAGATCCCGAACCTGTTCCAGTCCTTTAAAATTTCCGTAGCGCGTACAGCAATAGGCGCATCTCTAACAGTAATCATCGCGGCTTTTCTCGGTTATATGTTTACCAGGGAAACGCTGTGGAAACGAAAGCTGTGGTACCGCTTCGTTGTGGCTACGATGTATTTTAACGCGGGTATTATTCCCTGGTACATAACGATGCGCAATCTCGGCCTGACAAATAACTTCTGGGGGTATATTTTCCCGCTGGCAGTATCGCCTTTCTATATTGTTCTTTGCAAAACTTACGTGGAATCCATTCCGATAGAACTGCAGCAAGCCGCTCAAATAGACGGAGCCGGAACTTTACGGATCTTTTTTCAAATCATGCTTCCCGTTATCAAACCTATTATGGCTACAATTGCTATATTTGCCGCAGTTCAGCAGTGGAACTCGTTTCAGGACACATTGCTGCTCGTGACGGACAGTAAACTCCACACGCTTCAGTTTACGCTGTACCAGTACATCAACCAGGCAAGCTCCCTTAAAGCTCTTGTCAGCGCCACTTCATCGACATCCATAGCCGCAACTCTCGCAACGGCACAGACCGCGACTTCGATACGCATGACGGTAACAGTCGTCGTAGTAACGCCTATAGTCCTTGTTTATCCCGTTTTTCAGAGGTTTTTTATAAAGGGAATAATGATAGGTGCCGTAAAAGGATAAATGACAATGAACTTATATTCATTGTTATTATATTATTAATTAAAGGAGGCAAAATTTATATGAAACTGAAAAAATTGGTTTCGGTATTACTGCTTGCAGCGATGTTAACAGCTTTGACGGCAGGATGTACAGGCACCACCGGTTCCGGCACCGCACCGGACACATCAGTCACTAAGCCTTCGGATTCTTCCGGCTCTCCGGATTCAAGCGGCGGCAAATCTTATGATAAAACACTGACAATCGATATTTATGATGTAGCAGCCAATTATCAGGGAATGCAAACCGGCTGGTTCCGGAAGGTAGTTAATGACAGGTTTAACATTGAACTTAACATTATCGCGCCCCAGGTCGCCGGTGAAGCAATCTACCATGCACGTGCAAGCACGGGACATCTGGGTGACATTGTAATCCTTGAAAACTCTGATTTTGCCGACTGCGTACAGACAGGTCTTATTAAAGATATAACCAATGAGATTAAAAACTGTCCGAACCTGATGGATTACAGAGAACAGATTGAAGTATACAACAATAACCTGCCCGGCAATGATGCAGGCAGGATTTACGGTATCCCCTGCCAGATGACAAATACTTCGCCGACTTCATACTCCCAGGATGTCGTTTATTCAAGCCCGTTACTGCGATGGGATCTTTACTCCGAACTGGGACGCCCCGATATTGAAAACCTTGATCAACTGCTCGATGTTCTTGCCGCAATGAAGGAGGCTCATCCTACGAACAAGGACGGGGACCCCGCATATCCGTTTTCATTATGGCCGGACTGGGACAACAATGACGGCATGATGGGTATCGCCAATGTTGTTCAGCTTACAACCTGGTACGGTGAAAAGATAAAGGAATCACTTATTTTAAAGCCGGATAATACATTTACAACAGTAATTGATAAAAACGCCGCATATTATAAAATCCTGAAATTCCTCAACAAAGCATACAGGCGCGGACTCGTCGATCCTGATTCCGGCACGCAGAACTGGGATTCCGCATGTGCTAAAATGTCAGCCGGTCAGGTTTATCTTATGTGGTACAGTTGGCAGGTCGGATTCTGGAACACGCAGGAAAGGCTGAAAAACGGCACGGCATTTATCTTTATCCCGGTGAAAGACCAGATCTATTATGCCGATTCCGACACATACTACGGAAGCGGCCGTGTATTCGGTGTCGGTTCGATGGTTGACGACGAGAAATATCAAAGAATTATGGATTTCCTTGACTGGTACGCAAGCCCCGAAGGCTTAACCTTCCAGCACAATGGTATAGAAGGCTTTAACTATACGGTAGGCCCCGACGGGAAATTCACTTTGATAAATGACAACGCGCTTATGGATAACCTGCCCGTTCCTGAAGAGTGGGGCGGCGGAGGATACCAGGACGGCAACAACGCAATCAACCAGTGGATTGTTGACGCGATCAGCATAAACCCGAATACCGGTGAACCGTATTCAAACCAATACTGGAGTACTTATAAGCAGGCCACAATGACGCAGATGAAAAGGGAATGGGCTGAAAAGTTCGGCGCATCGGAGCCTGTTGAATATATGAAAAAGAATAATGTCCTGATTGTAAGCCCGAATGTCAGTGTATCACTGCCAAGCGATACACCGGATATTTCCGTTATCCGGAGCCAGTGCGCAGATACCTTGCGCGACTATTCATGGAGAATGGTTTTTGCCAGCGACGACGCAGCATTCGACGCAATGTGGGATGAAATGTCCGAACAGATGAATGGTTACGGGTTCCAGAAACTTGTTGAGTTTGATAAGGCCAAATTTACGATTGAACTTAACGCCAAGCTGGAAGCTATGAAATAAACGGGCAGCAGCGTGCTTCATTAATCACAGAATAAAACGGTTTGCCGGGGATTAGCTTCCCGGACAAACCGTTTTTATTTACGAATGGAAATCCCGGCAGTTATTTTCCGATTTTCCGCGGATCAATACTGAACCGCATCTTCTTCCCGCCAACCAGTTTTTTAAATGGTCCGGGTACCCTTAAATCTTTCGTCTTTTCGCCGAAATAGTCGGTTAGCACTTTTTCGTCCGTCTTCATTTCGGGAAGCTCTCCATTGACCGTTATTTCCATTGTCAGATCATCACTGTTTATGTTTATTTCCATATCGCATTCGCAGCCGGCCTTGTCAAAACCGCAGAATTCCCTCCATGTTTCCAAATCGAGGCACATCTCCGGTTCGGGATACATTACGCGCAGGTACCCGGGAGGCATTTTCGAATATGCGTTCCTGTCCAGTTCGTTATGCTCATTTGGTAGTATAACGGCGGCTTCCCCGCATTCGTAAAAAATATTGTTAAAGAACTTATTCTCCCTCGATGTCCCTCCACGCTTAAGCATGAGACGGAATGCCACCACTTTCGCAAAAAATCCCGCCTTGTCGCATTTGCCTATCAGGTTGTTCACTATTCTGAGCCTGTCCGTCCCTTCGAGGTAAATTCCGTACCCGTTCCGTATAACGTCTTCTGTTGTTTTATACCAGCCCGAAGAACCGGGTTCTTCCTTTATCGCGCTTTTATCATACCTGCCTTCAACATTCCAGATTATATTGTTATCGATGAGGTTTTCCGTATCGCGCGTGCACTCGATAAATATATGCTCCCTCGAATTTATGCCGTCGATAAACACGTTGGAAGTTATGCGGTTATTCTCGTTGCCTACATCAAGCCACAGCGCGTCGCACCCGTAGCATTCCTTTATTACGTTGCGGCGAATAAGGGAATTCACGGAATTATGCAGTTTGATTCCGCCTGCTTCCCAGGAACGCTCCATCCGCTGCCATCCTGTCCCTACTATCAGGTTGTCTTCTATCAGCATGTTTTTTACGAACATTCCCGCAATTCCGCACACTCCCGCATCTTTAATCGTGTTTCTCCGGATGATGCTGTTTCCGATTATCTGGCCTTCAATTATCGTGTGATGCCAGCATTCGTTTCCACAGTCGATACCCGTTCCGTTAGCCCAGTCAATGGTACAGTCTTCTATGATCCAATGGTGTCCTCGGTAGCACGACAGCGAGCCTCTCTGCGGTACGGGGGCGCCGGTAGCCGCATGGGCCAGCGTCAGCCCTTTTACCCTGATATATGACAGGAACGGGATCTTCGGCGCGAAGCACTGCTCCCGGTTCGTCAGCTCTATCGTATGATTTCTCGGATCATCATCTCCTGCGAGCCGGATATGCACCTTTTGGCCGTTTGCTTCAACCCAGTACGTGTTGTCCGATTCAGCGAGCATATAGTACAGCGGGACCTGCTTCATCGGTTTGCCGTCGACAAATACCATTCCCCTCCTGTTTAAGTACGGTGTCATATCCGTCTTGTCATATTCGATATACAGCCTGTCATGCAGGATATTTACGGCACAGAACGGATTGTAGCCTTTAAAATCTTCCGGATCGAGCTCTATTTCCCATATTTTTATACCCACCGTTTTTGAAGGATCTTCCCTGAATCCTCTTGTGAGCCTCCAACCCGTACTCGGTTTGAAATAATTAACCTCAACGGAAGCCTTAATGATAACTTCTTCTCCTTCAAAAGCCTCATAACTGATCATCTTCGACGGGCTCAAACCGCCTCTTGCGGGCTGGACCGTTTCGCGGTAAACCCCGCGGTGAATCAGTACGCGCGTACCGGGCTGCGCGACCTGCGCCGCCGCATTGATAGTTTTAAACGGCCTGTCCGGAGTGCCGTCATTATCGTCCGACGCGTTCGGATGATTGTTGTCTACGTGGATTTCCCTGTCATATTCCTGCGGGACTTCCCAAAAATCAAACATTTGCCCGTTGGGCAGGACAGCAGTCAAATCTTTAATTTTTGACATTTTATTCACCTTTACCTTTCATACGGCAATTGAATTATATTTATAAACCATATATTTGTTCTTCGTCAAAACCGTCATATGTATCGGAAATATCGTTCACGGGCAAAATTTCGAGCATGCACAGATGGTTGCCCGGAATATCGATAAACGCTTCATAATAACCGTTCCGCTCGTATAATTTCATGTCTGTCTGAAGCGGTTCCGCCGCCGCAAGCAATATCTTCCTCTGCTCGCTGTTCAGGCTGCGCGGTTTTCCAAGGTTGTTCCATGTCCGGAGCGGGTTCGCGTTGTCTCCTCCGACCTGCTTTTTAATGAGAATCGCCTGTTTGCCGATGGAAGGAATCGTAAGAGAGTACGATATGCTCTGTTCCGGCTTGCCTTCGCTCTTATCATGCCAGTTCCAGCCGATTATGACGTATCTTGAGTCATCTTTCGTAACAATGAGGTTTTCATCGCGGTAAAGCAGTTCTTTTCCCGCCTTTGAGAAAAACTCAAACGTGTGGAATACGGGTTTTTTTACCGAACCAAACGCAACAAGGCCGAAACCGCCGTGAAAAACAGATTTCGGAACATCAAACTCCTCGAACACATCGCTGAAAGTCCAGTAAGAATATGAATCCGCGTATTCGCCGGCTTCGCTTAGAATCCGGGCGATATAGGCCGCATGGAAAGTCGTGTCGTGTATCGGGCAGACGGGAACATAAGAACTGTTGAATTCGGTAATGTGAAGCGGCATGTTTGCGATTTGGGGATAATCGGACATTATCTTTCTTGTTTCCTTCAATTCTTCAATCATGTATGTCGGACGGTATATGCCGTGATATATAAAATGACCTTTGCGGATTGGTTTATCTACCGTATAACAGTGCCGCGTGATAAAATCAAGCGGCGAATTGTTTTTTATACAGTGTTCAAAAAAAGAACGCAGCCATTTTTCAGTTTCGACACCGCATATTGCGGGGCCGCCTACTTTCAGGCGCGGATCAACCTTTTTCACTGCTTTTGCCGAGTAATCATAAAGTTTGAAGTACTCTTCCATTGATCCGGCCCAAAACGCGATATTAGGTTCATTCCATACTTCAACCGGCCAGGTGATAACCTCTTCCCGGCCGTACCGTTCGATAAGATGCGTCAGCGTATTCTCAACAAGTCCCGCCCATTTCTCATACGAGGAAGGCGGCGTGACATTTCCCTTCCAGTAGAAAACAGTCTGCTCGCCAGTTTTCAGTTTTTCCGGCATGAACCCGAGTTCTAAAAAAGGTCTGATGCCGTTTTCAAGGTACGAATCGATTATCCGGTCAAGATATGTAAAATTATAAAAAACGTGCGTTTCTCCGTCAATCTCTTCTTCGCGGTAGATGCCGACATCGTCGCAGAACAGCCCGTGACCGCGGATATATTTAAAATTTATCGATTCCTGCACAACTTTCAAATGCTCAACATACTCTTTTTGAAGCGCGAGCCCAATCCTTCCCGTGCCGACACAAAATGTCGCGTTGTTCCTGAAAGGTTTTCCCGCAGAAGGGACTTTAACTTCTTTTACCATAACAATCCTCCTTAAAACGGTATTTTTTATTTAGTCCCGGCAGCAGCCGGAATAATCCGCATTTTTTCACATGCCTGCGGCGGCACCGTCACCATCTGCTTCCGGATTCATGCGGGCAGATGCGCAGTGCATTCAGCGCCCTTATTCTTACGATGCACCCGCAGCTCATACATGTTGTTCCGTATGCAAGCCGTTCGCAGGAATAACAAGTGTTAAGCCTCTTCAGGTACAAGTCCTCATCCGCTATCGGCACGCCCGATTCGATAACTTTTCTTATTCCTTCTTCTATCTCTTCCTCTGAAACGTAAACGCTGCCTGTGCACTTGATGCATCTGTTCAACTAATCTCACCCTTTGTTTCGCAGGCTTACTCGAATTCCACTTCAACTGCCGCAATCTCGCATGGGAGCAATCCCAGCAGCACTTCACCGTCAACAATCCGTATATCGCTTAATTCCCGCACGTGAACCGTATCCGGGTTGTCAAACGTGTTATGAGCGGTAACTTCACCGCTTATAAAGCCGCCTTTTGCGCTTTTTGCTTTTTTACCGGCAAAGTTAAGAACTATTTCGGCTTTATTATCCGCCGAAAGGTTTACAATCGTAACAAAAATATTCCCGTTATCACGGCAGGATGCAGAAATATCC
This sequence comes from Clostridiaceae bacterium, assembly GCA_012516065.1. GTDB lineage: Bacteria > Bacillota > Clostridia > DSM-8532 > DSM-8532 > DTU069. The sequence goes on from JAAYXD010000274.1 coordinate 8,023, forward strand.
GCATTCGGCAGCCCCATTTGTATTGTTTCGGGTTTTTCATCCCACTCAGCAGGAATATAATATGAATCCTGGTGGTTTTTGAACAGATCAAACACGTGATATGTCGGTGTTTTGACCATTCTTGCCCCTTCGGTAAGGATTATGGCCTGGAGTACATTTATGGTCTGCGCGAGATTGCATAAGCGGATGCGCTCCGGGTACTTCTGGAAGATATGCAGCATCAGCGCGGCACTCATAGCGGAGCGCATTGTGTTCTGCTGGTACAGGAATCCCGGATTTGTTCCGGGTTCATTATCAACCCATATTCCCCATTCGTCCACGGCCAAAAGTACTCTTTTCTCCGGATCATAATAGTCCATAATGCTCATATTCTGTTTCAGCAGGGACTCTTTCTTCAAAGTGTTAACGGCAGTCTGGTACCAGCTTTTTTTCGAAAATACCGTTCCGTGCGATTCTTCTCCGGGGCTGATATAGCAGTGCACCGATAATCCGCCCATGAATCTTCCTGCTTCACGCATAAGAGTTTCGGTCCATTGCAGGTCTTCGACATTGGCGCCCCCGGCTATCTTGATCAGCGGGGGTACCTCCCACCAGTTTGTTTTTCCCATTTCCCTGTAATTTCTCACATAGGTTGCGTATCTTCGAAATTCATTCGCATAATATTCGGCTTTCATATACCCGCCGCAGCCCCAGTTCTCATTTCCTATGCCGAAGAATTGGATATTCCATGCCCTGTCTCTCCCATTCTTGCGCCTAAGCTGCGCCATCGGTGAATTGCCGTCATCGGTCAGATATTCGACCCAATTTCTCATTTCACGGACCGTACCGCTTCCGACATTACCGCAGATATACGGTTCGCAGCCAACTTGCTCGCATAAATCCATGAATTCATGCGTACCGAAATGATTGTTCTCGAGAACGCCTCCCCAATGCGTATTTACTATCGGAGGACGGGTCTCTTTCGGACCTATTCCGTCCATCCAGTTGTAATCATCCGCGAAACAGCCACCGGGCCAGCGGATATTGGGGACTTTTATCGCTTTCATCGCTTCCACTATATCCGTCCTGATACCGTTAACATTCGGAATCGGGGAATCCTCTCCGACCCAATATCCTCCGTAAATGCAGCGTCCCAGGTGTTCCGAGAAGTGTCCGTAAATATGCCTGCTTATTTTGCCTTTTTTGTTCCTGGTGTTAATGACAGCTTTCATAACTATCCTCCATGGTTCGTAAATTTTATTTCAGTTTCAGACTTTCCTCATCCTCACCGCGATATAGCTTCTACCGGGCAGTTCTATGCGGAAATCCCCTTCAAAAGTGCCCGGGAGTTCATTTATCGTCATATTCCACGTATCAATCACATCAACCTTGAATTGCATGCCCTTCGGCATACGGAATATACGGAAGGAAGGCCTGAAAAAACCGAAATAAAATATGTAGTATTCATTCGGGACGCCTCCGCATACACTGTCCCATTCAAGAGGCACATAGGTCAATCCCTTTCCGGGGCCTTCTTCAACGATCTTTCTTAAAAATGCTATCCTGGGCGGGCTTGACCCGTGCAGCCATCCTCCTTTCGACCACCACAGGATTTCTTTCGGGTCCATATATGTTTCGCCGTGCGTTACATATCCGCCCCGGAGGACGCCTTCCCAAAACCTCCGCACGAGCTCTTCGCCGGTTATATTCCCCCACCCGTGGTTTATATTGCCTTCATACGCGCACTCATCTACTATCACGGGTTTCCTGTACCGTTCGCGCCATTCATTGACAAGCTCAGTTGTTTTATATACATCAACCCTCTGAATGCTGCAGTGCGTTATCCACGGCCTTGTGTGATCATAGAAATGAAAGCAGTTGTGGATTGAACGCAAATGGCAGTAAGGATCATAGCGCATAATAATTCCGGCGAATTTTTCCCAGTCTTTTATCGCCTTGTTCATAAGGTCATATTCATTTGCCAGCGACCACCACACATTCCGGAAAGCGGAAAGCCGCGTTACAATATATTTCAGATACCGTTCGTCGGTTTCGGGATCCATTTTGGAAAAACCCCACCTGTCATAGGGATGGAAAAGTATCAGATCGGCTTCTATTCCAAGTTCCATTAGGTTTCTGAGCCTTAATTCAAGATGGCGGAAAAACTCCGGATTGAACCGCTTAAAATCCCAGCCTCTTTCGGCACTGCCTTCAAACGGAAACAGTTCAGGCTCATTATTATTATATTCGTAATGCTTCGGGAACACGCACATTCTTATTTTATTGAACGGCGAAACCGATAAAGCCGTGAGCGTCTGCTCTTCCAATTCATTTCCCTGGTGAGTCCACGCATAGCACGTTGTACCGAAAGGATAAAACGGAGTACCATCCTCATACGCAAAATGGTATGTATCCCGCACCCTGACCGGGCCGTGGTTTATTCCCGAAGGTTTTATGCACGTGAAACTGCCCGTAATCCCGTCCATGAGCGCACTGCTGCTGAAAATCCTGTACGTCCAGTTCCCCTGTATATCCGGCATAACACGTATTTTATAAATCCCGTTCCCGTCATAAAAGCCTTCCTGCACAATGGTTCTGCCATTGCATGTAAATTCGCCAGTTAAGTTTATATCCGTAAACGGGTTTTCCGTATCCGGGCCTTCCAGTGCCAGTTCAAATATATCCCACTGTTGAACCTGTCCGGTGCTTTTTTTCGGCGGCATGTCCAATCCTCCTTTATGCACCTCATTAAATCTGTGTACAAAGCCGGTTCATGTACGGGCTTTACCAGCCGCGGCAGGCTATGCACCCGCTGCAGTTGCGCTTTACGAAAAGAAGTGCGACATGGTATGAGGCTTGTGTTATGCGCCCGCTGCAGCTGCGTTTAAGGCATGACTATAATAAGAGAAAAAACGATAAACATATGATGTCATATATATTTTACCATAATGAATCTTTAAAGGATATGTATCATAATTAATTAATACTGAAAGGAACATAGCGTGATGATGAAAAACCGCATCATCTTTTTTGGTTTATCTTTCTTCTTCAGTATTGTATAATAGATGTAACCTGTGTCATAGTAAAACGTTATACTAAAATCACGTCTTTACAGTACTGAACCGGAAAGGAGAAAGGCGGAATGAATACAATTTACAGGGACTTGCCGTATAATGCCGTTGAACTGCTCCCGGGAATCCTCAAAAAGAAGGTTGAATCGAACCGCAGGTATCTTTTAAGCCTGAATACCGAAAACCTGTTGAGAAACCATTATTTTGAAGCGGGTTTATGGAGCACTGTGAAAAAACCCGACAATGATATCCACTGGGGATGGGAATCTCCAACGTGCCAGCTAAGGGGACATTTCCTCGGGCACTGGCTTTCCGCGGCGGCCAGGCTGTACGCTGCGACAGGTGACACCGAGATCAAGGGAAAGGCCGACAGGATAGTATCGGAACTTGGAAAATGCCAGAAAGAAAACGGAGGTGAATGGGCCGGTTCGATCCCGGAAAAGTATCTGGACTGGATTGCCGCCGGAAAAAACGTATGGGCGCCGCAGTATACCCTGCACAAAACCTTTATGGGCCTTTTGGATATGTACCGCATCGCGGGGAATGAACAAGCGCTCGATATAGCCGTTTCATGGGCCAGGTGGTTCCATAGGTGGTCAGGCCAATTCACGCGCGAACAGTTTGATGATATTCTGGACTTTGAAACAGGCGGAATGCTGGAAATCTGGGCGGATTTATACGAAATAACCCGCAGCGGCGAACATTATGATCTGATTCAGCGCTATTACCGCCGGCGTCTTTTCGATCCGCTGCTTGAAGGAGTCGATGTGCTCACAAACATGCACGCGAACACAACGATACCTGAGGTACTCGGAGCTGCGCGCGCATGGGAAGTAACGGGCGAAAAGCGCTGGAGAGACATTGTTGAGAGTTACTGGCGCATGGCCGTCACCGAAAGGGGAACGTACTGCACCGGCGGCCAGACGTGCGGTGAAGTCTGGACGCCTCCGTATGCGATGTCCGCAAGGCTTGGTGACAAAAACCAGGAACACTGCACGGTTTACAACATGATGCGCCTTGCCGAGTTTTTATTTCGCTGGACCGGCGACCCCGCATATGCGGATTATTGGGAAAGAAACCTGTATAACGGGATAATGGCCCAGGGATATTGGGAAGGTTCATTTCCTAACGGATATAAGCACGAATTCCCGACAAAAGGTCTTATATCGTACTTCCTGCCATTGCGGCCGGGGTCACGCAAGGGCTGGGGCTCCGCTACGGAAGACTTCTGGTGCTGCCACGGAACCCTTGTGCAGGCCAATGCGACGCACAACCGGGGCATATATTACGACGGCAGCAGCGGTATAGCCGTATGCCAATACATCCCGTCGCGGGTTAGCTGGAGTACGGACGGAACGAATGTTGTCATCACGCAGGAAATAAACACGCGTGCGGGAAGCTGCGCGGCTGTAAACCCCCTGAGCAGGGAAATAAAACACAGGCCGATGTCCCTGATGGCCGATTTATCTATCGACTGCGACAAGCCTGCGGAATTTGACTTAAAACTAAGGATTCCGTGGTGGATTAAAGGCGCATCCGTTTATGTCAACGGAGAAAAACAGGCCGCAGACCTTCAGCCTTCCGCATTCTTAAGCCTGCACAGGACGTGGAATAAAGATAAGGTAACCGTCGAATTTGAAAAAACACTTACAGCATGTCCACTGCCCGATGATCCCGAAGTGGTGGCTTTCATGGAAGGCCCCGTTGTACTCGCGGGTCTGTGTGATGAAGACCGCGTCCTGTACGGCGATACAAATCATCCTGAAACGCTTCTTACTCCCGATAATGAACGCGAATGGAGCAACTGGATAACAAGCTACAGGACACGCGGGCAGGACAGGAATATCCGTTTTGTTCCGCTTTATGACATTGGCTATGAGAAGTTCAGCGTATATTTCCGTGTCCTCGATAATCCGGGCAAAAATCATGACAATAAAGGTGTACGATAATACATCATACAGTACCGGCACCCGCGGCGTGTACGTTCCGCGTCACTGCCGGCATAACAAATGAAAGAGGGTTTGCAATGGCGTACATTATACTAGATACAGGCAGAAAGATTGGGAGAATTAACAAAAACATTTACGGGCATTTTGCGGAGCATCTCGGGCGCTGCATCTACGGAGGCATATGGGTTGGAAAAGAATCGCCCATACCGAATACCGACGGACTGCGGAACGATATAATCGATGCTCTGCGCGAAATAAAGATACCCGTACTGCGCTGGCCCGGTGGCTGCTTTGCCGATACATATCACTGGATGGACGGGATTGGTCCGTATGAGCAGCGCCCAAGCATGATAAACACACACTGGGGAGGCGTCGTCGAAAATAACCACTTCGGAACGCATGAGTTTTTAAAATTCTGCGAACTGATCGGGGCGGATCCATATATCTGCGGAAATATGGGAAGCGGTACCGTTCAGGAAATGCAGCAGTGGGTCGAGTATATCACTTTTGACGGAAAATCGCCGATGACGGAGTTGAGAAGCAAAAACGGCAGGTCGGAACCGTGGAAACTGCCGTTCTTCGGCATAGGAAATGAAAACTGGGGCTGCGGCGGGAATATGCGCGCGGAGTATTACGCGGACGAATACCGCAGGTATGCGACTTACGTAAGAAACTACGGCGGGAATAAAATATATAAAATAGCCGGCGGAGCATCCGTTGACGACTATCACTGGACCGAGGTTTTAATGCGCGAAGCCCGGCACTTGATGAATGGCTTAAGCCTGCATTACTATACGAGAACATCAACCGACTGGTCCGTCAAAGGCTCAGCGACAAATTTCTCCGGGGACGAATGGTTCTCCGTTATGAAAAACGCGCTGTTCATGGAAGAACTCGTAAAGAAACATTCAAGTATTATGGACAAGTATGATCCGGATAAGCGGATCGGTTTGATAGTTGATGAATGGGGCACATGGTTTGATGTTGAGCCAGGTACGAACCCGGCCTTCCTTTATCAGCAGAACACACTGCGTGACGCCCTTGTGGCCGGTATCCATCTTAACATCTTCAACAATCACTGCGACAGGGTTCAAATGGCAAACCTCGCGCAGACGGTCAACGTGCTTCAGGCAGTAATACTGACGGAAGGCGAAAAAATGATCGTTACACCGACGTACCATGTGTTCAATATGTATAAGGCGCATCAGGAGGCGGAGCTTCTGCCCTTGTCGGTATCTTCAGGAAATTACACGATGAACGGGCAGTCAATCCCGAAAATCAGCGCTTCCGCGTCAGTGGACAACGAAAATACAGTTCACATATCATTATGCAACCTGCACCCGGCCGAAGCCGAGAAAATAACCTGTTTCTCGCCCGGAAAACATTTCGGAAGGATCAGCGGGAAAATACTGACCGCGGATAAAATGAACGCGCATAATACGTTTGAAAATCCTTCCGCGGTGAAACCCGAACCCTTCGGCGAGTTTTGCGTTAACGAGGGGGAAATAACCGTTTTTATGCCTGCGAAATCCGTTGTTGTTTTAGCATTGGAATAGAATGTACCGGAAAAAGAAAACCGAAACGGGTATGAAATAATTGACCGGACACACGGCTTAAACAGCTGCGTGCGTCCGGTCAACTATTATTAAATGGCCTGAGGTCTGAATGAGGTTATCCGATTAATTAACCCGGAATTACACCGTCTACATCCCAGAGGTCTTCCCAGCCTTTTGCGCCGTCCCACAGAAATACCTGCCCTTTAATAAGGCGGCAGTTCTTGTCGACGCCTTCCAGTTCCTTCATTTCTTCGTCTGTCAGCGGATCCTCGATCGTGCAGCGGATATTGCTTACGTATTCATGCCTGTAAATAGAGAACGGTATCGGAATCTGACCGCGCTGTACCGCCCATTTCAGGCATATTACCGCGGGATGCACATTGTGCGCCTTCGCGATTTTAACTACGACCGGATCCTCTATATCAACATAATCATCAGGTGTCTTGTCACGATCCGGTCTTGTCGGTGAACCGATGGGACAGAAACCGATGGGCTGTATACCGTGCTCGACGCAGAAATTGAACAGCTCGGGCTGCTGGAAGCACGGATGAAGTTCCATTTCATTAGCCGAAGGCATAATCCGGGCATCCCTGAGAAGCAGTTTCAGCTTCGGTATCGTCATGTTTGAAGTTCCGATATGCCTTACGTAACCGGCCTGCACCAGTCTTTCCATCTGGTACCACGTTTCCATGTACTCTTCATGGTTGTATGGTTTTGCGTCCTTGTTGTGGTAATCCGGCGGAGCCCCTTTCGGATGAAAATTCCGGAACGGCCAGTGCACGAAATAGATATCGATGTAGTCAAGCCTCAAATCCTTGAGGGACTGCGCACAAGACCGCAGCACATCCCCTTTCCCATGCATGTCATTCCATACTTTCGACGTAATAATCAATTCTTCTCTTTTAATGCCTTTTTTCATCGCTTCTTCCAGTACTTCGCCAATCAGGTGCTCATTTCCGTAAACGGAAGCACAGTCGAACAACCTGTATCCGACTTCAATCGCTCCTTTTACCGCCGCGGCGATATCCTCGCCGGAAAAACGATCCGACCCGAATGTTCCCATTCCGATGCACGGGATCTTATCGCCGCCCTTTAAAGTCCTCTGCGGAACAAGACCCGGATCAACCGCATCGTTAATTCTTGCAGTCATATTCAATCTCCCCCTTATAATATATTTTTCGCCCAACTGAAAATTTTTCAATTTCTGCCGGCCTTTGTACCTGTATTAACGCCTATTTTTCAACCACGACGCCTTTTTTAAGAATGATATTCGCATACAGCGCTTTTTCCCCTGTGGCAACCACGGCATACGCCTTTTTTGCCCTTTCGTAAAAAGCGAACCGCTCAATATGCTCAAACTTGTTGTTTTCAGGTTCGTACCTGTTAACAATATCCTTATACACGTCCCATATCGGAGTCTCGACCGGATCGCCCGGAACCACCTGCATAAGAGCTACGGGTGAATCAACATACGGGTCGAGCGGGAAAAATTTCAGTATAGCATCCAATAACTCCGGAATATTGTGCCCGTCACAGCGAACAAGCCTGTTAGCGATTGACGCGGCGGGAAAATTGCCGTCCGCGAGGACAATTTCATCCCCATGTCCCATCTCCATCAATACTTTCAAAAGCTCCGGCGATAAAATGCCAGGAATGCCCTTAAGCACTACAATCAGCCCCTTTCTTAATTTTTACGGTTTTACGGCATACAAATACTTATCAATACAATTGACAACCCTGTCCTTAGCAAGACTTTCAGGCTCTTTTCCGAGCAGTCCGGCTCTGATTCGATCATACTGAACCGGCATATACTGGCTTATCAGTGACAGCGGTATGTCAACGGTTTTAAGGTTCCGCATCAGCCTGTCCAGCGCGTGCCGTACTTCGGGCAGCGGCAGGTAATACCGGCATCTGTCCGAAAAACTGTATTTTCTCGCGAGGCGCAGCTTTTCCGTATCCCCGTGATAGTGTTTTATCCAGTTTTCGGGGTTTCTGACCATCACTTCGTCGAGCACTTCGATGAAATTTGAAAGCTCGGTTCCGCTTTTGCCTTTAAGCAGTTCATTCTCAATATGATTCAGTGCGAAAAGCGCTTCCCTGAGTGCGAAAGTGAGAGCCGGCCCTACCTTAAGTATCGCGATCCCGTCTTCCACCATTGCTTTCAGCGCTTCAGCCGTCTGGTAATCGGTCGAATGGCCTTCAAAAACGAGATTCGGATAGTTTTTCAGTTCCTCACAGAGTGCCTTTGCCGCATCACGGTCATACTCATGTATGCTGTCATCCCCGAATTCGACGCCCGGCTGCACTACAACTGCCGCTACATTGTCCCATGCGCTTTCAAGGCCGTTTCGACGGAATGCTTCCCTGAACAGGTCCACGGTTTCACGCAAATCATCGGGCGACGTAACCTGAAGCTGCTCTTCTTCACCCTGGCTGCCGCCCGGGACCGGCACTTCGCTTCCGATGACGTAAACAGGATGCACTGCGTCAGGATTTGAAGCTGCAAGCTCTTCATACGCTTTTTCTGCTGTCTTTGCGAGGATAGCGCCGCGCTCGGCAATTATCGATGTTTCAAGCTTTTTCGTTTTGTCATCGTCCCCCAGATGCATGCTTGTATCGATATGTATTTTTGTAAAGCCCGCCAGGACAAACTGCCTTATCAGCTCCTTCGCTTCTTCAAGCGCTTTCTCCGAAGGCATTCCTTTCCATGTCAGCGGTCCCAGATGATCACCGCCGAGGATTATCTTATCCGCCGGGAACTTTACCTTTTCGGCAATCGAGAGAACAAACCTCATAAAGTCCGACGGTTTCATCCCCGTGTATCCCCCGTACTGGTTTACCTGGTTCGCGGTCGCTTCTATAAGCACATAACCGGAATCTTTCATCGCCCGTTCCATGCAGGCTTCAAGCACAAGCTCATTTGCGCTGCATGCCGAATACAAGCCTGCCGGTATTCCTTTTTTCTGCATTTGCACGATTTTTTTCAGCGGATGCATTTTTTCCAAGCCCCCCACACCTTTCTCAATCATTTACAAGGAGTATCTTGCCTTTAACGCTGCCCGGCGTCTTATACATGTCAAACGCTTCTTTCGCTTTTTCCATCGGCAGTTTTTTAAATATCAGGCTTTCGTCGAACTTAAGTTTGCCGTTTTTGAAAAAATGCGCCGTAAGTTCCCATTCGTCCCCGGGAAAAGGAGCGCTGTAAGACATCCATGAACCCGTAAGCCTGAATTCTTTGCGGTTCATGTTTTCAAAGAGCTTCGGCGTAAAAACAAGAGCCTTCGTCGGAGTGCCTATAAAGCAGAGACTTGCCTTGTTTCCGGCCAGTTCGAAAGCGAGTTTCATCGTCGCGTCCGCGCCGGCGGTTTCAAAAACGAACCCGAAACCTTTTCCGCCCGTATATTCTTTCACAATTTCGCTGAAGCCGGGTTCAAGCGTATTAATCGTAACATCGGCGCCGAGTTTTTTCGCAAGGGCAAGCCTGTCGTTGTCTATGTCAAATACAAACACCCTTTTCGCTCCGAAAATTGAAGCCCACTGCGCGGTAAACAGCCCTATCGTTCCGCCGCCGAGAATGGCTACATCCCTGCCTCCCTCGTAACCCGCGCATTTAAGCCCGTGGAGCGCGACGGCCGAGGGTTCGAAAAACGCTCCCTGCTCGAAAGAAACCGTTTTATCGAACTTTACGACATTTCGCTGCGGAAGAACGACGTAATCGGCAAACCCACCCTGGATTCTCGACCCGACAAAACTGTAATTTCCGCACTGTGAGTAATTGCCCTTTTGACAATCGGAACACGCAAAACACGGGATGAGAGGTACAGCCGCGACCCTGTCGCCGGCCGAAACGGAACTGACGTTACTGCCGACCGCCTCAACTTCTCCCGAAAACTCGTGGCCGAGAATAATCGGATAGAAATGCGCGGCATCACCCAATACTCTCGGTATGTCGGAACCGCAAATGCCGGCGGCCTTCACGCTGACGAGCACTTCTCCTTCTCCCGGTTTTGGGGTCGGATAATCCTCGTACCGTAAATCATCTTTTGCATGCAGCACTGCCGCTTTCATAAAAATCCCACCAGTCTAAGCCAAAATTATTCTATATCAGATACGTTTCCGCATCGTATCCTTCAATTTTTCATATATCTCGAGATAAATTTCATAGTACTTCGAATATATCCGATGTGCCTCCATATCGGGCTCATGCACTCTTTTTACCGTAACGGTGCGTTCCACGGCATCCCTGAAGTTTTTATACAATCCGGCTCCGACACCGGCAAGGATTGCCGCTCCGAGAGTAGTAGCGGTATCAGACGACGGGACATTTATAACCCTGCCAGTGACATCCGCTTTAATTTGTGTCCATAGAGCGCTGTTTGCCGCGCCGCCCATCGCATTCAGCACACCGGCGGACACACCTGCTTCCTCCGCCGTTTTAATGTTATGGTAAAGCGCATACGCGCATCCTTCCATTATTGCGCGAATCATATGGGCCCGCGTTTTGCTGTAATCAAGCCCGAAAAACACGCCCTTCGCGCTGCTGTCCCAAATCGGCGAGCGCTCCCCGGCCATATACGGAAGGAAAATAAGTCCTTCCGAACCGTGCGGTATTTCAGAAGCTTCTTCATCCATTATTTGAAAAGCCCGCTTACCTGTGAGTTTCGCTTCGTTTTCCTCGTAAAACCCGAACTCGCCGCGGAACCATTTAAGACTGCCGCCGCCGACCGTTCCACCCTGCAGCAGCCATAAATCCGGAACAACATGACAGCTTAAAATGAGTTTTGGATGGGCTGTCGCACTGTCAAGGCAAAGGCTCATGCCTCCGGCCTGGCCGCCCTGTTCCTGCGCCTGGCCCGTTTCTACGACGCCCGCGCCCAATGTGCCGCATGCGGCATCAAGCCCGCCGGCAACGACAGGGGTACCGGGAACAAGGCCCGTAATACCGGCCGCTTCGGGAGTAACTTCGCCTATAATGTCATGGCATGAATAAATATCCGGCAGCATTTCGACAGGAATTCCGAGTTCATCGGACAGAGAGCTTTCATACCGGCCCGTTTTCATATTGAACATATGAAGGCCGTAACCCTGCGACATATCCTGCGTCATAACGCCGGTGAGCTTATACGCTATGAAACTGTTGCTCTGCAGGAATTTGAAGGTTTTGTTATAGACTTCGGGTTTGCTGTATTTGAACCATAGAATTTTCGGAGTTGTATATGTGGGTTCGAAAGCATTTCCGCTGACGCTGAAAATACGGTCAAATCCGATTTTCTCAATTATTTTGCTGCATATATCCTTTGATCTCGTATCCATCCATATCGGTGTGTTATGTAAAACATTACCTTCTTTGTCCACCGGGATTGCCGACCAGCTTTGACCGTCTATTCCTATCGCGGCAATTTGATCAGGCCGTATTTTTCCGTAATCCATGATCTCCCTGATCGCGTCTGTCACGCTTTTCCACCATTCCATCGGATCCTGCTCGACAAAACCGGGTTCCGGGTAATACACGCTGTATTCGCGTGCGGCCTGGGCCAGCACTGTTCCGTCGGTGCCGAAAGCCGCGACCTTGCATGCCGACGTTCCGATATCAATACCGAGAAGAACCTTGCTCATACCGATTACTCCTTTTTCAGAAAGTTATAACAGCGATAAACATTTAGTGCTTTCGCAGCCTGCCTTCTTTTTCGTTTATTTCTTTTAATCGTTTTATTGTATATTATAATTTCTACATTAAACGTTTAACTTTTATTGAAAAAATAAACCGAAATAAAGTTATATAAAAC
>JAAYXD010000275.1 GCA_012516065.1 Clostridiaceae bacterium
GTGCAGGTTGGAAAGAAGGAGGACGTTTTGAAGCAAAAACTTAGGTCGTTTTTATTTGTTTTATCGGATATAGTCCTTATAACGGTTTCGTTTTTCGCCGCATATCTTATACGGTTTGATTTCGAGTACGAAAAAATACCCGCTTCTTTTGCGTCGAATATGTTAACGCTCCTTTCTGTTTCGGCAGCGTTTAAAATAGTCATGTTCGTCGTTTTCAAGCTTTACCGGAGCCTCTGGCGGTATGCGGGCGTTTATGACCTTGTGAGCGTTTTTCTTGCATCGGCTATAACAAACGGCATTTTGTTTTTATATATCGCGTTTTTTGAAAGGCTTGCGCCGAGAAGCATTTTTGCTATAACAGGGATGCTTGATGTGTTTCTTATCGGGGGCTCCCGTTTTGTATACCGCTTATACAGGAGGCTTGCCCTTGGACGCATGATAAAGCTTGACGATTTAAAGCGCGTGGTCATTGTCGGCGCCGGAGACGCGGGAGCTATGATAGCAAAGGAAATGGAGCTTCATCCCGAGCTTAAATACAAGCTCATTGCGTTCGCTGACGACGACCCTGCAAAGAAAGGCATGAAGGTGAACGGAGTTCCGGTGCTTGGCGGTGTTGATGATATTGAAGATATCGTCGACAAGAAAAACATCGACGAGATAATTATAGCTATCCCGTCAGCAAAGCCGGCCGTAATTAATGAAATATATGAAAAATGTTCCTCAACGAAATGCAAAGTAAAAATCCTGCCGTCGATGTCGCAGATTATCGACGGATCGATCATGCTTAAAAAGATTAAAGACGTAGATATAGAAGACCTGCTCGGAAGGGAGCCCGTTGTGGTTGATCTCGACGAAATAGCGAAATATATCGGTGGTAAGGTTATTCTTGTCACCGGAGGCGGCGGTTCGATAGGTTCCGAGCTGTGCAGGCAGATAGCGTCGTTCGGGCCTAAAAAGCTTTTGATGCTCGATATATATGAAAACAGCCTGTATGATATACATAACGAGTTAACCAGGGAATATCCCGAGCTTGACATCTTTCCGATTATTGCAAGCATTCGGGATATGGACAGGCTTGATGAAATTTTTAACCGGTATAAGCCCGAAATTGTTTTCCATGCCGCGGCTCACAAGCATGTGCCGCTCATGGAGGACCATCCTGAAGAAGCGATTAAAAACAACGTTTTCGGGACATTGAACGTTGCAAAGTGCGCGGATAAATACGGCTGTGAACGATTTGTCCTTATTTCCACCGATAAGGCCGTAAATCCGACAAATGTTATGGGCGCGACGAAGCGCATTGCAGAAATGATTATCCAGGCGCTGAACGCCAGAAGCAAAACCGAATTTGTTGCCGTGAGGTTCGGGAATGTCCTTGGAAGCAACGGCAGCGTGATACCTTTGTTCAGGAAGCAGATAGAGCAGGGCGGGCCTGTTACGGTAACACACCCGGATGTCACAAGGTTTTTCATGACAATACCCGAGGCTGTTCAGCTTGTTATCCAGGCCGGTGCAATGGCGGCCGGCGGGGAAATATTCGTGCTCGATATGGGCAAGCCCGTTAAAATACTGGATCTCGCGAAAAAACTGATCCGGCTTTCCGGGTTTGAGCCGTATGAGGATATCGATATAGAAATTATAGGCCTCAGGCCCGGGGAAAAGCTGTATGAAGAGCTTTTACTCAACGAAGAAGGCCTTATGGCGACAAAGCATGACAAGATATTTGTCGCAAAGCCTGTTTTCACCGATTATGAACTGCTCGAGAGGGAACTTGAAATTTTAAGGCAAAAGGTGTACAAGCCCTCAACAGCGGGGGAAATAAAGGAATACGTCAAGGTATTGGTTCCAACGTATAAAATGGCGCAGTAGTGCGGGCGTACGGGAATAAACCCGTATTAATGAACCATCGTAATAAACGGGCGCAATAATTCCTAATCAGGTGCTTATACCGATAGTTTTATTAATCTCATTATTGTATCCATTGTTTCTTTAAGATCGCTTTCGCAGCGCGTTGCAGCGACTGAAAACGGCACGGCAACGCGGTTGATGCTTACAATTGCGCTCACACCGGCTTCATATATGCCGTCGATATCATCACCTATATCACCTACTACGGCAATAACGGGTACATTTTGTTTTTTCGCCCGGCGGGCAACTCCTACAACAACCTTTCCACGAAGGCTTTGCCCGTCGATTTTCCCTTCGCCGGTGAATACGATATCCGCGCCGTTCAGAAGGGTATTAAATTTTACAGTGTCAAGAACGGTCTCAATTCCCGACTCCAAAGTCCCGTCGAGAAAAGCCAGTATGCCTGCGCCTAAACCGCCCGCAGCGCCGGCTCCGGGTTTTTGCGCTACATCGATATTTAATTGTTTTTCAAGCCGGTCCGCAAGGTGCTCTAGTCCCTTGTCAAGAATACGTACGGTTTGTTCATCTGCGCCTTTTTGCGGGCCGAAGACATAAGCCGCTCCGGTTTTTCCGTAAAGCGGATTATCTACATCGCACATGCCAAGGACTGTGCAGTCTTTTATCTCTTTTATCAAACCTGAAATATCAATCCGCGAGATTTTTTCCAAAGTCCCGCCGACAGGGATAAACTCATTATTGTATTCATCATAAAACTTTATTCCCAACGCGGCCGCCATGCCTGTGCCGCCGTCCGTTGTGCTGCTTCCGCCGAGGCCGATAATAATTTTCCTGCATCCGCTCTCTGTTACGGCATGTTTTATCAGTTCGCCGACGCCGTATGTCGTTGTAACAGTGGGATCTTTTTTATCTCCTACGAGCGGAAGTCCGGCAGCAGCCGCCATTTCAATGATCGCAGTCGTGCGATCGGGAAGGATGCCGTAAAATGAATCTATTTTATCAAAAAACGGGCCGGAAACCGCAACGTGGACGATTGATCCTCCAAGCGCTTCCATAAAGCATTCAACTGTTCCTTCCCCGCCGTCGGCAACAGGTATTTTAACCACGTCAATATCGGGAAAATGCCTGCTTATTACATCTTCCATAATACTGCATATTTTTATCGAACTCATTGTTCCTTTGAAAGAATCGGGCGCAAGAATCACTTTTTTCATAAAGTTTATCTCCTTCAAGCTGAAATTTTTATCTTTCCTGATATTTCGTATCGGATATGTTTGTTTAAAATTAATATCTGTATTATACCACAAGAGGGAACTGAAAGACAGAGCGTGTAAAACGGCAGAAGCAAATAATACGATGATAGATTTTGTACCCGGGTCTCCTGGTTTTGCAGAAAAATATCAAAAGCTATAGCGGCGTTTACAGCATAAAACCAAAAGAGTATTATATAAATGAAATGTAATAAATTGCAAGCGGCAGCTGCTGCAAAGGAGAACGGGTAATATGCTCTCAAAAATTATTGATGCTGTAAGGGAAGCGGGAAAACTGATTTTGAATGCGGATGATATCGAAGTGGCATCAAAGGACGGCGGAGCTAATTATGTTACTAAATACGATTTTATGGTACAGGAGTTCCTTTGTAAAAGGCTTAAAGAAATAGTGCCTGACGCCGGGTTCGTCGGCGAGGAAGGCAGCGGCGGGCATGAAAAAGCAGGGGATGGTTACTGCTTCATAATAGACCCAATCGACGGCACAACCAATTTTATCTGTAATTATAAATTAATAGCTGTCTCTGTAGGGCTTGCGCTTGACGGTGAACCGGTTTTGGGCGTTGTCTACAACCCGTATCTGGACGAAATGTTTTACGCCGAAAAGGGAAAAGGGGCGTATTTAAACGGGAAAAAGCTTATCATAAAAGACAGATCCCTTAACGAAGGCCTTTTATGCTTTAATTCGTCCCCATATAACAAAGAGCTTAGGGAGACTCTTTTTAAGCTGTTAAAAGAACTGTCGTATCAGGCTGTGGATATCAGGGAAATAGGTACGGCAGCCCTCTCCATCTGCTATGTCGCGGATAACAGAAACGCAGCTTACTTTTCCCTTGCACTGTCCGTATGGGATTATGCGGCGGCTGCAGTAATTGTAAGGGAAGCTGGCGGCGAATTGATGACCGTAAACGGTGAAAATATCGGTCTGTACGGAACGAGTTCACTCGTAGCGGCCAATAGAACCGCAATGAAAGAGTTTTTTGCGATAGCTGAAAAAGTTTCGCTCGCATAAATAGCCTTAGCGGTGCCAATAAACAATGAAAGCGGGGGTTTCCCCGCTTATTTCCTGTTCATACTTTCCTTTAAAGCGTTCACCTGCTGCATAATTTCGGGAATGCTTTCTTCCATGAGTTCTTTGTAAAATTCCTCGTAATTAAAGGTCAGCTCTTCAATATCGCGTTCCCGGATGTCCTTCACATATTTTTCGAGGGTTTTAAAGCTTCTTTCATAAGCATGGAAGCTGTTCGCGGTATGGGTATAGCTTCCTGGGGCATAGCCGAGATCGGCTGCCACCTTCCTCTGCAGCGCGATAAATCCTACCGCATTCATAAAGGCTGCCTGAACGGCGTCATTCGATCGCATCATAATCTTCATATGCAGCTTGTCATTGCGTACAAAGAACTGGATTGACTGCAGGCAGGCCGGGTGCTCGTTGGAGGTGTCCACTTCGAAATCCCGGATATTCATAACAGCCCTGCGCGTATAAGGGTTCTTCTTCAATTCGGAATATATCCAGGGCAGTTGGTATGCAAACCTTTGATGGTAGGTGTATTCCCAGCAGTTTCCGTCGCCGATTTTAAAATCGAGAATGCCGTCAACGATTTCCATAGTGTACTGCTGCAGTTCCCTGTGGCCGCCGGGGAACAATTTGGATATGAACGGCTCCGCGACAGCGTCTTCAACATAAAACGTCAGTGATGTTTCAAGCATGTTCGTGTCATAGTCCGGACAAGGAACCATAGAGCCTTCTTCGTATAATTTCACAAGGGCTTTATGATATGCTTCGGGTAAGGTTTTTCCTTCTACAAGATGGTGTTTCATCGTTTACTCTCCCATAGAATTGATATCGTTTTTACTTTATCTCCAAAATACCACACGCGCCCGATAGTGTCAATGTTACGTGTAACGCCGGAATTAAGCGGCAGCTGTCTTATGTTTTTTATTTAATGAACTTATCCAGCCATGCGTAGGCTTCACGCTTTGCATCATCAGGGAAACAGTGCCCGCCTTCAAAAATTATTGAGTAGAAATTATTTTCCGCTTGAAGGCTTTGATATTTTCTTTTTGCCTCGCTGATTATCTCCTCCACGCCGTCGATCGGGAATAAGCCGTCGCGGCTGCCGTTAATCATCATAAAAGGTCTGGGCGCGATATCACAGACAAGATCGCTTATGTCGCATATTTTACTTAGACCAAATGTAAACATGGCAAAATTGTGGTTTATCATGTTCCTAAAAATGGTTTTTAGTTGACCTATCCCACAGGAGCATACGGCGGCTTTTATACGCTCATCATACCATGTAAGCCATAGGGTTTCCTGGCCTCCGAGAGAATGCCCGATTGCGCCTATTTTGTTTTTGTCCACAAAATCCAATGATTCCAAAAGATCTATGCCCCGTACGAGATCCGACAGGTATTTTGCCTGCAGCGTGCTGCCTTCACTGATATATTTACAGAATAAAAACCTTTCATATCCCCCGTCCTGGATATGCGTGTTTTCATATCTTTCATACTCTTTCGGCCGTCTGTCTTCAAACCCAAGGTGATCTGGGCATAATACCACATATCCCCGTAAACACAAATCCAGCCCGTAATGATACATGCTGTCTTTAGACAATCCCGCCGGTTCCGATTTGCCAAGATAATATTCTCCGGCGTGCTGATGAATCGCAATGACGGCAGGGTTCTTTTTCTTTGCGCCTTCAGGTACTAAAAGCCATGCATCCACTCTTTCCTGTTCTTCAACGTTATAGCGGACAAGCTGAAGCGTATGAGTTTCTTTTTGTATTGTTTGAATAATTTCGATATCAAGATCGCATTTTTTGGGGAAATCCCCAAGACATTTCAGTATTTCGTTCCTGTTTGCCATATCATTTAACCTCCCGTTACTGTTTCTTCTATATTACTGGTAAGCACCCTCCCGGCTGTACAGTGCTTTCAATTTCCGGCGGCGGGATTTACAAAGAACGGGCTTACAGCTAACGCTTCAGCGGAAGAAACAGTGAAACACACGTTCCTTTCCCTTCTTCGCTGTGAATTAGCAGGCCGTATTTTTCACCGAAAGCATATTTAATTCTTGCGTTTACGTTATACAACCCGATTCCCTGCGTTCCCAGGACTTTGTTCTTATTATTCCGGATTTTTGATACTACTTTCTTCAGGTATTTTTGCGACATACCGGGGCCATTGTCCTTTATTGTCAAACAAACGTTATCACCCTGCCGGAAACAATTAATGTCTATGGTACAGCCGGAAACGGTTTTTTCCACGCCATGCTTAATGGCGTTTTCTACAATAGGCTGTAATGTAAGCTTTGGGATTGGTATCTTCAGGAACTCATCAGGAACATTAATTGAATATTTTATATTGTCTTCATAACGAAGTTTTTGTATATAAAAATAATTCTCTACATGCAGCAGTTCATCTTTGATTGTGACCATGTCTTCAACAGACTCCATTGAATATCTCAGCATTGAACCGAGAGCGGAGATGGCATTATCTATCTCTGTCATGCCTTTTTCAAGCGCAAGGCCGCTTATCGACTGGAGCGTGTTATATAAAAAATGCGGATTAATCTGTGATTGCAGAGCTTTTATCTGTATTTGCTTTTCCCGTATTTCGGATTTATATCTCTCGATAATCAGTTCATTAATTAAAACCGCCATGCTGTTATAACTTTTATACAATACTCCGATTTCATCCAAACGGTTCGTTGTCTTTATCTCAAGATGCTCAACATTAATGTTTCTCATATAATTCGCTAGTTCAACGATAGGGCGGGATATATTATTGGCAAGCAGCAGGGAAAGAACAACCACAACAAAAATACAGAATATGCCCAGTAAAAGATTGAATTTACTGGAAGCGTTAACGGAGGCATTTAAAATTTTCATTGGGATTATTTTATATACAGTCCAGCCGGTA
>JAAYXD010000305.1 GCA_012516065.1 Clostridiaceae bacterium
GAACATAGGCAATATTCCTGTCCTACAGATGTCAGGAAGATCAAGCAGAATCTATTTGATACTTAGAGGCATCCAACATGGAAGCTTACTGTATCGAGTAGGGGGTTAATATTAATACCTACAAACTGTTGACGCTATCCAGAATAGCAATAGTATTGACAAATTTTGATATTTATTATAATGTATAATAACACAATCCTAGAAATAGGAGGTGATATGATGGGTTATGGTGTTAAAGTCCTCGTCGAAGGCGATTACGCACTGTTTACTCGTCCGGAACTCAAAGTAGAAAGATATTCATATGATTTCATTACTCCTTCGGCAGCAAGGGGCATACTTGAATCCATATACTGGAAACCGCAGATAAAGTGGAGGATCAACCGGATTCATGTGCTTAAAAAACCGGAATTCACAACAATACTAAGGAATGAGGTAGATTGCAAAATTTCAGATTCTGATGTTAGGAAACTGATGGAAAACAGCAAATCTGCAAAAGGGTATATTGACACAACACAATCGATCCAGCAAAGATCAGCTACAGTCCTCAAAAACGTAAAATACGTCATTGAAGCAGATTTCATAATGACCGGAATAAATAGCGAAGAAGGAGATACACCTGAAAAGCATTACAACGTAATCTTGAGGAGGCTGAGAAATGGACAGTATTTCCACAAAAGTTATCTTGGCACGCGAGAATTTCCGGCAAAAGTTACCCTGCTGGAAGGTGAATGCCCGAAAAGTGAACTGGTCGGAGAACAGGATTATGGATTGATGTTATATGACATGGATTACAGCGACAAGAACAATATAACACCGATATTTTTCCGGGCCAAGATGGTAGATGGCATTGTAGACCTTACCAGTGTGGAGAAAGTGAGGTGATTTAATGCTGCATGATTTGGTACGGTATTATGAAATCCTTGCGGCTGAGGAAGACAGCACCATACCGAAAATAGGATTTGGCACAGCAAATATTTCATTTTCATTAAATATTGATGATGATGGCAATCTTATCAATATTACTTCATGCAAAATAGCCGCTGGAAAGAAAACGGTTGCAAAACCTATGACAGTACCAGAGCCGGTAAAAGGGAGAACAACAAAAATACTGCCTGACTTCCTTTTTGGAAATTCCAGCTATGTATTGGGATTCGACAATAAAGGGAAGCCTGACAGAGCGAAGGCATGTTTTGAATCATTTAAAAAGTATAACATCTCGATACTTCGTAATGCGCGCTGCAAAGAAGCAAACGCAGTTGTTAAGTTCCTGGAGAAGTGGAATCCCGGAAAAGCTTTGGACAATCCGGCAATCAGTGAGAATATTGACGAGATATATAAAGGTGCAAATTTTATATTCCGTTATAATGGCAATGTTGATGTACATAATGTACCGGCAGTAAAAGAGGCTTGGATGCAGTATAAGAGTAAATCATCCGAGAGTCCTGTCCAGCAATGCCTCGTTACCGGAGAGAAAGCTCCAATAGCTATTTTGCATCCAGATATAAATGGGCTATATAATGCACAGGCAGCAAAAGTTAAACTTGTTTCCTATAATAGAGAGGCTTTTGAATCTTACAACACTTCAAAAGAAAAAAGACGGGGTTTAAACGGCCCGGTCAGCGAGTATGCGGCTTTTGCCTATGGGACTGCACTTAATGCACTGCTTGCGGATAAAAGCCATAAGATCATACTGGGCGACACCACTGTGGTTTTCTGGGCTGAAACAACGTCTGTGGTTTACCAGGACATGTTTTCATTGTTCCTGGACTGTTCGCAGTTACATGCTCAAGAGGGAAATATGAAGACAGTGCGTTCACCACTGGCAGAAAAGACAATAAGAACTGTACTGGAAAAAATAGCTCAGGGCAAAACGGCGGATGTCGAAGAGGTGTATAAGGAAGCAGTAGACAAAAATGTACGATTCTATATCTTGGGGATGTCTCCTAACGCAGCAAGGATTTCTGTTCGTTTCTACCTTAAAGGGTCCTTCGGCAGCTTTATGGGAAAAATACAGCAGCATTACGAAGATATGGCGATACAAAAACAGTACGATAATGAAATGACTTTTGTGCCAGTATGGAAAATACTTGGGGAAACTCAACCAAAGACTTCTGATGACAGATCGGTTTCTACTTATTTATCGACATCGCTGATGCGAGCTGTCCTATTGGGAGAGGATTATCCCAACTCACTGTATCAGACCATTTTGCTAAGGATACATGCTGAACAGGACATAAACTACTATAAAGCATCCATTATAAAAGCATGCCTGCTGAGAAAGGCCAGAAAAACCGGAAATAATGTGTATAAGGAGGTTTTGACATTGTCTTTGAATGAAAATTCTAAACTAAAAGTGTACCATTTAGGACGGCTTTTTGCGGTTTTGGAATATGTACAAAAACTTTCTAATCCAGATATTAAAACAACAATACGTAATAAGTATATCTCATCTGCCAGTACGACACCTGCCTCTACATTTCCGACTTTACTTGCATTGGCCCAACATCATATTTCAAAGCTGGATTACAGCGCACATTTTGACAAAATGATTGGCGAAATCATGGACAAGCTTGAAGTAGATGATGATCCATTTCCAAAGAATTTATCATTGGATGAACAAGGTATTTTCTATCTTGGTTTTTATCATCAGCGTATTAAGCTTTTTGATGGCAAGAAACAATTATAATGGTTTTTTAAATGCTTAATTTCAAGAATGGGGGTAAATAGGATGAGTGAAGTTATCAATAACAGGTATGAGTTCAGTCTTTTCTTCGAGGTTGAAAACGGAAATCCAAATGGCGACCCTGACGCAGGCAACATGCCAAGAAGGGATGCAGAAACAGGGTACGGTATCATAACTGACGTCTGTCTGAAGAGAAAAATAAGAAACTATGTCGACATAGTTAAGCAGGATGCTGTGGGTTACAAAATATACGTAAGGAATGGCGTACCGCTTGATACAAACAGAAAGTGGGCATATGAAGAATGTAAAGTCGAAGTGCCAATGAAGGATGGTAAGGTTACAGCTGATGAACCTGATAAAGAGAAATATAAAATGCTGACAAGCTTCATGTGTCAGAACTTCTACGATATCCGTGCATTCGGAGCTGTGATGACACTGGCATATAACTGCGGGCAGGTCAGAGGTCCGGTGCAGTTAGGCTTCGCAAAAAGCCTGGATGTTATATCTCCTCAGGAAATTGGCATAACAAGCTGTACATATGCAAATGAAGGGGAAAAGAGCTCTAAAATGGGCAGAAAGAACATTGTACCATATGCTTTATACAGAGTTGATGGATTTGTTTCTCCATGCCTGGCACAAAAAGAGACCGGTGGAACAGGATTTACAAATGATGATTTGCACCTGCTGTGGGAAGCGCTAATAAACATGTTTGATTTCGATCATTCTGCTGCAAGAGGCAAGATGGCTTCAAGAGCGTTATTCGTATTCAAGCATGACAGCATATATGGAAATTGCCCGGCTTATAAACTTTTTGAAGCCATTACTGCTTTCAAAAAAGAAGGAGTAACCGTGCCAAGAAGTTTCAGCGATTATGTGATCAGCGCCAACGAAGATGAAATTCCCGAAGGAGTTACCCTTGAGAGGTTACTGTGATGCCTTACAAAGAAGATGAATACCTTAGCCTTTCTGGTATACAGCATTTCATGTTCTGCCGGAGGCAATGGGCACTGATCCATATTGAGCAGCAGTGGGAGGAAAACCTGCGGACCGTTGAAGGTCACCTGATGCACGAGAGAGCCCATGATTCAATGAAAACCGAAACCCGCGGTGATGTCATAGTCACCCGCGGGCTTCCGGTCTTTTCGAAAGAACTGGGTGTATATGGCGTCTGCGATGTTGTCGAGTTCCAAAGATCTGATGACGGTGTTTGCTTGTTTGGACGAGAGGGCAGGTATTTACCCTGCCCGATCGAATATAAAAAAGGCCGTCCCAAAGAAACTGATATGGATCGCTTGCAATTGGCTGCTCAGGCCATTTGCCTGGAAGAAATGCTGTGTTGTTCTATAAAATCGGCATATCTGTATTACGGTGAGACACGGCACAGGGTCGAAGTTCCAATTACACAGGAAATACGTGATAAAGTAAGAAGTGTGTTTGCAGAAATGCACCATTACTATAACCGCAGACATACACCAAAAGTGAAGCCAACAAAACAATGCAAAGCATGTTCATTAAAGGATATTTGTCTTCCCGTGCTGTGCAAAAACAAGAAAGCAAGTGCCTTTATAAATCAAATGCTGAAGGAGGAGATCAGTGAAAAAGCTACTTAATACACTTTATATCACTTCTGCAGACTCATATCTGTCTCTCGACGGAGAAACGGTGGTAGTGCTTAATCAGGATAAGGTTTTAGGCAGAATACCGCTGCATAACCTTGAAGGGATAGTAGCATTTGGTTATACGGGTGCAAGTCCGGCCTTAATGGGTGAATGCGCAAACCGCAACATTTCATTGTGTTTTCTCAACCCTAACGGCAGGTTTCTTGCCAGAGTCACGGGCAAGGTATATGGGAATGTTACTCTACGTAAAGAGCAATACCGGATTTCAGATGATCCTGAATTATCCTGCAGAATTGCGAAAAATTTCATAATTGGCAAAGTGTTCAATGCAAGATGGGTAATAGAGAGGGCCACCAGAGAACATTCTCTCAGTGTTGACTGCGAAAAACTAAAAAAGGTATCTTCCAAACTCCAGAATTTTCTTGAACTGATCCGGGAATGCTCATCGACTGAACAACTGCGTGGCTATGAGGGTGAGGCCGCATCATTATATTTTTCGGTGTTTGACGATCTAATATTGCAGCAAAAGGAGTATTTTTATTTCAGGGGAAGGAACAAAAGGCCGCCGATGGATCGTGTCAACGCTTTATTGTCATTTGTTTATACGCTGTTAGCGAATAATACTGCATCAGCACTGGAAACTGTCGGGCTTGATCCATACGTCGGTTTCCTGCATACTGATCGGCCCGGGAGGATATCTCTGGCACTTGATTTAATGGAAGAACTCAGACCGGTTATGGCAGACCGTTTTGTACTTTCGCTGATAAATAAACGCATAATAAATGGCGACGGGTTTATCATCAGGGAAAATGGTTCAGTGGAGATGACTGACGAAACCAGAAAGACAGTTTTAACCCAATGGCAAAATCGTAAACAAGAGAAAATAATCCATCCGTTTTTGGAAGAAAAATTAGAGTGGGGACTGGTACCATACGCTCAGGCTTTACTGCTTGCAAGGACTATAAGAAGTGACATTGACGAATATCCACCGTTTTTATGGAAGTAGGTGAATGAATAAATGCTGCTCCTTATAACATATGATGTCAATACTGAAACTGAGAGTGGTAGAAGGCGGCTCAGGAAGGTGGCAAAGGTTTGTACGAATTATGGACAACGTGTACAACATTCAGTGTTCGAATGTGTATTGGATGCTGCCAAGGCAAGAGAGTTGAAAGCCAAGCTGGAGAAGCTGATTGACAAGGAAAAGGACAGTTTACGGTTTTACAACCTAGGCAATAACTACAAAACGAAAGTTGATCATATTGGCGCAAAACCCAGTTTTGATATGGAAGGGGTACTGACATTATAAAGTTATAGGGATAATTTAAATGATTCAAATTTTTACTGAGTGCGGATGTGAAGCTAACATAAAAAGCCCGGAAGTTCCGCACCAAGAATAATGGCTCATATTGTCGAAATTTTCATCTAAGTTGTAAGTTTTAAGCATATAATAAAGTTATTCTTGTGCAAAATGCTAAGTTTACTATGGGTTTATATCATTATTTTTAGCTATTTTTGCTGTCTCTCCCCGCATGGGGAGAGTGGATTGAAATCGCTCAACCTATAACATAAGGAGGTAATAATATAGTCTCTCCCCGCATGGGGAGAGTGGATTGAAATCCCAGACGTTTAGCATTGGATATATATAATCGTGACGTCTCTCCCCGCATGGGGAGAGTGGATTGAAATCATTTTACGCAATTACGTTCCCCCCCACATAACTGTCTCTCCCCGCATGGGGAGAGTGGATTGAAATTTTTCACACTTTAACATATTAGCTAACCACCTTTCGTCTCTCCCCGCATGGGGAGAGTGGATTGAAATGGTGCAGTTTGATGGAGAAACTACACCAAGTGCCAGTCTCTCCCCGCATGGGGAGAGTGGATTGAAATGCTCTCGCAAACGGCGCAGTGGTGCAAAGCGATCCGTCTCTCCCCGCATGGGGAGAGTGGATTGAAATTTTTCACACTTTAACATATTAGCTAACCACCTTTGTCTCTCCCCGCATGGGGAGAGTGGATTGAAATCCGTCTGTGTTAAATTGCATACCATCACTAAATGTCTCTCCCCGCATGGGGAGAGTGGATTGAAATTCTGAACGCTCCGCCGAAAAGGAACTATACCAGGTCTCTCCCCGCATGGGGAGAGTGGATTGAAATCACGTCAGCGACAAGCTGCTGGAGCAACGGGAAATGGGTCTCTCCCCGCATGGGGATAGTGGATTGAAATTGTTTGAACTTCTGCTATTTTTTCTTTTTGTTCTGTCTCTCCCCGCATGGGGAGAGTGGATTGAAATCAACCTGCTGCTCTTAGGCTTGTTCCAGGTTCACTGTCTCTCCCCGCATGGGGAGAGTGGATTGAAATCAATTGGCCGTCCCAGGTAACATAGCCCGGCGGCGTCTCTCCCCGCATGGGGAGAGTGGATTGAAATTTCATTTAGGCAAATATTCTGCCAGCCTATGTATTGTCTCTCCCCGCATGGGGAGAGTGGATTGAAATAAATCTATAAGGTACTCTTCGACGAACCTTTGCGTCTCTCCCCGCATGGGGAGAGTGGATTGAAATTTTCTATTATATAGTATTGTTCTTCACTTTGTGGGTCTCTCCCCGCATGGGGAGAGTGGATTGAAATCATCTTCCCATCCGTCAACGTCTGCCCCGTTGTCGTCTCTCCCCGCATGGGGAGAGTGGATTGAAATATCTTACTCATCATTCATCCACCTCAACCTCTTGTCTCTCCCCGCATGGGGAGAGTGGATTGAAATTTTCCGCCTCTATGTCCGACGCCTTGAATAGACCTGGTCTCTCCCCGCATGGGGAGAGTGGATTGAAATTCCTTCAGGTAATATATCTACGTCCGAGCAAAGCCCGGTCTCTCCCCGCATGGGGAGAGTGGATTGAAATTGCCGGAATGATGTTTTTCGACAGGATCGGGCCGCCGTCTCTCCCCGCATGGGGAGAGTGGATTGAAATTGATAGACCCATTGAAATATTGCAAGCAGAACAAGTGTCTCTCCCCGCATGGGGAGAGTGGATTGAAATCCCTCGCCCCTGAAAAGAGACTGGAGAATGTTGCGGTCTCTCCCCGCATGGGGAGAGTGGATTGAAATATTCACCATGTAGAAAATGTCACTTGCCAAAGTAGGTCTCTCCCCGCATGGGGAGAGTGGATTGAAATTTTCTTAGAAAGAAACACAAATGCAGACTATTATGTCTCTCCCCGCATGGGGAGAGTGGATTGAAATCTCAATCTCAGCGCTGGCCTCCTCAGTCGATAGGTCTCTCCCCGCATGGGGAGAGTGGATTGAAATCATTGAATATTTATCTTATTCTTGATTTTTTCAGGTCTCTCCCCGCATGGGGAGAGTGGATTGAAATTCAATGATGCTGATGGTTTCGTTCGCTATGTAAGTCTCTCCCCGCATGGGGAGAGTGGATTGAAATCGCCAGAAAAACCGCTGAATCAATGATATTTGACGAGTCTCTCCCCGCATGGGGAGAGTGGATTGAAATATCATGGACGGTCTGGTCCAGGCCGGGGTTATACCGTCTCTCCCCGCATGGGGAGAGTGGATTGAAATCATGTATTTGGAGCTTACACCCAAGCCTTTGTGCTCGTCTCTCCCCGCATGGGGAGAGTGGATTGAAATCAGGTGGTGCAGAACGACAAAGATGTCTATGTGTGTCTCTCCCCGCATGGGGAGAGTGGATTGAAATCATTCTGTTCCATCTATCGAACCATCCCTAGTTGGTGTCTCTCCCCGCATGGGGAGAGTGGATTGAAATTGATGATGTTGGACGGAGTAGTTCCTGCAAATCAAGTCTCTCCCCGCATGGGGAGAGTGGATTGAAATCCGTGGGTAAATAAAAATGGAAATGTTTCTTTAGGTCTCTCCCCGCATGGGGAGAGTGGATTGAAATGCTGCTGGAAAAAGAAGGGTATGCCTGTCCCTCAAGGTCTCTCCCCGCATGGGGAGAGTGGATTGAAATCAATTGATTTGGAAGCTAATTCAGAGGTTATGGGTCTCTCCCCGCATGGGGAGAGTGGATTGAAATTTCCATATCATCGAAGGAATAGGCAATTTCAGGGGGGTCTCTCCCCGCATGGGGAGAGTGGATTGAAATTGCCCGGCCATGACGTTGTCGGGATCCCGCCGGCCGTCTCTCCCCGCATGGGGAGAGTGGATTGAAATCGCCGTCAGAACGCGTTCGCCGCGGTGGAGCCTAGTCTCTCCCCGCATGGGGAGAGTGGATTGAAATGCATTAGGAGTACTATCATCAATATATGTATCTGCTGTCTCTCCCCGCATGGGGAGAGTGGATTGAAATTTCTGACCATCCAAATGCAGAAACATAACCATCGTCTCTCCCCGCATGGGGAGAGTGGATTGAAATACGTCATAGGCCTGCATCAGTCCCACTCCTGCCCTTCCAGTCTCTCCCCGCATGGGGAGAGTGGATTGAAATCGAGGCGGAGCGCATGGGGTATGTCATGGATGAGTCTCTCCCCGCATGGGGAGAGTGGATTGAAATACGTAGAACTCGGGCTACATCTTGAAAGTCTATAGTCTCTCCCCGCATGGGGAGAGTGGATTGAAATGACTATGACCTTAAAGCGTTTGACATCATCGGAGGTCTCTCCCCGCATGGGGAGAGTGGATTGAAATTGGTGGAGCTACTTTATTCGGATTATAGTCATTGGCCGTCTCTCCCCGCATGGGGAGAGTGGATTGAAATATTAAGGTATTTTTCGAAATCAGCTTTGAGTTCTGGTCTCTCCCCGCATGGGGAGAGTGGATTGAAATCTCTGTTGCGAAATCTCTGTAATCATTTCAGGCGGGTCTCTCCCCGCATGGGGAGAGTGGATTGAAATTGTGAACGTTGCCCCGGCGGACCTCTTGACAATGTCTCTCCCCGCATGGGGAGAGTGGATTGAAATCATCTGCATTGATGGCCTCCAGCTTCTCAGCCTTGTCTCTCCCCGCATGGGGAGAGTGGATTGAAATCGCTTTAAATCTTTGCTCATGACTGTTTTTCTCGTCTCTCCCCGCATGGGGAGAGTGGATTGAAATCAGAATGGCTTCAACGGTGTGTTCAAGACCGTGTTGTCTCTCCCCGCATGGGGAGAGTGGATTGAAATACGACTGTGAGTTTCGGCGTTCCAAGCTCGAATTGTCTCTCCCCGCATGGGAAGAGTGGATTGAAATCACACAAAGAACCCAACTACTAAATACATCAATATGTCTCTCCCCGCATGGGGAGAGTGGATTGAAATCATACTCTATTGAAGATGGTGTAGCTAAACTTAGTCTCTCCCCGCATGGGGAGAGTGGATTGAAATTGGATTTCGTCCCATGTCATTACGTCTGTAAATTTGTCTCTCCCCGCATGGGGAGAGTGGATTGAAATCAGGCCACGCTGCAGAAATTCTTGCAGGGTCCAGTCTCTCCCCGCATGGGGAGAGTGGATTGAAATTCTGCTGTGATGTTTTCAGCTTCTGCGCCAAGCCGTCTCTCCCCGCATGGGGAGAGTGGATTGAAATCTGTAACCGTTCAACCAACGGTTTCATAAACGGTTTGTCTCTCCCCGCATGGGGAGAGTGGATTGAAATCCGCAGCACTCGGGCTACGTCATGCCAGTCAATGTCTCTCCCCGCATGGGGAGAGTGGATTGAAATCGCTTCACCGCCACTATACAAGCACTCAGCCAAGTGTCTCTCCCCGCATGGGGAGAGTGGATTGAAATTTTATAGGGTTTTGCTTGACAACGAAATGCTGCTTGTCTCTCCCCGCATGGGGAGAGTGGATTGAAATATGCGTCAACTGACCTGTTTTCGCCAGCCTCTCAGTCTCTCCCCGCATGGGGAGAGTGGATTGAAATTTTGTCCCGAGCGCCACCGTGGAGGATCACCATGGTCTCTC
Organism: Clostridiaceae bacterium; assembly: GCA_012516065.1. Lineage (GTDB taxonomy): Bacteria > Bacillota > Clostridia > DSM-8532 > DSM-8532 > DTU069. The sequence goes on from JAAYXD010000305.1 coordinate 10,224, forward strand.
CCCGCATGGGGAGAGTGGATTGAAATCTGTCAATCTCGCTTGTAAATAGCCCTGCCAGTTGTCTCTCCCCGCATGGGGAGAGTGGATTGAAATTACCTCTATATCCCTTCGCGGCTCTTTGACTGAGTCTCTCCCCGCATGGGGAGAGTGGATTGAAATACAAAGGTTGTCGGAAATCTGTCCCAGGACATCGTCTCTCCCCGCATGGGGAGAGTGGATTGAAATTTAAAAGAAGCATACTGCATCAAATACGGCAACGTCTCTCCCCGCATGGGGAGAGTGGATTGAAATATTTCACATTCGATTAAGTGTATCTTACTTTTGTCGTCTCTCCCCGCATGGGGAGAGTGGATTGAAATAGGACGGTATATTGTATCGCCTGGTTTTGCAGGGTCTCTCCCCGCATGGGGAGAGTGGATTGAAATTTCCCAAGCATTACGATAAATACGGTTACGGCGTGTCTCTCCCCGCATGGGGAGAGTGGATTGAAATAGATTACGGCATGGGGAAAAACTGCGGAGTTTGTGGTCTCTCCCCGCATGGGTGTTAGTGCTACTCTAAAATTGTACCATATACCGGCAAAAAATTAGGCCACCTTAATCAAATTTCCTGTATGATTATGTTGACAGCATCATCGTACAGGAGGAAAGGATATGATTAAGATGGCACAATTAGAGGATATCA
>JAAYXD010000271.1 GCA_012516065.1 Clostridiaceae bacterium
AAAAAGTCAGCAAGCTCTTTTTCAGATTTCTCTATGTTTTCTTTGTAATTAACAAAATCAGCAGTTTTTTTCTTTAATTGTAATATCTCATTTCCCTCTATGTCAACATTTTTCACTGTTTTATCCAAATTTTCTGTACCTATATTGCCATTTCGGGACAATTCAGGCTTACGGCTCCAATGCTCCTTTTCACTTTTTTGAGCCACATTCCCTTCAATATGCCAATTCTTTTGGCTGTTATAAATTTTTCCGTTTTCATAATGAATAGGGGAAGTGCTGACATCAGAAGTTTCTCCGCTCTTTTGAGAAGGATAATCCATGGCATTAAGCTTTTTTAAGATGGCAAAAGCCACATCTTTATCCTGAATCTCTGCAAGACTTGAAGCCAGATCTAAAAGCTCAGAACTCAATCTCACTCTGCCCTCGACAAATCTATTTAGACTTGTTATACTTTTTTCTTCGGGAATAATATTGTTTGAAACAAGATAGGCTGCTTTTGCAATGCCAAGGTTTTTAAACCTAAGCACCGCATCAACAACTTTGGTAATGTTTTCAGCATTAAGCTGAGTTCCATTGGCACGAAGTTCAGCCGCCGTCTCCATATTTCTTCTGTCAGGCTTTATGCCAAGCTGTGCAAGCTTGTTTTTAATTTCGTCCTCAACATTGGGCTGAGCGGCATTTTGAACGCCATCCTTCATGATTTCCAAAAACAATTGATTGTTCACTTTGTTTTTTACAATAAAATCAAGCAACTCTCCCTTTTTGGCATCTATGGGAGTCATAGTACCGGCATTTATCAATGTTCCGTCAAACAGCTTTAGGAGCAGCTCATTTGCAGTAATGTCAACTACCCTTGCTCTCAAGGTATCTCCCGTATCAAGCCGCGAAAGTATGTCCAAAGCTCCGGTCTGTTGAATTAATACATTTTCCGAGCTTTCTATTCTCACTTTTCTTCCTCCTAAAGCATTTTGTGAAAAGCCTGGCCTATACTATGAAGTTCTTTGTAAAGCTTACTCTATGTATCGGACAAATACCGTATTTCTTAATAGCTTCTATATGTTCGCCGGTACCGTAACCTTTATGCCTGGCAAATCCATACATTGGGTATTTTTTATCCATTTCTCTTAGTATACGGTCCCTTGTAACCTTTGCTATAATTGACGCCGCCGCAATGGACACGCTTTTTGCATCGCCTTTTACTATGGAATTTTGTTCAATATTTATATCGTCAAGTTTTAAAGAATCAATAAAAAGAATGTCCGGGACAGGCTTTAGATTGCCAACAGCCAGTTTCATTGCTTTTTTCGTGGCATTCAGAATATTTATTTCATCAATTTGCTTTTCATCCACAATCCCTATGCCCGCTCCGATCGCTTTATCATTAATTACGTCAAAAAGCTTTTCCCTTTGATTCTCAGTTAGCTTTTTTGAATCATTAAGGCCTTCTATGAAAACATCCTGGGGAAGGATAACCGCAGCAGCTACAACGGGACCTGCAAGTGGGCCGCGCCCCGCCTCATCAATCCCGGCAATCAATTTGTAGCCTCTCTGATAAGCCTCTTTTTCATATATGCACATTTCCAGGTATCTATTCAGTTCTTTTTCATATTTAAGTTTTTTCTTTTCATACTTTTCTATGATTTTGTCAACCCTGTCTCCAAACTCAGCCTTAAGGCAATAAAGCTTTTCCAAAGCCTTATCCAGGTCCAAACCTTCCACGGACTTCTCAATTTGTTTGACAGTCATATTTCCCATCTTCTTCTGCACCATCACTTTCCGGCAATATCATAAAAAAACATATATCAAAACATATATCAAAGCGTCACAATCCGAGATTTTCGCCCACAAGAATTACTTTAATCCTTCCGGGAACAATGCTGCTGTGCATTTCAACAATCTGAGCGCAAATACTTGACGGGTTATTCTTATTGCAATCAAAACAGCATCCCGTTTTGGTGCAGGGAAGCTCCAGACCCAAACGCAGTGCGTTATTCGGGGCTGCATAAGTATGTGCCCGTTTTCTTGCACTCTCAAGGTCCCTGCATATTTTGTTCATACCGACGACAAGTATTACCGTTTTAGGTCCAAATGCTATTGCTGAAATACGATTTCCCCTTCCGTCGATATTTACCATTATTCCATCCTCACTCATCGCATTCACGCTCGCCAAATACACATCGCTGAGCAGCGCCTGACGCATCAGGGAAAAACGCTCTTCCTGAGATTTTGCAGTATCCCGGTCAATTACCTGATAATTTCCCTCTTTTAGCCTCTGTATCAATCCGATTTCCTCAAGAGTCATGGAACCGCCCCATGCCACCGATGCTCCTTGAGGAATTAAGGACAGCGCACACTCAACCGCCTTTTCGGAAGTCTCACAGAAATAAGCTTCAAAATTTCGCTGATTCAAGGCTTTTATTATTCTTGGAGCCATCACCTTATATCTTTCACGAATGATTTCTTCACTTTTTGCCATGTTAAACACCTCCGTCACGTTAATCTGCTACTAATTCCTGTACAGCATCTCCCGGTCTTTCCAGGGTAATCCTTCCTATTTTGCCTCCGCGGAACTCATCCAGTACAATAGCTGCAATCCTTGTAAGATCCACTTCGCCTCCGGAAATTATGCAGCCTCTCTTTTTGCCCGCTTCCTCCAAAAGTTCATATCCCTTTTTGTCCTGCAGCGATTCAAGCTTGTATCTTTTCTTAATATTCTCCGGATAAGTTTTTGAAAGATGCTCAAGCAAAATCGAAGCCAGTTCCACGGTATCTATTATTTCATCTTTTATCGCGCCGGTAACGGCCAGATTTATGCCAACCGTCTTATCTTCAAATTTCGGCCAGAGGATTCCCGGCGTATCCATCAACTGAATTTCATTATTGACATTTATCCACTGTTTGTTGCGTGTAACACCGGGCCTGTCGCCGGTCACAGCACTCTTTTTGCCGGCAATCTTGTTTATAAGAGAAGACTTTCCCACATTGGGTATGCCGACAATCATGGTCCTTATAGGCCTGAAAATTCTGCCTCTTTGCCTGTCTCTTTCAATCCTGTCCTTCATAATGTCCCGCATTTGGTCTTTGAGCTGCTTTATTCCGGTACCTTTTATGGAATCAATAAAAATAGTGGCATAACCTTGAGAATTGTACCATTTGCTCCACTCGTTCGAAATCTTTTCATCCGCCAGATCGGCTTTATTCAGCACCACAATTTTCGGCTTGTTCTTTACAATACCGTCTATCTCAGGATTTTTACTGCTTGCCGGAATTCTTGCATCCAAAAGTTCAACAACCACATCAACCATTTTCAAATTTTCTGCAAGAATCCTTCTGGTCTTGGCCATATGACCCGGAAACCACTGAATATTCATTTGTTCCTCCCAAATCCAACATAATCAATAAATACTGCCAAAACTTTTCAAAGGCTTTACTCTAAAAATTGCTTTTCCCTTTATACGTTCAAAACCGATAAAGCCCAATTGCCTGCTGTCTTTGCTATATTCTCTATTATCACCCATGACAAATACTTTATTCTCAGGCACTACTCTGGGAAGCTCAAAGCTTTGCTCGTAAGTTAACCCTTTTGTATACGGCTCTTGTTGCTTTTCACCGTTAATGTATAAATATCCGTCCCTGATATCAATCTCATCTCCGGGAAGTCCTACCACCCTTTTTATGTAGTTTACCTCGCCCTGGCTGGGAAAAAGCGTCCTGAATAAAGGTATATCTTTAAAAAAGGCTAAATAATCCCAATTCCCTTCATAAATCTGAATTATGACAATGTCGCCTCTTTTCGGCCTGTCATAACTGAGTTTGCTTACAAACAAAACCTCGTTGTTGTAAAGAGTGTTTTCCATGGACTGTCCCTGGACAACCACCCATTCAAACACATAGGCTCTAAGCAAAAGAGCGGTAAATAAAGCTACAACTATAAGTAAAATCCATTTTACAATTTCCTTGAAATACTTCGGCTTTTCCGCCTGAAAATTGGTTCCAAACTTCTTTTTCAGCTCATTCTCATGATTTTTGTCAATACCGGCAGGTTTCTTTTTAAACTCCATATTATGCAACCCTTAAAAATTCTCAGATTCTAATGATAGTATTTATTATATCACTATTTTCCCTCGGAGGAAAGAACGGCAAGAACAAACTAAGCAAGGCATTTTGAATTGCGAAATAAAGGGGACTTGCAAGTCCCCTTTATTTTTAACTATTTTACTCCAATTTTGTTTTAACTTTTGCTGATTTACCAACTCTCTCACGCAGATAATAAAGCTTCGCTCTTCTGACTTTACCTTTTCTGATAACTTCAATACCAGCAACTCTTGGTGAATGAACAGGGAAAATTCTTTCCACTCCAACTCCGTAGGATATTTTCCTTACGGTAAATGTTTCACTTATTCCGGAGCCTTTTTTGGCAATTACAGTACCTTCAAAAGCCTGAATTCTTTCCCTGTTACCTTCTTTAACTTTTACGTTAACTCTTACATAATCTCCAATTGAAAAATCAGGTACGTCTTTCTTAAGCTGCTCCTGTTCAATAGCTTTTATTATGTCCATTCCTATCCTCCTCCCTCGCAGACGTTCTTGTATAAAACAGCGGACCGTCCGTATTCCACAGGATGACATTATACCATAGACTTAATATATTGTAAATATTTTTTTGCCATTTTATTTATATTTACGAAAATTTAATATTTAATTTAATGCTTACTCCGAAGTCTCTTTCAACGCTTCTTCCAGAAGTTTCTTGTCCGTCTCATCCAAAGACAGCCTGGCAAACAAATCAGGCCGTTTTAAATAGGTCCTCTTTAACGACTGCTGCCTTCTCCACCTGTTTATGTTTTCATGATGTCCTGACATCAGCACGTCAGGAACTTTTCTGTTGCAAAATTCATAAGGCCTTGTGTATTGAGGATACTCCAAAAGTCCTTCATAATGGGACTCTTGAGAGTAGGATTCCTCACTGGACAAAACTCCCGGAATAAGCCTGCTGACAGAGTCTATAAGTACCATGGCCGGAAGCTCCCCGCCTGTCAGCACATAATCTCCTATGGAAATCTCATCGTCCACTATTTCTTCTATAATCCGCTCATCAACACCTTCATAGTGACCACAGAGCAAAATCAAATGGTTCTCCTTTGAAAGCTCTTTGACAATTTGCTGATTTAGCACTCTTCCCTGCGGGCTTAGGTAAATAACCCTTGGCTTGTAGGAAAGCTTTTCTGCAATGGATAAATAAGCGTCATAAATCGGCTGGGCCATCATCACCATGCCACCCCCGCCGCCATAAGGATAGTCATCCACTTTCCTGTGCTTGTTCGTAGAAAAATCTCTTATATTTATAGTGTTAATTTGTATTATATTGTTTTTCCGGGCTCTGCCTATAATGCTTTCGCCAAGCACGGCATCAAAAACCTCGGGAAAAAGTGTCAACACATCAAACCTCATCATCAATCAATCCTTGAGGCAAATCTACCACCATTTTATTGTCTTCAAAACAAACTTTCTTTACCACAGACTTTAGTGCAGGTATTAAAATTTCCTTATTATTATCACTTTTTACCACATACACATCATTGCTTCCGGTACTCAGCACATCGGTAAGTACCCCTAATTTCTTTTCTTCTGTGTCAAACACATTCATACCAATGAGGTCACAAATAAAAAATGTGTCCTTTGGAAGCTTTACAGCATCTTTTCTGTCAATAATTACAAAATGTTCTTTAAGTTTTTCGGCAGCATTCATATCATCTATTCCACTGAACTTTAAAATTACAAAGTTCTTGTGATGTTTTACAGATACAATATCAAATTTTGGCATTTCATTGGATATTTCTTTGGACACATAGGCCCACTTAAGTTTGTTAAATCTACGGGGATTGTCAGTAAGCGGAATAGCTTTGACCTCTCCCTTTATACCATGAGTATTTACTATTTTTCCTACTTGCAAATATTGTATCACCGGTCTTACACCACCATCTAAATCTCTTAATCCAGCTGGATTTTACCAAAAGCTTGGCCATCAACTCCAACAAGCTAAAAAATGTGGACAAGAGACTGACCCCTGCCCACATTTTTTTACTGTAATATTTCCACAGATACTCTCTTGTTTTCCTTTACTGCTGCCGCCTTCATCACTGTCCTGATTGCCTTCGCTATTCTTCCTTGTTTTCCAATTACCTTGCCCATATCATCTTTTGATACCTTTAATTCAAGGATAACGGATTTTTCTCCTTCAACCTCATTTACATAAACATCTTCCGGGCAGTCTACCAATGCTCTGGCAATCGTCTCGAGAAGTTCTTTCATTATATATACCTCCCGTATTTTTACCTTTAATGTCACTGTTAATTCAAATTTAAGTATATCTGTTGTTATAATTTTAGGATATTACTCCAACTTTCTTTAGCAAAGCTCTTACGGTATCTGTAGGCTGTGCACCGTTTTTAAGCCACTTTTGAGCCTTTTCTGTATCAATTTTAATCTCGCTCGGCTCTGTAAGAGGATTGTAAGTTCCTATTTCCTCTATAAACCTGCCGTCGCGAGGATATCTCGAGTCAGCAACAACAACTCTATAGAAAGGCCTCTTCTTTGCTCCCATCCTTTTTAACCTTATCTTAACTGCCATTTTTTCACCTCCCGCAACTATAATTAGAACTATTTTTTATTAAAACGGCATTCGGAATTTTTTCAATCCCTTTTTACCGCGTTTACCCATTTCAGTCATCATTTTCATCATCTTCTTCATTTCTTCAAACTCTTTTAGAAGCTTGTTTACCTCCTGAACGGTGGTACCGCTTCCTGCAGCAATTCTTTTTCTCCTGCTGCCGTTTATTATTGAAGGATTGTTCCTTTCTTCCTTTGTCATGGATTTTATAATAGCCTCGACACGGGCCATTTTCTTCTCATCCAGTTCTATATCTTTCATGACATTTGCATTGAACCCCGGAATCATTGCCAACAGTTGATTCAAAGGTCCCATCTTTTTAATCTGCTGCATCTGTTCTAAAAAGTCCTCCAGCGTAAACTGCTGGGTGCGCATTTTCTTTTCAAGCTCCAATGCCTTTTTCTCATCAAAGGCTTCCTGGGCTTTTTCAATGAGACTTAAAACGTCTCCCATGCCAAGAATTCTTGATGCCATTCTGTCAGGGAAAAACGGCTCAATATCATTTAATTTTTCGCCCATACCTATAAACTTGATGGGCTTTCCTGTAACAGCTTTGACAGAAAGCGCCGCTCCTCCACGGGTATCGCCGTCAAGCTTGGTAAGTATGATACCGTCAACACCCAATTTTTCGTTAAAGCTTTCTGCAACATTTACGGCATCCTGACCGGTCATTGAGTCTACCACAAGCAGAATCTCCTGTGGCCTGACGGCTTCTTTTATGTTCTGAAGCTCTTCCATAAGCTCTTCATTAATATGGAGTCGACCGGCCGTATCTATTATAACAAGATCATACTGTCTTGATTTCGCATATTCAACAGCCGCTTTGGCTATGTCAACGGGATTGGTCTTGTCTCCCATCGAAAATACTTCAATCCCCAGTTGTGAACCAACCACCTGCAGCTGCTTTATAGCAGCCGGCCTGTATACGTCGCAGGCAACCAAAAGAGGCTTTTTGCCCTGCTTTCTCAAAAGGTTTGCCAGTTTTCCCGACGTGGTGGTCTTACCGGAACCTTGAAGTCCTACCATCATATATATCGTAGGTGGTTTTGATGAAAATGTTACCTTGCTGTTTGCAGAACCCATGAGGTTGATAAGCTCTTCATGGACAATTTTTATAACCTGCTGTCCGGGCGTAAGGCTTTCCAAAACTTCCTGCCCCACGGCTCTTTCGGACACTTTTCCAATAAAGTCCTTGACAACTTTAAAGTTAACGTCCGCCTCCAAAAGCGCAAGCTTTATCTCGCGCATCATTTCTTTTACGTCTTTTTCAGTAACTCTTCCTTTGCCTCTGAGCTTCTTCATTGCCTCCTGAAGCTTGCCTGACAATCCTTCAAACAACATAATACTATGTGACACCTCAATTCCATAAGGATATCGAATACTCAGCTTTCCACAATTTCCTCTATTCTCTCTTCAACTCTCTTTAAAATTTTCGCATCTTCAACACTCATGCTGCTAATATCAATACTTTTTATATCCTTTAGTATTTCCAATGCTCTGTTTTTCTGCTGCAAAAATTTATGCACAAGTCCGAGTTTTTCTTCCATACGGTCCAGCATAGCTCTACCGCGCTTTATATTGTCATAAACACCCTGCCTGCTTATATTAAGGTGCTCTGCAATCTCACCCAAAGAATAATCATTATTCAAATAAAGATCCAATATTTCAAACTGCCTTTTTGTAAGCAGCTGTCCGTAAAAGTCCAGCAAAAGCGCAGCTTCATACACCTTATCCATATGTTCACCTGTAAAGTAAAAATACTTTACACACAATTTTAAGCTATATTTTGCAATTAGTCAAGCTTTTTTAAAAAAATAATAATCTGTATAAATTGCAATATTAAATGCCGTGCAAAATTTGGTAAATCCATTGCTTATTGGAATAAATTCTATGTATATACCGCCATTTCTATGGCTGACCTATAACCAAACATTCTTCTTGGATATTCATTAATCCATCTCTCTATACTTTTTATTTTTGCTTTACTTACTTTTGATATATCTGTCCCTTTTGGTATAAATCTTCTTATCAGTTTATTAATATTCTCGTTCGTTCCTCTTTCCCAAGAACTATAAGGATGAGCATAATACACTTTCGTCCTGTCCTTGCCTGGCTCTATTTTTGATTTCTCTATCCCTCTATAGTCCAAAAACTCTGTCCCGTTATCTACTGTTATCGTTTTAAACTTCTCCCTAAATTTCCTTCTATACTTCCTTTCTAATTCATCTATTGCTTTGATTACTGATTCCTGCGTTTTGTCTGGTAGTTTAAGAATTATTTCTTCTCTTGTCTTTCGTTCACTTAATACCAGTAATACTGCTGCGCTATTTTTTCTGCCTACTACACAGTCCATCTCCCAGTGTCCATATTCCTTTCTATCGTTAACTTCTTTCGGCCTTTCCTCTATGCTGCTTCCCTTAAGATTTTTCAGTGCTATCTTCTTAACCCTTTGATATATGCGTTTTTTACCATCCTTTTTCACTGGCAAATATTTATTCGTTAGTCTTAAAAATACATCCCCTCTGTCAATGTAGTTATATAGTGTTTTCGTGCAGATACTGGTTTTAAACTTCAGTCCCTTTGCTTTTATTTGTCCAATAACAGCATCAGGAGAATATTTTTCATTTATTATCTTTGATTCTATATACCTCACTAATTCATGGTCATTTCCTATCTTTAACCGTGGACCTTTATTCTTCCCGTTCTCTACATATCTCCTTTGGGCTACATCTGCACAATACTCTTTTCTGTATGTTAAATCACTATTTTGTAAATATATTGTCCCACGGGTTATTTCTCTTTCTATTGTCCTTCTGTGCCTGCCCAACCTCTTTGCTATTTCCGTTACTGTATACTTTTCTTTTAGGTACAACTCTATGGCGTATCTTTCTCTTTCATTTAGGTGTTTGTTTTTTCTTGTTTCTGTGTTATTATTCATATATAACTCATGGTACTCCTTTGCTAATGTTTTTCTTTGGTTATTAAACATTTTACAATGGATTACCATGAGTTTTCTATATATTACGGCATTTTATTTTACAACTTCCCTTTCAAAAAAGGCTGTAAACAGCCTGCAGTCCAAAAGTGAAAACCTTTAAAATCGGAAAATAGATCCATTGCCCCGCCATAAAAAGCAAAGCAGCCGAAAAGTAATCTTCGGCTGCTTTTTCAATATACAAATTAAATTCTATTTTATGTTAATTCTATTTAATTCTATTTTATGTTAAGATATTTCCTTTTATGAGGCCAATTTCTGCTTACTGTCTTCCTCACCGTATATCATGTTAATATGCGCATTTGGAAGCTTTGCCGTAAAGAGGCTTACCACAGGTACCACTATAAGAGATATGAGCATGGCTGCCGCTCCCACATTCGGTGCATTCTTTAAACCAAAAATCATTGAACCTCCCACGGAGCATAAGAACCCAACTATCATACCCGTCCACGCTCCCGCCTTTGTAGTACCTTTCCAGTACAGGCCGTACAAGAAAGGAGCAAGGAATGAACCTGCAACAGTTCCCCAGGACAATGACATAAGTGTCAAAATGGAGCTGGGTCTTACACCGACGACGAAGGAAAATGCCACAAACAAAGCACAAAGTATTCTCATAAGAACCATGACCTTTTCACTCTTCATCTTCGGGAAAAATACTCCCTTTACAAGGTCCATGGAAATTGCCGAACTTGATACAAGCACCAGTGAAGAAAGAGTTGACATCGAAGCCGAAAGCACCAGAATAATTACAATACCCATCAAATAATCCGGCAATGCCTTTTCAAGCATGGTAGGTACAATCCTGTCAAGATCTCCGCCTATTTCATCCAGTGTAACAAAGAGCCTCCCAAAGACACCTATGAAATAAGCTCCGCCGGATATCAATGTTGCGAAAATCGTCGAAACAATAGTAGCCTTCTTTATGGAATCATCGTCTTTTACCGCATAAAATTTATGAATCATCTGAGGTAATCCCCAAGTGCCAAGGCTCGTAAGTATAACCAAAGAAAGAAGGCTTAAAGGCTGCGGTCCGAAAGGCTTGACCAGCCCTTCTCCCACGTCCGGAATTTGTGAAAGCCTCGACAGTCCTTCGGCAATTCCTCCTACATTTTCGTGATTTACAACAAAGGCTACCATTAAAATAATTCCGAGTATCATTATAATGCCCTGTATTAAATCATTAATTGCAGTGGCAACATATCCTCCAAGCAAAAGATATATTCCCGTCAAGGCTGCCATTATCAGCATAATTGCCTCAAAAGAAATCGTAATTCCAAAAGTTGCACCCAAAGGCACTGCAATTGTTTTTTCAATTAAATAGCTCAATCCCTGGTAAACCGATGCCGAATAAGGAACAAGGAATACGAAGATAATGATTGACGAAACTATTTTCAAACCCTTGCTGTCATATCTTTTTTCAAAGAAATCGGGCATTGTTGAGACGTTTAAATCATGCGTCATCTTACGGGTTCTCTTTGCAAGGACAAGCCAGGAGAGAAGACAACCTAAAACTGCATTTGCGATTCCAATCCAAACGGCAGAAATTCCAAAATTCCATCCGTTTTTTCCGGCATAGCCTATGAAAATAACCGCTGAAAAATATGTTGTACCATAGGCAAAAGCCGAAATCCACGGTCCCATTTTTCTTCCACCCAATAAAAAGTCCTGTTCGTTATTTATTTTTTTCCGGCTGTAAATTCCGACGCCGATCATAACGGCAACGAAGAGAGCAAGAAACAAGAATTTCATAAACATATTCCTACCATCCTCCAAAAAAATCAAATTTCACTACCTGCCATCCTGCCATACTACTGTGATTCACTTTTATTGTACAATAAAGGGCAA
>JAAYXD010000064.1 GCA_012516065.1 Clostridiaceae bacterium
CTATTATACAATTTTTTTATAGTCCTTAAATAATATATCGGTAAAAAGGCCGGTTTTTTGCACATCTATTGCACATGCCGAATTTCGTATTTATAATATGCATGTGTGCTTTTTCATAAAACCGGGCGGCCATAAGGAAAGCGGATGAACATATGAATATATTTTTATTTATACTGACCAATAACCTGATACCGATCTTTGCGATAATCTTTTTAGGGATGTTTCTCGGGAAAAAATTCAGCCTCGACGTACACACATTATCTAAAATTATTCTGTACGTTTTCGCGCCCCTTTTCCTGTTTGTTAACATTTATACGAATGAAATCCGGACGGATATGCTCACTGCCGCCGTTGTAGTCATTCTTATTATTCCGATATATTATCTGATCGGTTCCCTTATAGGAAGATTGCGTAAATACGACAAAAGCCGCACAAACGCTTTTATTAATTCAATCATGTTCTATAACTCGGGGAATTTTGGGATTCCTTTAATTACAATGGTTTATTCCGGCAAGCTGTTCCAAGTAAACGGCGAAATGCCGTATTTGAATTACGCACTGACAGTCCAGATAATCGTGATGCTAATCCAGAACTCCAGTGTGAATACTTTAGGCGTATTTAACGCGAGCCGTGCCGGCGGGAACATAAAAGACGCTGTAAAGAAAGCTTTAAATATGCCGACATTTTATTCCCTTGTTCTGGTTATTGTTTTTAAATTTATCCCGTATAATCTTGAGCAGCTGCCCATATGGCCCGCTTTAACTTATTTAAAAGACGGATTTATCGCGCTTGCGCTGCTCTCGCTCGGCGTCCAGTTGTCCCAGACAAAAATCAGGTTTACCGATCCGGATGTCCTGCTTTCAGCATTTATCAGGTTAATAGGGGGGCCGGTTATCGCTTTTCTTTTGGTATCGTTGTTCGGGATAAAGGGGATTATGGCACAGACTTTGATTATATCCTCTTCCGTTCCGACCGCCGTCAATACGGCGTTTATCGGCGTTGAATTCAATAACAGTCCCGGTTTTGCCTCACGCGCGGTCATGGTATCGACGCTTTTGTCGGCCGTTACTCTGACAGCCGTGATTTATACGGTGAGAGTCCTGTATCCGGTATAACGAACATCTTTAAATTTTTTTCATTATATACTTTACGGATTTTAAGCGGCGATTTGCTTTCAATCTTGCGGTATGCAGTTTTTTGCCGGTTTTTTCGGCTTTATCCCGCAAAAATTTCGCCAATAAACCGAACAGCGGCGATAAAAGCCTGAATAACAGGATAAAAGGCTTTAATGTTATTTTCAATATAAACGTAAGTATAAGGATTACCCAGCGGGACAGGAACGCGTAATAGAATACAACCCCGGTAATTACGGCAATGATGAAATACATTCTGATTTCGCCCTTATTGCTTAAATAGGCCGTAACGAAAACGAGTATCGACACGGCAATCCAGAACGCAATATCCTCGAAGGCGGCCATCACCGTTTTTGTCTTAATTGCTTTTCTCTTCATCCGGATAAGATCGTAAAGGAATCCTGCTGTAAGCCCGCTTGCCATTGCACTTGCGAACACGTATACCTCATGCATCATACTGCAAACCTTCTATCGGAACAGGCCTGATAAAAAACCGCCTTTTCGCCTGGGCACCGATTGATCCAGGTACTCAACAGCGCCTATTTCGCCCTCAACATCAAGTGACGCGTTCTCGACATCCAGTTTGTTTATATGCATTTCAAGCCCTCTTACAACAATAATTCCAAGCTCGGTATCGACGACTATGCATTCTTCGTTAAAACTTTCAACGTTATGCACGCCCGTTATCAGCAGCCTTCTTCTGTCCTTAAGGGTAATGTTCTGGTGCTCCCTGTCCGGTATCCGTTTATCCTCGGCCATGATCTTCCACCACCTGAAAAGTTAATGGATTGCACTGGACATTTTTTGCGAAGGTTATTGTCCATGCATTGAAATTCTATGAGAACATGGCCGACAATATGTCATTTGCCTGATAAAACATAATACCCCTGCCTGCGGCGTTATTCACGACAGCAAAAGCGCAGGCAGGGGTACCAAGACTGAATATGACCCGGTTAAAGAATTTCAATCATTTCCCCGGCTTCCTCTTTCCTTGCGTGTTCCGAAACCTTTTTTACGCGAAACCTCACCGTGTTTTCACCGAACCGGATTTCAACTATATCCCCCTCCTGAACGGTTGATCCAGGTTTGGCTATCTTTCCGTTAATGGTCACTTTCTGCCGTTCGCAGGCTTCATGCGCAAGCGTTCTTCTTTTTATAACACGGCTTATTTTAAGAAATTTGTCTATCCGCATAAGAACCCCTTTCCAGTTAAAATACCCTTTTCGCTTCTTCCCACAGTTCATCCATTTCGGCAAGAGTCATGCTCGTAAGTTCTTTTCCCATTTCGCTGCTTCTCTTTTCAATATACTCAAATCTTTTAATAAACTTGCCGATGGTTCCCGTTAAGGCCAGTTCAGGCTCTATTTTCAGAAACCGGGCGACATTTACCACGGCAAACAACAGATCCCCTATCTCCTCTTCGCTTTTTGCCCTGTCGCCGCTCATATAAGCTTCGCGCAGTTCGCCGGCTTCCTCTGTTACCTTTTTCCACGCATCATCAATATTGTCCCAGTCAAATCCGACTTTCGCGGCTTTTTCCTGTATCTTATAGCTCCTCATCAGTGCGGGAAGTACGGAAGGCACTCCGTCCAAAACCGAAGTACGGTTTTTATTTCCTTTTTCCTCCTTTTTTATTTTCTCCCACAAATTTATTACATCGTCCGCCGTTTCGGCATGTTCCATCCCAAAAACATGTTTATGCCGGTGCACCATTTTTTCGCTGACAGTCTGGATAACATCTTTCATTGAAAACTGCCCGTTCTCTTCAGCAATCCGGGAATGAAATACCACCTGAAGCAAAACATCCCCCAATTCTTCGCATAATTTCTCAGGGTCTTTCATATCAATAGCTTCAATAACCTCATATGCTTCCTCTATAAGGTACCTTTTCAGACTTTCATGGTCCTGCTCCCTGTCCCACGGACACCCCTGCGGGCTTCTTAAAATCTTCATTATTTCGAGCAAGTCCTCATAAGTATAGACTTTTTTATTCATTGTTTCATCTCCATTCGCGATGCTTTTGTTCACTTTCATAAAAACAGTAGTTTACTTACTAACAATTACCGTACCAGATCGGCCGGACCCGCTATCTTGCGGATACTTCGCGGAAGCGCGTCCTGCGAGTTCCCCCACGGCGCGTCCTTGTTCTTGTAATCAAATTTCTGGGTAAACCAGTAAACTTCTTCCCTTATCCTGTCCATATGCGTCAACTGCATCGACATCAACGCAATAATAAATTCACTGCGGTTTCTGTTGTTCAGGTACTTCAATGAGCCTTCCAAAAGCCTTTTCAGATGCGGCAGGCAAAAGCCCTTTTTCGCCATAAACAGCTCTTTGAAATCGGGTTCCTTAAAAAAAAGATACAGGATTACATCGGTAAACTTTTCCATGTTCCAATCAATTTTTTCGCATATTGTGCACGTTTTCTCCAGGTTTGACAGCTTTTCGATCATTGCGTTTATAAACTGTACCGTTTCGTTCCTGTCCTTCTTTAACGAACCGGCAATGCGTTCCATTGCGGTTGCCGCAGCTTCCTTCTTAATCATCGGCAGGCTTTTTTCGGTCATTTCCCTAATTATCCCGATTTGCTCAACCAAATGCGTATCTATAATGAGCCCTAACGGGAGACGGTTTTTCTGCATATTGTAAAGCTTTGTAAAGTGACGGCTGCAAAAGCCTTTCCGGTTTGTCTCAATGCGGCTGTCCGATTCCATCATTGAAGGACCAAGCGTATATTCAAGAGCGTCGCTCTCCAGTTTCTCTTCAAGCAGGCATAACGGGCACTCACAATCCTCGCGAAAAGCATCGGTGACAGGTATCGTATAAATTCGTTCCTTCAACGGAATCCACCTTTCAAATACATTTTTGTTTTCCGAACGGGATATAATCTTTTAAAAACCGCTTTTATTCCATTAAGAATTGGATCATATTTTAATTTGTCCTCATCTCAATCTTTTACGCATAATTCATAATTATTATAATAGTATGTCCTGCCAAGACTCTCCTCTGTTACTTCCTCAAGCACGTCTTTTATCTCAATCCGCACTTTCGGATAATAATTTACCTTGTCGTTATCGATTACCTTCGGCTTCGGGCCTTCTATTTCATACATCCGTATAACCGAATCCTCTCCATTGACCGGAGGAATTCCTTCCGCTATCAGGATTCTTTGATGGTTTTCAAGTTCACCGTGCAGCAGTTCCGTTTTTATGCCGTATACAACCTGCTTTTTCGCCAAAGCGTTAAGGATTTCGTCAATAAGCGTCTTTCTGTATTCCGGTTCGAGTTCTTCCTCGGGAATATTCAAATACAGATAAGCTTTCAGCTGATCAGCCGTAACCTCAACCTTTACGCGTTCATTCTCCCTGCAATAATCATCCATAACCTTGCCTCTCCGCCTGCATGAAAACTAAAAATTCTTCCCGGGCTTCAATTGCTGTCACCCCGAAATTATTCTGCTGCTTAATGCATCTGCTGCGGATTGATAAGTTTTTTCAAAGGCAAAACTGGCGAAATAATTCAACAATCAGAAAAAAGCTGCCTGCTGCAGTGAAAAATATCAGTAATTACCGGCTGTCTTTAAAAGCATTTTACAATTATCATTGACAAATTTCAATAGAATTAATGTTAATGCGCCTTATTTGGTGTATAATGTTGCTGTTCGGGGCCGAACCAGGATCCGCAGTA
Source organism: Clostridiaceae bacterium (assembly GCA_012516065.1). Classification (GTDB taxonomy): domain Bacteria; phylum Bacillota; class Clostridia; order DSM-8532; family DSM-8532; genus DTU069. The sequence goes on from JAAYXD010000064.1 coordinate 4,821, forward strand.
AGAACGGAAAGATGCAAAACCGGGAGGAAACTTGTTTGTTCCGTATAGTATCATCGCAGAACAATAACCTTGAGGTGGAGATAAACGATTTTAACCCGCATCATACTTTTCTATGCGGGCAGTGTTTCAGATGGAACGCCGATAAAGGCGGCATCTGGACCGGCATTATTTCAGATCTCGGCGTAAGGCTGATTTGGAACGGAAGAACATGCACATTCCTGAACATGAGCGAATCGGAATTCACTGATTACTGCGTACGCTACTTTGATTTGGAAACGGATTACGGCAAAATAAAAGCAGAACTTGCGAAAAAGGACGAAAATCTGAAAGCAGCGGTTTTTCACGGATACGGAATACGCCTTTTGAGGCAGGATTTCTGGGAAACGCTTATATCGTTTTTAATATCGCAGAATAATAACATTCCAAGGATCAAAAAAATCATAGAGTCGTTGTGCTCCCATTTCGGGCTGCCCGTCAGGGGCGGATTCTCCCAAAAAACGTTCCCGGGCGTTCCGGCTTTGGCAAACGCGCCGTTGGACGAATTGAACATATGCCGCGGCGGTTACCGCTGCCGGTATATTTCAAAAACAGCAGCGATATTCGGTCAAACGCCTTCACTGGAGAGCAATATCCAAAAGCTTCCGCCGGCCGAAATAAGGAAATTTCTTCTATCCCTTCCCGGCATAGGCGAAAAGGTCGCAGATTGTGTTCTTCTTTACAGCGGGCTCGATCGGAGCGCATTCCCGATCGATCGCTGGGTTAAGCGTGTTATCGAAACGCTTTACTTTAAACGTGAAACCGATGTTAATTCAATCAGGGAATTCGCCCGCGATTATTTCGGTGACAATGCGGGCATTGCGCAGCAGTATCTTTTTTACTACGCGAGAGAGCAGAAAATCGGCGTATAGCTTCGCTTACGTATATTCAGCCTGATGCCTCCTGTCCGCTATCCGGCTAAGCACAAGCATAACGGCAAACGACAGCAGAACGGTTAAAATGACATATATCCACGGATTTTTAAACATGTTCATGAAGAACCGGATGTAAGCGCCGGTAAGCAAAGTTACGATAACCATCGTAACGAATGATTTAAACGTATCCTTAAGCCCAAGTTCCTTGAGCATTATTACAAAGGTTGCCATGCACGGAAAGTATATAATCAGCAAAGTGACTCCGGTAACCATTTGCGCGCCGCTCATATTAAGAGGTTCAAGCAATGTCACGGCGGCATCCTTTCGTATAATGCCCAGGACAAAGGACGCGACCGCGCCCTCAGGCAAACCGAAAATTCCGGTGATAACCGGAGCCGCAAGTTTTCCGAGAAAATCCATTACGCCGAGAATCGTCAATATATTTATAAAAAAGATACCGCCCAGCACATACGGAAAAGCGTCGGTCAGAAAACCGTATATCCTTGTGCCGAGATTTCTCAACATTACCTTAAAGGCCGGCAGCCTGTATGGCGGAACTTCCATTATAAGCGTATCCGTCGTTCCCTCCACGAAAAAGCTTAAAACCGAACCCAGCACGAGCCATACGGAAAGAATTGTTCCAAGAATTGCGATAACATATCCCGTACCGTATGTCGCTGTAATTGAAAAAATTATCGCAGACTGGGCAAAGCAAGGAATCGTAATAGCTGTCAAAGTTGCCGTTATAAACCTCTGGCGGCGCGATTCAATATTTCTTATGGCCAGGATTCCGGGTACATTGCATCCCATCGCGAGCATCATCGGAATTATCGAAAACCCGTGAAGCCCAACCCTGTGCATGAACCGGTCAAATAACACGGCCAGCCGAGGCAGATATCCCAAATCCTCCAAAAAACCCAATACTATATAAAATACCAGGATATAAGGAAGGACAATCCCGATTTCCATGAAAACGCCCGTCGTGAGAACACCCATAGCCGCCTCGTAATCGATTGTTTCCCCGGAAATATCGCCGATAAGAATCCGGTGCAAAACCCCTTGACCGCCTAAAAGCCGGCTTATTGCCATAATAACGGGAGTATAGAACCTTTCAAACAGTTGTTCCATTATGCCGATTAGAAATTCACCGATCCCGATAATCACCCTGAAAACCGCAATTATAATTATAATTGCGACAGGTATCCCGGCAAACGGATGAATGCTGATATCCTGAAGCCTTTCAAGAAATGTATGGCGCCTGTGTTCCAGGTTCTGGACTGCGCTGATTATTTCGCCAATCGCTGCCCAGCGGTTCCTGTATTCGCGTTTTGCAGCGGATTCGTGCGGGTAGTTCGTTATATACTCAATCAGTTTGTCTATTCCCTGTCCCGTAATACCGGTTGTGGGAACAACCGGGACGCCGAGCATCTTTGAAAGCTTTTCCACATCTATCGTAATACCTTTGTGAACGGTATCGTCCCACATATTCAGCGCAACAATGACAGGCTTGTTCATCTCAAGCAGCTGGAGCGTAAGATTCAGGTTTCTTTCAAGGTTTGTCGCATCGACAACGTTAATTATCATATCGCCTTCCGGCAGCAGCTGACAAGCCACCTTTTCGGCTTCGCTCAAAGGATCAAGCCTGTATGTGCCCGGTACGTCAATAACTTCAATTTTCTCGACGGAACCATAACCGCAGCCTTTGCAGCTCTTTTTACTGCACGACGCGCACGCTGCGCCCTTTTTCAGAACCGTTAATGTTCCTGTGGTATAGCTGACAGTTGTGCCGGGATAATTCGATGTCCTTGCGTTTATTCCGGTCAAACTTGTAAATATGGCGCTTTTCCCGACATTCGGGTTGCCCATCAGTAATATCTTCTTCATATAACTTCTTCTTCCCTAACTAAGCGTCTGTATATAACTGATACGATTTTTCGATCCGAATATATTAGTCCACGGTTTCAACAATAATCCTGTTCGCCATTCCATCCCCGATGGCTATCTGCGTGCTTCCGGCCTGCACAATGACAGGGCCTCCTGCAAAAACCGCGCTTTTTTTGGTGATACGGCTCCCTTCACGAAGCCCCATTGATTCGAGTTTCGCATGAATGCCGTATCCGCCCTTTATTGTGGAAATAACCGCTTCTTCACCTATTTTCATATCTTTCAGTGTCATCGCCGCATACCTCCAGGTCGTAATTTAACTGTCCGCAAC